>JAFAXX010000100.1 GCA_019240655.1 Solirubrobacterales bacterium
GCTGCCGCCGTCACGCCCGGGCCGCGGGCTGGGTAGTCGTCCCGCTCGTAGAAGGCGTCGCGGCCGTGTTTGAAGGCGTCGATCGCCCATCCCTCGCCGTCGCGCAGTAGTTGTGGCGGCACGCCGAACATTTGCTCGATGGCGGCCGCGCCATAGCGTGGTCGGCGTATTCGATCTCGATCCGGACGAAGTCGCGCTCGTCGGGGCGCGGTTGGAGGGGGACGGACAGATCGACGATGGGCATGTCGTACGCACCTTCCTCGGTGGCCAGCCTGAGTTCGGGGGTTCAATCTTTGGCGGGATTGGCGCGCCGCGTGATTTGGCGCAGCGCGCGGTCTGCGCCCGGAGCGATGGCCTCGATCGCGGTGCGCAGGCGGGTGAGGTCGTAGCTGGGATCCAGGCCGGCCAGGATCAGCTCCGCTGTGTGCAGGTAATGGGCGACCAGGAGGCATGCCGCGCGATCGGCGTCGCGTGCTGACACCGCGTCGACGATGCTCCGGTGCTCGACCCGTCGCTCTGCTGACACCGCGGGCGTGTTCGCCCCGAATGCGACGCGGTAGCGCTCGGCGTGATCGAACAGCTGTCCGATCGTCTCCATCCCGCGGTCGCCGGAGCCGGACACCAGCAGAAGGTGAAATGCGCGGTGGGGCTTGCGGAATCCGATGTTGTCGTTCGCCTGCATGTAGTGGGCCATTTGGGCCAGCAAACCCTCGAGCTCGGCGAGATGGGCGGACATCAGCCGCGGCGTGGTGATCCGAACGGCCACCGCCTCGAGCGAGATCCGCATCACGTAGAGCTCCTCGGCGTCTGAGGCCGACAGCTCTGCGATTCGCACCCGCCGGTTGGGTTCGGACACGACCAGGCCTTCCCGCTGGAGCATCCGTAGCGCCTCGCGCAGTGGCGTGCGGCCGATACCGAAGTCACTGGCCAATTTCGCCTGCGTCGTGGTGTGGCCGGCCGGGACCTCTCCGCGGAGAATGGCGTCGCGCAGCCGCTCGTGAACGAGCACGAGATGCTTGCCATCTCTGGACCGACGGGGGACTTGGTCCGTTTCGAGCACCCCTTCCAAACGATGCCCGGTCATACGCGGTCCCTCAGTCGGACGTCGCGACCGTACCCGGCCACCACAACCAGGATCGCGAGCCCGAACGCGATCTGCCGGTCTCCGACGGAATAGCCGTGGCTGCGTCCCGACCGTTGCGTCGGCCGAGCCTGAGAACCCCGCGAGCAGCACTCCGACCCCGGCGGTCGGAGCAACGACCCCACGACGTCGGCCCGGTAGACCACGGACCTCGTCGCTGAGGCGACACGAGCTTCCATCAATCGTCCTCTCCTCTCGACGACCGCAACGGGCCGACCCGACTACGACTGCATCGCCGCAGACAATATCCAGAGACCTGTTTGGATGCAAGACAATATTTGCATCCAAAGGTGCTTTGTGGTTGAGTGTGCGCCCAGATCGGAAAGCGCAGAAGTTCCCGAGGAGAGGCCATGTCCGAACGCTTGATCTCGCAGCTCGCGCACGTCGAGCTGCTGACGCCGACGCTGGATGAGTCGTTGCGGTTCTTCACCGAGGTCCTGGGCCTCGACCAGACAGAACGCGACGGGTCGTCGATTTACTTGCGCTGCTGGGGGGATTTCGCCACTTACACGGTGCAGCTCACCGAGGGACCGCAGCCGGCGCTGGGTCATATCGGCTGGCGCGCGGAGGGTCCCGACGCGCTCGAGCGAGCGGTGGCGCGGCTCGAGCAGGCGGGCGTGGGCGAGGGTTGGAGCGAGGGGCAGCGGGGTCACGGCCCGGCCTTTCGCTACCGCGGTCCGGGTGGGCACGTCCAGGAGCTCTTCTGGGAGGTCGAGCGCTACTCAGCGCCGGCCGACAAGCGATCGGCCTTCCCGGCGCGCCCGCAGAAGCATTCACCACGCGGAGCTGCCCCGCGCCAGCTCGACCACATCACGGTCAACACACACCGTCCCTACGAAGACAGTGAGTGGTATCGGGACACGCTCGGGTACCGCTTCATGGAGTACACCGCACTCGACGACAACCCCGACTTGATCGTGTTCTCGATGGTCACCACCAATGAGAAGTCGCACGATCTGGGGCTGGTCATCGACTTCAGCGAGGTTCCCGGCCGGCTCAACCACCTGGCCTTCTGGGTCGACACGGTCGAGGACGTGCTTCGGGCCGCGGATGTTCTGATGGAGGCGGGGACGCACATCGAATTCGGCCCGGGCCGCCACGGCATGGGCGAGCAGACCTACCTCTACTTCCGCGAGCCCGGCGGCATCCGGCTTGAGATCAACTCGGGCGGCTATCGCAACTATCAGCCCGATTGGGAGCCGGTCAAGTGGGTCCCTTCGCAGGGATCGAACACGATGTACCGCAACGCCGGCATGCCGGACTCGATGACCGAGGCGTTTCCACCCGCGGCGCCGCCCCGACCTCCCGATGCCGCGGTGGCAAATCCATGGCGCGAGGGCGCAGTGCATTGATGCATGCGACGGATCTCTGCGTTGATCTCGGCGACCTCCACCTCGACGCCCCGTTTGGTCAGCGCGGTGGCGGCGCAAAGGCCCGCGGGCCGACGAACAGGACCTTCTCGACCGCGGGCTCAGCATGAACGGGGTATCGCTTCGCGCCCTCGCCCGGTTCGTCCTGCCCTTCAACGGTCCGTACAGCCCACCAAGGGCGCGGTCGAGGCGATCGCCGAGACGTACCGCTACGAGCTCGCCGCCGTCGGGGTCGACTCGGTCATCGTCGAGCCGGGTGTCTATGCGACCCGGTTCTTTGAGAAGGCCGCATCGGCCGCGCCCGCGGACGCCGGCCGGGCCGCTGAGTACGCGGAGCTCGGCCGCTTGAGCCGGGAGATGCAGTCACGCAGACCGGCGGCGGGAGACCCGCGCGAGGTGGCCGCGGCGATCGCGGAGCTGATCGAGCGTCCCGCCGGCAGCCGCCCCCTGCGCACGACCGTCGGCTGGGGAGCACAGCGCGCCGAAGGCTTGAACGCGGTCAGCGAGGACCTTCAGCGAACGGTGTTGGACGGGCTCGGCGTGCGCGATCAGCTGACCATGGCCCCGCGCCTGGCGACAACGACGGAGGTTTGAGATGCGGATCAACGGCGCACGACGCTGCGACGAGGGAGGTTGGACGTGCGGATCGCGCGGATAGAGATCGACGGCGCGGTTCGCGCTGCCATCGTCTCGGCTGACGGCTCGAGCGCCTCGCTGCTGGCGCCCGACGTGACGGTTCTCGACTTGTTGGCGGCCGATCCCGAGCATCGCGAGGAGATCGCCTCCGGCGCCGGCGATCAGGTCGCGCTCGAGCACGCGCGCCTGCTCGCTCCGGTTCAGCCGCCGACCGTGCGTGACTTCTCCGTGTTCGAACAGCACATCGAGGGTGTGCGCATGGGTCGGACCGACGAGCCGGTTCCAGCCGTCTGGTACGAGTCGCCCTTCTGCTACTTCTCAAACCCCCACGCGGTCAACGGGCCCGGCGCCGAGGTCCCGGTGCCGCCCGGATGCATCGATCTGGATTTCGAGCTCGAGGTGGCGGCGGTGATCGGGCGCCCCGGGTCGAACGTCCGGCCGGGCGACGCGCCGGCCCACATCGCCGGCTACACGATCTTCAACGATTGGTCGGCCCGCGATCTCCAGCTCGCCGAGATGCGGCTCGGGCTGGGGATCTGCAAGGGCAAGGACTTCGCCAACACCCTGGGGCCATGGATCGTGACCGCCGACGAGCTCGAGCGCTACCGGGAGGGTGACCGTCTCGACCTCGACCTGCGCGCCTTCGTCAACGACCGCGAGATCGGCGACGACACCCTGGCCAACATGGCGTGGAGCTTCGAAGAGCTCGTGTCCTATGCCTCACGGGGCACCTGGGTCCGCACCGGAGACGTTCTGGGATCGGGGACCTGCGGCGCGGGGTGCCTGCTCGAGATGTGGGGCCGCCACGGACGCGACGAGTATCCGCCGCTCGGGCCCGGTGACACCGTGACCCTGACCGTCGGCGGGATCGGGACGCTGAGTAACGCGGTCGTAGCCGGCCCCGATCACATCCCGCTGGCTCCGGCGCGTCCCGGTCGGCTTCGCTCGCGTGCGGCCGCATGACCCGCGTCGACCTGCACGCGCACGTGATTCCCGACGCCTACCGGGAGCTGCTGATCGCTCCCGACGGCAACCGACCGTTCGTTCCCGCCGCGCCGCTCGAGGAGCTCGTCGCGACGATGGAGCGCTATGAGATCGACGCGGCCGCGATCTCGACCGGGCCGCCCGGCGCCTACCTCGGCGACCAGGGCCGGGCCAACGAGACCGCCCGCGCCGCCAACGAGGCGATCGCGGCGATCGTTCGCTCCGCGCCGGCGCGCTTTGCCGGGCTGGCCTTGCTGCCGCTGCCTGACGCCCCAGAGGCGATCGATGAGCTCGGCTATGCGCTCGACGAGCTTGGCCTCGACGGGGTAATGCTGTTCAGCAACACCGCCGGAACCTACCTCGGCGATGATCGGTGGGAAGCGGTTTTCGAGGAGCTCGACCGGCGGGGCACGTACGTGTTCGTGCATCCCACGCTGCCGCCAAACGCGCTGCCGCTCGGCGGCGAGCATCCCATGTGGCTCTACGAATTCCCGTTCGACACCACCCGCGCACTGGCGAAGCTGATCTTCTCGGGGACGTTCGAGCGCTACCCGTCGATTCGGATGCAGTTCGCCCACCTAGGCTGCGCGGCGCCGTTTCTGGCCCACCGCCTCGCGTCGCTGGCCGGCCGGGAGCCCGAGCGCACGCGCTCCGCGCCGGCGGGGGCGATCACCTACTTGCAGCGCCAGTACTACGACACCGGCCTCTCCGCCAACCCCCCTGCGCTCGCCGCCACGCGCGAGCTGATACCGCTCGAGCACATCGTGTTCGGCACCGATTGGCCCTACGCGGAGCTTCCGGACGGCGAGAGCGACCCCGCGCCGGCGCTCGCGCTGCTGACCGCCGAGGAGCGCTCCGCGATCGACCACGGCAACGCCGTCGCCCTCGTCCCGCGGCTGGTCAGGACTCCGGCATGAGCACGCTGATTCCCTTCGGCCTCGGCACGTTCGCCACCGCCGACGGCGTGACATTCGCCGGCCTTGTGGTGCACGAGAAGGTCCACGATCTCGGGTCCGTCCTCGGTGCCCAGACCACGACGCTGTCGCTGCTCGAGCAGTGGGACGCCGCACTTCCGAAGCTGCGCGAGCTGGCGCAGGCACCGGGCGACGACGGCACGCCGCTCGCCGAGCTCCGGCCTCTGCCGCCGGTGCAACCGCGACAGCTGCTGTGCGCTGGCGCCAACTACTTCCAGCACGTCCGGGAGATCGCCGTCAGCTTCCGCAAGAACAGCGGCGATGAGCGCCCTGACGAGGAGATCAGAGCCGAGGCGGAGGAGACGACGCGCCGCCGCCACGAGGTCGAGGATCCGTTCGTCTTCGCAGGATTGACGAGCGCCATATGCGGGGCGCGGGACGACATCATCCTGTGGGGTCCCGGCGAGCAGCACGACTGGGAGCTCGAGCTCGCGGTCGTGATCGGCCGGTACGCCCGGGACGTGCGTCGTGAGGAAGCCATCGAGTATGTCGCCGGCTACACGATCGGCAACGACATCAGCACCCGTGACGTGATGTACCGCCCCGGCTTCCCGATGACCGATTTCCTCATGACCAAGAGCCGCCCCACCTTCTTCCCCACGGGCCCGTACATCGTTCCCCGCAAGCTGGTCCCGGATCCACGGGCGCTCCGCATCCGGCTCGCAGTCAACGGCGAGGTGATGCAGGACGAGTCGGTGGACGACATCATCTACGGCGTCGAAGATCTGGTGAGCTATGCCTCAACCGTCGCTCAGCTCCTCCCGGGTGATCTTCTCCTGACCGGCTCACCGGCCGGCAACGCCGGGCGCCACGGCAACCGCTGGCTACGACCCGGTGACGTAATCGAGGGCGAGATCACCGGGCTTGGTCGCCAGCGCAATCTATGTGTGGCGCCGCCGGCGGAGGTTGGATGGCGCCGCGCGACCTTGCTCGCATAAGGCTCACAGCGATCCCGTTGAAGTTGAAAGGGGGTTCACATGACTGATGCCCACAGCGCGGCGAAAGGGGAGACAGCGCCGCTGAAGCCTCGCCGATGGCCGCCGCGGGCCGAGCATGTCGGCAGTCTGCTCCGGCCCCGAGCACTGCTCGAGCGGCTCGACGATGCCGCCACCGCCGATGCGAACGTGGCGATGGCC
Source organism: Solirubrobacterales bacterium (assembly GCA_019240655.1). GTDB lineage: Bacteria > Actinomycetota > Thermoleophilia > Solirubrobacterales > Solirubrobacteraceae > Palsa-465. The sequence continues at coordinate 6,242 of JAFAXX010000100.1, forward strand.
GAGGGTCGAGGCGTTTCAGACCAGCTGCGCTCGCTCGAGGACGAGCTGATCCGCGATGCAGTTGATCGGCAGATCGACGCGGGCTTGGACGTGGTGACGGACGGCGAGTTCCGGCGCGCGTTCTTTACCGGCGGCGTCGATGTCGCCCTGCGCGGCTTCCAACCCAACCAGCAGATGATCGTGTTCGAGAACGCCAGTGGCCAGACGTTCGAGACTCCGGGCCGTCCGACCGTGGCCGCGCGCCTGGAGAAGGTCGGCAACCCGCTGGTCGCCGAGGCTGAGTTCCTGGCTCAGGTCACCGATCATCCGTTCAAGGTGACGATGCCGGCGGCCTCGATGTACCAGTGGTACGGCGTGTGGACGCCGGGCATCACCGACAAGGCCTACCGCGATCCCGACGAACTCGCCGGCCACTTCGTCAAGCTCCAGCGCGAGTTCGTCGACGAGGTCGTCGCCGCCGGCTGCCGCTACCTCCAGTTCGACTTCCCCTTCTACCCCCTTTATGTCAACGAGCGCCACCGAACCAAATGGCGCGCGATGGGTTTCGACGACGAGGAATATCTGGAACGGATCCTCCGCGTGGACCGGCAAGTCGTGGACGGTCTGCCGCACGACGTTCGCACCGCGATGCACCTGTGCCGCGGCAACGCCGGCGACGCGTGGTTGACCAGCGGATCGATCGAGCCCGTCGC
>JAFAXX010000034.1 GCA_019240655.1 Solirubrobacterales bacterium
CGACCTCGCGCGACCGCGCCGACCCGACCTCGCGCGACCGCGCCGACTCGACCTCGAGCGACCGCGCCCGACCTCGAGCGACCGCGCCCCCGACCTCGCGCGACCGCGCCCACCCGATCTCGCGGGTCCGGCCCATCCGCCGAGCCGCCCGAGCTGCTAAACTGACGTTAACGTAAAGTTCTCGGTGATCGCGCGACCAGTCGGGGACAGCGAGGTTCCCCGACGAACGGTTTGCAAGGATCGACCGAAAATGGGCACGGTTTCACAGTAGATGGCGACAGTTCGACAAACGTCACCGCGGGCAAGGCGCCGGGTCGGCGTGCACGCCGGGCATGACTCCTACAAATGGTGGGCGCTGTCGTGCACGAGCCTCGGGATGCTGCTGGCCACGATCAACTCCGGCACGCTGATCATCGCGCTACCCGACCTCGAGCGCAGCCTCCACACGAGCCTGCTCGAGCTCGTATGGGTGATTCTCGTCTACATGATCGCTTCCACGGTGCTCGTGCTGAGCGCCGGGCGCCTGTCCGATCAGTTCGGCCGCAAGCAGGCCTACATCGGCGGATTCTTGATCTTCGCCGCGGCGTCGCTCGGCGCCGGCTTCGCCGCCAACGGAACCCAGCTGATCCTCTGGCGTATCGCGCAGGGGGTGGGCGGATCTTTCCTGTTCGCCAACGCCGCGGCAATCGTCACCGACGCCTTCCCGCGCGAGCAGCTTGGGCTGGCGATGGGCACGAACACGATGGTCGCGGCGATAGGGCTCGTCATCGGACCGGTCCTCGGCGGCGCGCTCGTCGCCATATCGTGGCCGTGGGTGTTCTGGTTCAACGTTCCGTTCGGCCTCATCGGGAGCCTCTGGGCGGCGCTCGTATTGCGAGAGCTGAGCGGCCGGTCGGAGGACCGTTCGTTCGATGTCGCCGGCACGCTGACCTTCCTGGTCGGGCTGACCGGCCTGGTGTTGGGGATCTCCAAGGGCGGCCTGTCGGGCTGGGGCTCGCCAACGGTGATCGGCGGGCTGATCGCCGGGGTGGTGCTGATCCCGGCCTTCGTGGTGATCGAGCGCCATCACCGAGCGCCGATGCTCGACCTGTCGATTTTCGCGAGCCGGCTCTTCTCCGCCTCAGCGGCGGCCGCCTTCATCAACGGGCTGGCCCGGTTCGCCCTGATGTTCGTGTTCGTCTTCTACTTCCAGTGCTTGCAGGGCGACTCGCCGATCCTCGCCGGCGTGAAGCTCGCCCCCCTGGCCCTCGGCATGCTGATCGCCTCCCCGCTATCCGGAATATGGGCCGACCGCCGCGGCTCGCGGGCGATGGCGGTGCTGGGCATGCTGGTCACCGCGACCGGGCTGGCGCTGATGACGACGCTCGAGCGGGACACCGCCTACCTGGCCAGCGGGATCTACCTGTTCGTGGTCGGGATCGGATCGGGCATGTTCAACTCGCCGAACACCGCCGCGATGATGGGGACGGTGGCCCCGCACCGGCGCGGCATCGCCGCGGGCGCCCGTGTGCTCCTCCAGAACACCGGAGCGGTGATCTCGATCGCGTTCGTGCTCGCCATCGTCACCTCCTCGGTGCCCACGCACGTGCTGTTCGAAGTCTTCTCCGGCCTCGCCAACCACATCTCGAACGCCGAGCTGACTCCGTTCATCGCCAACATGCACTCCGCGTTGTGGGTGCTCGCCGCGGTGTCGCTGCTGGGCGCCTTCGTCGCGGCGGCGCGGCCCGCCCACGTCAAGGCGCCGGCCGAGAGACCCGCCCCGGCCGGCACGGAAGTCACCGCATGAGCACGGTGGCGGGCAAGCGGCTGCGGATCGGCGAGGTGGCCGAGCTCACCGGCACCACGCCGCGCACGATCCGCTACTACGAGGAGATCGGGCTGCTGCCGGATTCCGGCGCGCGAGCCCAGGGCCAGCACCGCTGCTACACCGACGCCGACGTCGCCCGGATGCGGGAAATCCTGCGGCTGAAGGACCTTCTCGGCCTCTCGCTCGAGCAGCTGTCCAAGCTGCTCGAGGCGGAGACCGCCCGAGCCGAGCTGAGGCAGGAGTACCAGCAGGCCGAGGACGCGGCCACGCAGCGGCGGATCCTCGAGGAGGCGCTCGGCCACATCGCCGGCCAGCTTGAGCTGGTCACCGATCGCAAGCGCCAGCTTGATCAGCTGGAGCGCGAGCTGGTCGAGCGCAGCCGCACCCTCCGCGAGCGTCTGGCCGAGCTCAGCGCATGAACGCGGCTGCCGCGCGCCAGGCAGGCGAGAGCGACCGCCACTCGATGGCCGGGCGCCGCGCGGACGGGGTCGATCGCCGAGCGATGGCGACGCTGTCGCTCGGGCACATGCTGACGGACCTCTCTCAGGGCTCGATCCCCGCGCTGCTTCCGTTCCTGATCAGCCGGGATCACCTGAGCTACGCCGCCGCCTCGGCGCTGGTGCTCGCCGCGACGATCTCCTCCTCGGTGATCCAGCCCGCCTTCGGCTACGTCTCGGACCGCTACTCGCTCCCATGGCTGATGCCGGTTGGGCCGGCGCTCGGCGGTCTCGGCGTGGCGCTCGCCGGGCTGGCGCCGAGCTACGGCCTGACGTTCGCGGCCGTGCTGCTGAGCGGGATCGGGGTGGCGGCGTTCCATCCCGAGGGGTCCCGGTTCGCCAACTACGTCTCGGGGCCGCGGCGGGCAAGCGGGATGAGCCTGTTCAGCGTCGGCGGCAACGTTGGCTTCGCGCTCGGGCCGGTGCTCGTGACGCCGCTGATGCTGGCTTTCGGCCTGCACGGAACCGTGTTCGTGCTGGTCCCGACCACGCTGATGGCCATCGTCCTCGCTCTCGAGCTGCCGCGGCTGCGGGGCTTCCGCTCCGACGTCGTCCGCGGCCGGGTGCAGAACGGCGACCATCACGAGGCGTGGGGGCCGTTTGTCCTGCTCGGCGGGGTGATCGCCCTGCGCTCGTTCGTCTACTTCGGCTTCGTCACCTTCATCCCGCTGTACTTCGTGCACGTGCTGCACGCCGGCAAGGCGCTCGGTAACACCGCGCTTGCGGTGATGCTCCTCGGCGGCGCGGTGGGGACGCTGTGCGGCGGCCCGCTGGCCGACCGCTTCGGCCGGCGCACCGTGCTGATCGGCTCGATGCTGCTGCTGCCGCCGCTGATCGTCGCGTTTCTGCTCTCCGGCCCCGGGCTGGCGATCGTCGTCGGCGGTCTCGCCGGCGCCGCCACGGTGGCCACCTTCGCGGTGACGATCGTGATGGGGCAGGAGTACCTCCCGGGCCGCCTCGGAGTCGCCGCCGGAGTCACGATCGGGCTGTCGATCGGCCTCGGCGGCGTCGGCGCGCCGCTGCTCGGCCTGCTGGCGGACGCCCACGGGCTGCGCGCGGTGTTCGAGACGACGGCGGCGCTTCCGTTCGCGGCGCTGCTGCTGATCTTCGCCCTGCCGCGGCACACCCCCGCGGCCACGCCGGCGTCCGCCTCAGCCGCGCCGACGCCGGCGTCCGCCTCAGCCGCGCCGACACCGGCGGCCGCCTCAGCCGCGCCGGCGGCCGCGTCAGCGCCGGCGGCGGCCTCAGCGCCGGCGGCGGGCCAGGCCGCGGGGCGTCGAAACGCCGCGCCGGACAGCGAGCCGGAGCCCGTGCGCGCCGCCTCGGGCTAAAAGCCGCTCAGGCGCCCCGACCAGCAGGATCGCCGCCCATCTCGCCGTAACCAACAGCGTGAGCCGCGGTACGTTTGTTCTGAACCCCGCGCATCCGGCCGACTTCCGCCCTGCAAACGTCGTCAGAGACCCGGGGAGGCACCGCTCCTTGACCAGTTCCACGCACCGCTTCCGAAGCTGGCTGCCGCGAGTCGCGGCCGTCGCCGCCGCCCTGGTCGGGCTGGTCAACATCGCCTCTGCGCTGACTCCGAACATCCGCTGGCGCGGTCACCTGCTGCTCGGGTTCGAGCCGGTCGAGGCCATGCGGCTGTTCCATGCCCTCGCCCTCCCGGCCGGCATGGCGCTGCTTCTGGTGGCACCGTATCTGGCCAAGCGGCGCCGGCGCGCCTGGCAGGCGGCGGTGGGTCTGATGCTGGCGCTCGGCGCCTTCGATCTGCTCAAGGGGCTCGACTTCGAGGAGACGCTGCTGACGTGGAGCGTCGCGGCGATTCTGCTCGGCGGCCGCCAGGGCTTCCGGGTCCGCCACGACGCGATCACGCTGCGCTCGGCGGTCTGGCGGGTGCCGCTCCTGGGCGGCGCCGGGCTCGCGCTCGCCGCTCTGGCCATCCGGGTTTCCCAGGGGCACCCCTCGTGGTCCTCGGTGATCGGCGAGACCGACGATCTGCTGCGCTGGCAATCCGGTCCGATCCAGTTTCACCGCCACCTGTCGTGGATCCCGCTCGGCGTCCACCTGCTCGAACTGGGGACGCTCGCGGCGATCGCCTATGTGATCTTCCGCCCGCTGGCCGCCCCGCGCAGCCTGCCCTCTCCGACCGCCCGCGAGGCGGCCGCCGCGCTGGTCAAGGCCCATGGCTCGGACACGCTTTCGTTCTTCAAACTGCGCGCCGACCAGCACTACCACTTCAGCGCCGACGGTCAGGCCTTCGTGGGCTACCGGATCGAGAACGGCGTCCTGCTCCTCTCGGGCGATCCCGTCGGCTCCGCGGCAGCCGTCCCCGCGCTGCTCGGTGAGCTCAAGGCGTTTGCGGAGAGCCGGGGCCTTAAGCTGGGCGCGGTCGGCGCCAGTGAGCGGCTGGCGGGCGTGTACGAGCAGCTCGGCCTGAAGACGCTGTACCTGGGCGACGAGGCGATCATCGAGCTCGACCGCTTCTCGCTCGAGGGCCGCCCGATCCGCAAGGTGCGCCAGTCGGTGACGCGCCTGGCCAAGGCCGGTTATACGAGCGAGCTGCGAGAGCTTCGGGACCTCGACGCCGAAACGATCGCGGAGATCGAAGACGTGCTCGAGCGCGGCCGGCATGGCGCCCCGGAGCGTGGCTTCTCGATGGCCATGGACTCGCTGACCGGCGAGAACGGTCACGAGACCCTGGTCGTCCTGGCCCGCGACGAGGCCGGCCGGATCAAGGGCGCCCTGCATTTCGTGCCCTGCTACGGGCGGCCGACAATGTCACTCTCGTTCATGCGCCGCGATCCGGAGACGCCCAATGGGCTGACCGAATTCATGGTCGCGCGAGCGGCCGAACGGCTCAAGGAGCGCGGGCTCAACGAGATGTCGCTGAACTTCGCCGCGTTCGCCAAGTGGATTCACAGCCCGCACAAGCGGCACGAGCGGGTCCTCGGCAAGCTTGTCGCACTTGGCAACCCGTTCTTCCAGATCGAGAGCCTCTACCGGTTCAACGCCAAGTTCTTCCCGCGCTGGGAGCCGCGATACCTCGTCTACGAGGGGCCGTTCGGTCTGCCGCGCGCCGGCATCGCCGCGATGTGGGCCGAGGGCCAGCTGCCGAAACCGACGCTTCGACGGCTCACCACGGCGTGAGCGCCATCGCCGGCGAGCACGCGATCGCGCTAACGTAGCGCTACCCTGACCCGGTCTCCGGAACCATGGGGAACTATGGCGTTCCTCCACGCGAGTCCGGAGACGCTCTCATCTCTGCGCCGGTACCCTCCGGTTCCTCCCGTCCCGATGCCCAGCTTCAACAGCGCCCCTCCCGATGACCGATCCCAAGCCTCGCGCCGGCGGGCCGAGGAGTCGCGGTGTCGCTAGGCGCTCCGGTCGTGTCTGAATCGCCGATGGGCCCGCTGCGCTACATCGACGTGATCATGATCGTCGTTGCGGCGCCGATCCTGCTGCTGATCGGCGTGCCGGTGAGCGGCTACGCCGCCGGGGCAGGGGTGTGGCTGCTCACCCGGGCGATTGGCCTTGCCGTGGACCGGCACGCGGCGGCGGTCGCGGACCCGCGGCGCGAGCTGACACTCCGGCTCGCCTTCACGATGACGCGGATCTTCGCGCTCGCGATCACGGTCATCCTCGTGCGCAAGGACGCCGGCCAGGACGCCGGGCTTACCGCCCTGGCGGTGGTCGTGGTCGCCTTCACGATCAACTTCTTCCTGTCCTTGGGCGATCGCCCGGGGTTGCGATGAGCAACCGCAAGAAGGTCCTGTGGGGCATTGCGCTCTTCTACATGGTCGTGCTCGTCCTGCTCGGGGTGATCTTCGGTGTCAGCGGGCACAAGAACAACGAGTTCCAGATCCAGAACGAGTTCAAGCTGACCAACTGGGTCGACCTCGGCGTTCTCAGCATCAACCGGGGCGTGCTCTACCTGCTGCTCACGACGATCCTCACGATCGGCACGATGATGTACATCGCGGGACGGATGAAGGCGCGGCCGAACCGCGTGCAGACCGCTGTCGAGGTGCTCTACTCGCTCATGCGCGAGAACATCACCCGCGGCAACATGGCGGACGACATGGCCAGGAAGTGGTTCCCGTTCATCGGCACCCTGTTCCTGTTCATCTGGTACGCCAACATGATCGGCTACCTGCCGCTGCCGACCAACACCGAGGAGAAGTTCAACCTCTTCGGCGTCCATATCCCGTCCTTCGCGCTGTATGCCGCGACGGCGAACATCTCGGTTCCGCTGATCCTGGCGCTCGTCGTGTTCCTCGCGTTCAACTTCGAGGGCGTCCGGGCGCAGGGCTTCGGCGGTTATGTGAAGAGCCTGATCCCGGCCGGAGTGCACGGGCCGATGCTGCTGCTGATCGGGCCCCTGGAGATCGTCTCGGTGTTCATGCGGCTGGTGTCGCTGACCATCCGGCTCTTCGCCAACATCCTCGCCGGCCACATGATCATCCTGTTCATGGCGGGCGGCCTGGCGGTGATCCTCGGCCTCACCTTCCTCGGCTGGTTCACGATGCCGGTCGCGATCGCCGTCTACCTGTTCGAGCTCGGTCTGGTGGCGACGCTGCAGGCCTTCATCTTCGCGACTCTCACCGCCATCTACATCGGTGGCGCCGTCTCTCATCACTAACTGCAAAGGAGCCCCGGAGTGCATGTCTTCCTCTTAACCAGCGTGTTTCATCTCGCCGCGGGGGTCGGCGCGGGACTCGGCATCGGCATCGGCGGTGGCCTGGGCGCAGTCGGCGCCGGCGTCGGCATCGGGATCATCTTCGGCAAGGTGATCGAGTCGGTCACCCGCCAGCCCGAGATGCGTGACGAGATCACGAGCATCCAGTGGCTCGGCTTCGCCCTCACCGAGGCGTGCTTCTTCTACGGCCTGGTGGCCGGCCTGATCTCCTACGTGCTCAAGTAGATGGCCGTCTCGGCAATTGCCACTCCCGTCGCCGCGTCGAGCGGATCGTTCCTGATCTCGCCCAACGTCGGGCTGATGCTCTGGACCCTGATCCTGTTCGGGATCTCGATGTTCGTGCTCTGGAAGCTGGCCTTCCCGCGCATCTCCGAGGCGCTCGACCGCCGGCAGCGGGCGATCGAGGAGTCGATCGACGCGGCCGAGCGCACGCGCGAGGAGTCCCGAGAGCTGCTCGAGGAGTACCGCGAGCGGTTGCGTGAGGCCCGCTCGCAGGCCGAGGAGATCATCGAGCGCGCCCGCCGCACGGCGGAGGTGCACGAGCGCGACACCCAGGCCGAGGCCCAGGCTCGTCGCGAGCAGCTGATGGAGCAGACCCGCCGCGAGATCGCCACCGAGACGCGACGGGCGATCGACGAGATCCGGCGCGAGGTCGCCGACCTGACCGTGATGGCGACCGAGAAGGTGACCCGCAAGACGCTCACCGAGGAGGACCAGCGCCGGCTGGTCGAGGAGGCCCTCGGCGAGCTCGACTTCAGCGCGCTGGCGCCCGCCCGCGAGGAGTGACGCGGAAATGGAGGAGATCGCCGAGGTCTACGCCCGCTCGCTGTTCGAGGTGGCCAAGGAGCGCGGCCTGCTCGACGCGGTGCGCGAGCAGCTCAAGGTCTTCGCCGAGGCGCTGAGGCAGGATCGCGAGCTGGCGATCTTCTTCTTCTCGCCCTACTTCTCCACCGAAGAGAAGGTAAGCGGCCTGAGGCGGGCGGTCGACGGCGCGGAGCCGATCTTCATGAACTTCCTCGAGGCCCTGCTCGAGCGCCACCGGATGCCGGCGATCTTCAGGATCCAAACCCGCTACGAGAAGCTCTGGGAGGACGAGAACCAGCTCCTGCCGGTGCAGGTCACGAGCGCGATCGAGCTCGACGAAGCCACCGTGGCGAGCATCGGCGAGCAGATCGGCCGCCAGGCTGGGCGCAAGGTCGAGCTCTCGAGCCAGGTCGACCCGGAGATCCTCGGCGGAATCGTGCTCCGGGTGGGCAACTTCATCCTTGATGCCTCCATCCGCAACCGTCTGAACCAACTTCGCAAGCAAGTCGCGCAGGCGTAAGCCGCCGCGCCTCGAAGGAGCCAGCCAAAGTGCAGATCAAGCCCGACGAAATCACCTCCATCCTCAAGAGCCGAATCGAGGGCCTCGACAGCTCCGAGGCCGACCTCACCGAGGTCGGCACCGTGCTGTCGGTGGCCGACGGCATCTGCCGCGTGCACGGCCTCGACAACTGCATGTCGTTCGAGATGCTGGAGCTGCCGCACGACGTCACCGGGCTCGCGCTCAACCTCGAGTCCGACAACGTCGGCGTGGTGCTGTTCGGTGAGTGGGAGAGGATCGTCGAGGGCGACACCGTCCGCCGCACCAAGCGGTTGCTGGAGATTCCGGTCGGCGACCAGCTGCTCGGCCGGATCGTTTCGCCGCTCGGGCAGCCGCTCGACGGTAGGGGCGCGATCGAGACGACCGAGAGTCGCCCCTCCGAGCACAAGGCGCCCGGCGTGGTCCAGCGCCAGCCGGTCAAGGAGCCGATGCTCACCGGCTTGAAGGCGATCGACTCGATGATTCCGATCGGTCGCGGTCAGCGCGAGCTGATCATCGGCGACCGCCAGACCGGAAAGACCGCGATCGCACTCGACACGATCATCAACAACCGGGACCGCGACTTGATCTGCGTCTACGTGGCGATCGGACAGCGGAA
>JAFAXX010000117.1 GCA_019240655.1 Solirubrobacterales bacterium
CTCGTGAAGGCCGGGATCGTCTCGCCGAGCTGGGACGCAAACCCGTACAAGGGAATCGTCAGCGACTCGGTGGTGGTGCTCGTGGTCCGCAAGGGCAACCCGAAGCACATCACCGGGTGGGATGACCTGGTCAAGCCCGGCGTCGACGTGGTCACGCCCAATCCCTCGACCTCGGGCAGCGCCCGCTGGAACATACTGGCCGGCTACGGGGCCCAGCTGAAGGAGGGCAAGTCGCCCGCGGAGGCGCTGGCCTACCTGCGGACGCTCTTGACCAAGAACGTGAGCGTTCAGGACGCGAGCGCCAACGCGGCCCTGCAGACATTCACCGGCGGCAAGGGCGACGTTCTGCTCGACTACGAGAGCGATGCGCTCGCCGCGCAGAAGGCCGGCGACGCGATTCAGATCGTCTATCCGAAGCAGACGCTGCTGATCGAGACACCGATCGCGGTGACCGCCAAGAGCTCGCACGCCAAGCAGGCGCACGCGTTCGTCAGCTGGCAGTGGTCGACCGCCGGCCAGACGATCTGGGCCGAGCAGGGCTACCGGCCCGTCGTGGCCTCGGTGGCCAAGCAGTTCGCCTCTAAATTCCCCACGCCGCCCGAGCTGTTCACGATCAAGTACCTGGGCGGCTGGACCAAGGTGAAGACTGAGTTCTTCGATCCGTCCACGGGATCGATCACCAAGATCGAGCAGGCCGCGGGGGTGCCCACTGCCTCCAGCTAGCGCGTACACGGCCCCGGGGCCCGCCGCGACCCTTCGCCGCCGCTCCTGGCGCGAGAAGCGTCGCGGCGGCCTCGGGCTCGGCTTGGCCATGCTCTACATGAGCGTGATCGTGCTGATCCCGCTGGCCGCGGTGGCTGTCAAGGCCTTCTCGGGCGGTCTCACCACGTTCTGGCAGGCCGCGACCAGCAGCGTGGCCATCAAGGCGCTCGCCGTGACCCTGGTCGTGTCGATGCTCGTGGCGGCGATCGGCGCAGTCATGGGTACGCTCGTGGCCTGGGTGCTGGTCCGTGACCAGTTCCCGGGCAAGCGCCTCATCAACGCGCTGATCGACCTGCCGTTCGCACTGCCGACGATCGTCGCCGGCCTCACCCTGCTGGCGCTCTACGGGCCCGGCAGTCCGGTCGGCGTCCATCTCGCCTACACCCGCGGGGCGGTGCTGGTAGCGCTCTTGTTCGTGACCCTGCCGTTCGTTGTGCGCTCGGTGCAGCCGGTGCTGATCGAGCTCGACCGCGAGGTGGAGGAGGCGGCGGCCTCGCTCGGCGCCTCGAACCTGACCACGTTCCGGCGAATCGTCCTGCCCTCCCTGCGGCCGTCGATCCTCTCCGGAGCCGCGCTTGCGTTCGCCCGCTCGGTGGGCGAAATCGGCTCGCTGGTGCTGATCGTGGGCAAGATCCAGATCGCCAGCATCGTGATCTTCGCCGACATCGAGAGCGACGCGCCGCAGACCGCGGCCGCCGTCTCTGTCGTGCTGCTGCTGCTCGCCCTGATCGTGCTCGTCCTGATCCGACGCCTCGGAGGCCGGGTTGCGCATTAGCCGCTCCGCCACCCTGTCGCTGCGCGCGATTGCGCTGCTCTACCTGACCCTGCTCTTGCTGCTGCCGCTGGCCGTGGTCTTTGCGCGAACGTTCGAGCACGGCGTCGGAGCGGCGTGGGACTGGGTCACCACGCCGGCGGCGATCAGCGCATTCTGGCTGTCGATTCTTTGCGCCGCGATCGCGGTCCCGCTGAACACGATCTTCGGGGTCGGCGCCGCGCTCGTGCTCGTGCGCGGCAAGCACCGCGCCCGCGCAGTGCTCGACTCGCTGATCGACATGCCCTTCGTGGTTTCGCCGGTGATCATCGGCCTTGCCCTGATCCTGGTCTACGGCCAGGGTGGGTGGTTCGGCAGTTGGTTCCTGAACCACGGGATACGCATCATCTACGCGGTGCCCGGGATGGTGCTCGCCACCGTGTTCGTCTCGCTGCCCTTCGTGGTCCGCGAGGTTGCGCCGGTACTGCGCGAGATCGGCGACGAGCAGGAGCAGGCCGCCTTCACGCTCGGCGCCTCCGGCTGGCAGACCTTCTGGCGGATCACGCTGCCGTCGATCCGCTGGGGCGTGGCCTATGGGGTGGTCCTGACCACCGCCCGCGCGCTGGGAGAGATCGGCGCCGTGCTCGTCGTCTCCTCGAACGTCGCCGGTTCAACCCTTACCTTGCCCCTGCTGGTCTACCAGCGGGATTCCCAGATCGGCGGACTGTCGACCAGCGGCGCCTACGCCGCCGCGACCGAGCTGGCCGTGATGTCGCTGCTGGTCCTGCTCGTGATGACCGTGCTCTCGCCCCGGAGGAACGAAGCCGAATGAGAATCGATATCGACCACGTCTCGAAGCACTTCGGTGACTTCCACGCGCTTGAAGACGTCACCCTCGAGGTGCCGAAGGGCTCGCTGACCGCGCTGCTCGGACCGAGCGGGTCGGGGAAGTCGACGCTGCTGCGGATCATCGCCGGGCTCGAGACGCCCGACCAGGGCAGGGTCTCGATCGACGGCGACGACGTCAGCGCCAAGCGCCCGCAGGACCGCGCCATCGGCTTCGTCTTCCAGCACTACGCCCCGTTCGCCCATATGAGCGTGCGTGAGAACGTGGCCTTCGGCCTGCGGATCCGCAAGCGGCCAAAGCCGCAGATCAAAACGCGGGTGGACGAGCTGCTGGCGCTCGTCGGCCTGACAAAGTGGGCGGGACAGCGACCGCACCAGCTCTCTGGCGGCCAGCGCCAACGGATGGCGCTGGCCCGGGCGCTCGCCGTGGAGCCGCGCGTGCTGCTGCTCGACGAGCCGTTCGGGGCGCTCGATGCCACCGTCCGGGCGGAGCTCCGGCAGTGGCTGCGCCGGCTGCACGACGAGCAGGGGGTGACGACCGTTCTCGTCACCCACGACCAGGAGGAGGCGATGGAGGTGGCCGACCGGATCGCGGTCATGCAGGCCGGCGTGATCGAGCAGGTAGGCGCCCCGCGCGAGGTCTACGACGCCCCCGCCAACGACTTCGTGATGGGCTTCCTGGGGCCGGTCAGCCGGCTCGGCGACCGCCTGGTTCGCCCACACGACATGACCGTGTCGCTCGCCCCCGTGGACGGGGCGATCCAGGCGGTTGTCTCGCGCGTCATGTACCTCGGCTTCGAGGTGCGGATCGAGCTCGAGCTGCCCGACGGGCATCCCGCGCGAGCGCAGCTCACCCGGGCCCAGAGCCAGGAGCTCGAGCTGAGGCCCGGAAACCGCGTGTATGTGAAGCTGCCCTCGGCCGGGGTGCCGGTGGGCCACCGCGAGCCCGAGCCGCTCAGCGCGTGACCCACGCGTCGGGGTCCTCGGCGAGCTCGTCGACCGCCGCCGGCAGCCGCCCCTGGGCGACGTCGGCGACGGTCACGTGCTCGACGACCCTGCGCAGGTTGGCCCGGACGGCAATCCACACCCGCGGCAGCGCCTGCGAGGGTCCGGGATAGGAGGTCTCCTCCGGCGGCCCGCCCCGGACGCTGGCCAGCGGCCCCTCCACGGCCCGGATGACGTCGGCGATGGTCAGCCGCTCGGCCGGCTTGGCCAGGCGAAAGCCGCCCTCGGCGCCCCGCTGGCTGCGCACGATCCCAGCGTGGCGGAGCTCGCCGAGGATGTTCTCGAGGAAGTTGAGGGGGATGTCCTGGGCGGTGGCGATCCGCTCCGCCTTGACCGGCTTCTCGCCGGGCGCCGCCGCCAGCTCGACCGCGGCGCGGACCGCGTAATCGGCCTTGGCGGAGATCCGCATCGCCCGGCTCAGGCCGCGGCGGGCGAGAAGCCGTATGCCTCGGCCAGCTCCGGGTCCCGGTGCGCGAGCATCTCGGCCAGCGAGACCATCACCTGGCACTGCTTCCAGGTCGCGTCGTCTTGCATCTTGCCGTCGATCATGTGCACCCCGCGGCCGTCGGGGATCGCCTCGAGCACCTTCCGGGCGAACCGCACCTCCTCGGGGTCGGGGCTGAACACCCGCTTGGCGATCTCGATCTGCACCGGGTGAAGCGACCACGCGCCCACACAGCCGAGCAAGAATGCGGCCCGGAACTGGGCCTCGCAGCCCGCGACGTCCTTGATGTCCCCGAACGGGCCGTAGAAGGGCAGGATCCCGGCGCTCGTGCAGGCGTCGACCATCCGCGCGAGCGAGTAGTGCCAGGGGTCCTGCTGCGCGCTCTGGCGGGGGGCTCCGGAGTCCTCGGGGTCGGGGTCGTTGATCACCCGGTAGCCGGGATGGCCGCCCCCGACCCGCGTCGTCTTCATCCGCCGCGAAGCGGCGAGATCGGCCGGGCCGAGGCTCATGCCCTGCATCCGCGGGCTGGCGGTGGCGATCGCCTCGAGGTTGACCACGCCGAGCCCGGTCTCGAGGATCGCGTGGACGAGGATCGGGCGCTCGAGCCCGGCGCGGGCCTCGAGCTGGGCCAGCAGCCGGTCGACGTAGTGGATGTCCCACGGGCCCTCGACCTTGGGGATCATCACCACGTCGAGCCGGTGGCCGATCTCGGTGACGAGCTGGGTGAGCTCGTCCAGCACCCACGGCGACTCGAGGCTGTTGACCCGCGTCCACAGCTGGGTCTCGCCGAGCTCCATCTCCCGACCGACCCGCAGCAGCCCCTCCCGGGCGGGGATCTTGCGCTCGACGGGGACCGCGTCCTCGAGGTTGCCCAGCAGGATGTCCACCGTGGGCGCGATCTCCGGCACCTTGGCGACCATCTTCTCGTTCGAGAAGTCGAAGAAATGGATCATCCGGCTGGGCTTGAACGGGATCTCGAGCAGCGGCGCCGGCGCGCCGATCGCCAGCGGCTTTCCGAAGTCACGGGGGTTTCGCATGGCTCTGAACAGTAGTGAGGTGTTCGGGGGCGCGCATGCGCGCCCCCGCCGGCGGCGCATGCGCCGCCGGGAGCGCGCCGCATGCGGCGCGCTCTTCCTGACATTCTCAGGCGATGACCGAATTCGAGACCGAGCAGCAGGCGCGCGAGGCCTCCGGTGCCCACCCTTACGGCCGCTACCTGGAGGAATTCGAGGTCGGCGCGGTGTACAAGCACTGGCCGGCCAAGACGGTGACCGAGTCAGACGACCACCTGTTCTGCCTGATCACGATGAACCACCATCCGCTGCACATCAACGACGTCTACGCCGGGCAGTCTCAGCAGGGCCGCAACGTGGTGGTCGGCCCGCTCGTGTACTCGCTGGCGCTCGGGATGAGCGTCTCCGACGTCAGCGGCAAGGCGATCGCCAACCTGGCCACCGAGGAGCTCAAGCACCCGGCACCGGTGTTCCACGGCGACACGCTGTTCTGCGAGTCGGAGGTCCTCGAGGTGAGGCCCTCGCAGTCGAAGCCCGACCGCGGGACGGTCCGGGTCCACACCCGCGTGCTCAATCAGGACGGCGTCCTGGTGGCCGAGTTCAAGCGCCTCGTCCTGGTCCCGCGCCGGGATGTGGGAGCCGCGCTCGGGGAGGCCGAGGCCAACGTGGAGTAGCCGCTGAGGCCCCTTGGGGGGCGTTCCCGGGTAGGCTTGGGCTGCCACCGAGTACACGAAGGAGCGTCGGCTACCCCATGGCCCATATCGCACCGCAACGCCAAGCCACCACCGACCACCCCCGCCTGCGGGAGTGGGTAGAGCAGGTGGCGGCGCTCACCAGCCCTGCCGAGATCCACTGGTGCGACGGGTCCGAGGAGGAGTACGACCACCTCGCGCAGACGCTGATCGAGGCGGGCACGTTCGAGCGGCTGTCCGACGCCAAGCGGGCGAACTCCTACCTGGCGCTGTCCGATCCGGCCGACGTGGCCCGGGTCGAGGACCGCACGTTCATCTGCGCGGCCCGCGAGGAGGACGCCGGCCCGACCAACAACTGGCAGGAGCCCGAGGAGATGCGCGCCACCCTGACCGAGCTGTTCACCGGCTCGATGCGGGGCCGGACGATGTACGTGGTGCCCTTCTCGATGGGCCCGATCAACTCGCCGATCTCCTACATCGGGGTGCAGCTGACCGACTCGCCGTACGTGGTCGCCTCGATGCGGATCATGACCCGGATGGGACAGGCGGCGCTCGACGCGCTCGGCGAGGACGGCGACTTCGTGCCCTGCCTGCACTCCGTCGGCGCGCCGCTCGGCGACGGTGCCGAGGACGTGCCGTGGCCGTGCAACGCCGATAACAAGTACATCGTGCACTTCCCCGAGACGCGCGAGATCTGGTCCTACGGATCGGGCTACGGGGGCAATGCGCTGCTCGGCAAGAAGTGCTTCGCGCTGCGGATCGCCTCGGTGATGGCGCGCGACGAGGGCTGGCTGGCCGAGCACATGCTGATCCTCAAGGTGAGCTCGCCCGAGGGCGAGTCCAAGTACATCGCCGGCGCCTTCCCGAGCGCCTGCGGCAAGACCAACCTCTCGATGATGATCCCGACGCTGCCGGGGTGGAAGGTCGAGACGATCGGCGACGACATCGCATGGATGAAGTTCGGCTCCGACGGCCGCCTGTACGCCGTCAACCCGGAGGCCGGCTTCTTCGGCGTGGCGCCCGGGACGAGCGAGCACACCAACCCGAACGCGCTCAAGATGCTCGCGCGAAACGCGGTTTTCACCAACACCGCCAAGACCGACGACGGCGACATCTGGTGGGAGGGGATGACCAAGCAACCCCCGGCCCACCTGACCGACTGGCGCGGCAACGACTGGACGCCCGCTGCCGAGAAGCCGGCGGCGCATCCCAATGCGCGCTTCACGGTGGCGATCGCCCAATGTCCGTCGGTGGCGCCGGAGTGGGACGACCCCGCCGGGGTGCCGATCGACGCGATGCTGTTCGGCGGCCGGCGCGCCACCGTGGTGCCGCTGGTCCACGAGGCGCGCGACTGGGAGCACGGGACGTTCATGGGCTCGATCATGTCCTCGGAGACCACGGCGGCGCAGGCCGGCGCGGTGGGCCAGCTGCGCTTCGACCCGATGGCCATGCTGCCGTTCTGCGGCTACAACATGGGCGACTACTTCGCCCACTGGCTGCAGATCGGCCGCCGCGAGGGCGCCCAGCTGCCGAAGATCTTCTACGTCAACTGGTTCCGCAAGGACGACGAGGGCAAGTTCCTGTGGCCGGGCTTCGGCGAGAACTCGCGCGTTCTCGCCTGGATCTTCCGCCGCTGCGACGACCAGGCGCGGGCGCAGGAGACGGCGATCGGGCTGGTGCCGCCGGTCGGCGAGGGCGGGATCGAGACCGCGGGCCTCGACGTCGACGCGGAGACGATGCAGAAGCTGCTCGAGGTCGACCCCGACTGCTGGAAGGACCAGCTGCCGCAGATGCGCGAGCACTACGAGCGCTTCGGCGCGCGCCTCCCGCGCGAGCTGGCCTGCCAGCTCGACGCGCTCGAGCAGCGCCTCGGCGCATAGGCCGCCAGCGCGCCGGGGCGTCGGCCACGCGGGGAGCGTCGGCGGCCCCGCCCCCGTGCCCGGCCGCACCCACGCGCCGACGTACCCTCAGGGCGTGGCCCTTCCGTTCATCCCCTCCGACGCCGCCCTGCTCGCGCTCCAGGCCGGCACCGTGCTGGCGCCGCGGGCGCTCCCGCGGCCGGCCCGGCTCGAGCGGGTCAGCGGCCGCGGCTGGGCGCTCGTGCCGATTGCCTCGATCGTCCTCGTGGTCTTCGCGATCCGCTTTCTCTCCGGCACCGCGACCGCGCTCACGTACTTGGCGCTGGTGGCGGTACCGCTGCTGGCCGCGGCGGCGCTCGGGTGGGCGGCCCGCGGCTCGCGGCCGCCGGCGGCGCTGGCGGCGATCCCGCTTTTCCTGCTCGCGTGGCTGTCGCACCGGACGCTCGCCGGGGAGGCGGCCGGCGCTCTGCTCGCGGCGCTCAGCTGCGTCACCCTGGGCGTTCTCCTGGGCGCGGTCACGCCGCCGGCGTGGCTGAAGGCCGGCATCGTGCTGATGGCCGGCGCCGACAGCTGGCTGGTCGTCTCCGATCTCCTGCAGGCGCCGAACGCGACGCTGATCGCCGCCCATCCCGCCGCGGGCCTGCCCCAGCTCCAGAGCGTGATCTTCGGATCGGTGTCGATGGGCTACGGAGACATGTTCGTCGCCGCGCTGCTCGGCGCCGTGACGGCCCGGAGCGCGCGCCGGCAGGGCGCTGCGGCGCTGCTCACGCTGGCCATCGCCGCGGTATTCGATCTGCTCTTTCTCTTCCTCAGCGAGCTCCCCGCCACCGTCCCGGTGGCGCTGGCGCTGATTGCGATCGAGGGCTCAGAGCGACTCAGTGCTGGCCGTCGTCCGTCGATGCGGGCGGCCGCGACTCCTCGGCGAGCGAGGTGATCGCGAGCTGGCCGCGCGCGGCCTCCTCGAGCACCTCGGTCGCCTCCTCGGCGGAGCGGGCGTAGAGCTCGACGAGGAGATGGACGACGATCCGGTCGTCGTCGTGCTTGTGGAAGCGGACGTGGGTGAAGAACTCGCGCGTCCCATGGTCGCCGAAAGCCGCGTAGGAGAGCGCGTCGCCCGCCTCAGGGCCCGAGCAGGTCTCGACGTCGTCGGCGTCGACGGTGACCGTGCACGAGGCCACCCACGGCGTTCCGGCGATCATCCGCTCCCAGCGGTCCTCGATCGGCTCCACCCGGCCGTGCTGGAAGCCGAGGTGGGGCTGGTCGTGCATGCACTCGAGGCACTGGACGACCGCCTCCTGCATCTCGTCGACCACCTCGCCGCGCTCTCCGGTCTCCGGGTCGATCCGGTGAATCCCCTCGTAGTGCACCTGCACTTCCAAGTTCTGCGACCAACAGCGGTAGCAACGCAACCAACTTCGAACCGACGTTGAGCCCTCCATGCAGTTGATTCTACGATGGCCGGGTGAGCGAGCACGACGAGAAGCCGCTGATGCCCGATCCGGCCGCGCCGATCGGCGTGATCCTGGCTGGCGGAGTGGGGGTGAGGATCGGCGGCTCGAAGGCGATCGTCGAGCTCCACGGCCGGCCGCTCATCTCCTACCCGTGCGAGGCGATGCGACGTGCGCTCAGCACGGTGGTGGTCGTGGCCAAGGCCGACACCGAGCTTCCGAGCCTCCCCGGGGCCACCGTGTGGGTCGAACCCCAGAGCGTGAGCCATCCGCTGATCGGGCTCCGGCACGCGCTCGCCGTGGCCGAGGGGTGCCCGGTCGTGGTCTGTCCGGTCGACCTGCCATTCGTCACCGCCGAGGTGATCCGCGAGCTCGCCCAGGCCGATCCGGGGCCGGCGCCGGCGATCGTCGCGGCCGCGGAGGGCAGGGTGCAGCCGCTGCTGGGCTGCTACCAGCCGGCCTGCGCCGAACCGCTCGCCGCGCGCGGTCGTGAGCCCGACGTGCCGGTGCGGGAGGCCGTCGCCGCGCTCGGCGCGGCCCTGCTCGAAGTCGACCCGCTGACGCTGTTCAACGTCAACTCTCCGGACGATCTGCTCCAGGCCGCGGCGATGCTCGACCGGATGCCCGCGCCTACCCGAATGTGAAGTCGTAGGCGCGGACCCCGGGCGGGAGCTCGACGGTCAGCCGGTGCTCCGCCGCGCGCGGCAGCGCCACCAGCTCGTAGAGCCGCTGGGCGCGCACCGTGACGACGCCCGCCGGCGCGTCGGCGCCGGCCGCGGCGGCCGGGATCGCCCGCCCGTCGAGGGCGACTCGGACCTGCCGGGGCACGTTGCCCTCCGAGGTCATGACCAGGTACACGTGGGCGGCCTGGAAGGCGGCCTCGATCGTGCCGTTGCCGGCCACGGGCGTCGCCGACTGTGAGTCCAGCTCCCAGGTTCCGCGCAGCGCGAACTGGTCGAGGTCGAGCGCGGGGGCGCCCGGGTATGAGTGAACTCCGGCCTGCAGCGGCGGGATGAAGCCGGCCGCGCGGTCGGGCCTCAGGTAGGTCTCCGGGGTGGCCAAGCCCGGCGCGGGCATGATCGCGGTGGCGCTCATCGGCGGCGGCAGCGCCTCGGCGCCGGCCTCGTAGAGGAGCTGGCGCACGGCGGCCTCGCTCTGCTTGTAGTCGCCTTCGCCGAACTGGGTGTGGCGGACCTCGCCGTGGGCGTCGATCAGGTACTCGGCCGGCCAGTACTCGTTGCCGTAGGCGTCCCAGGTGCCGTAGCGGTTGTCCTGAACCACCGGGTAGCGCAGCCGCTCGGCACTGATCGCCTGGGCGACGTTGCCGGCGGCCTGCTCGAAGGTGAACTCGGGCGTCTCCACGCCGACCACCTCGAGCCCGTAGCGGTGATAGGTCGCGTAGAGGCCTTTGAGGAACGGCAGCGTGCGAATGCAGTTGATGCAGGTATAGGTCCAGAAATCGACCAGCACGACCCGGCCCCGTAGACCGGCCAGCGTCAGGGGGCGCTCCCCGGACGTGTTCCACCAGCGCTCGGTCGCGGTGAACTCGGGCGCGCGGCCGAGGTCCGGCAGCGACGGCGTCCTCACGCCGGGGATGGCCGCCGGGGAGGCGGGCGGCATCGGCGTCGCCGCCGCCTCCTCCTGGCGCACCGCGAACGGCGATCGCGGGCGTAGCAGCGCGAGCCGGCGCTGGACCGCGTTCGAGCTCTCGAGCCGGCGGGTGGGATCGACGAGGAACGCCGGGAGGCTCGTGTCCCGGGCCAGCGCCTCCTCGAAGCGGACGTCGAGATTGGTGGCCATCACAACGGCGGTCGCCACCAGCACGGCGCCGAGGGTGCGCTCGACGACGTGGCCGCGCGCGTGGCGCCGCACCCGCGTGAGCGCCAGGCGGCCGCCGAGGGCGTAGAGCAGCAGCACCGCGGCCAGGCCCGACGCGTAAGCGAGGGCGACCAGCACCACCCGCGCCGAGGCGCCGCTCGCGGCGCTGACCGAGGTGACCGCGGCCAGGATCGGCCCGGCGCACGGCGCGCACACGAACCCCAGGGCGCCGCCGACCCCGAGGCCGGACCAGAATCCGCTCCCGCGGCTGTGCGGGCCGAGGCGGCCCAGGCGCGAGAGCGGCGCCTGCAGGCGGGCGGCGAGCTCGGGCACGAGCATCACGATGCCGAAGCCCAGCAGCACCGCGATCGCCAGCGTGCGCGCCGCTCCGCCGGCCAGCCCGACCCCCCGTACGAGCTGGGCCAGCGCCACGATCGCGATCGTGAACGCTCCGGCCAGCCCAGCCACGACGCCGAGTGGCCGCCGGCGGCCGCCGGCGGCCCCAGCCGACAGGACCGCCGGCAGCACCGGCAGCACGCACGGCGTGATCGCGGTGCCGGCGCCGGCGACGAGCGCGAACAGCAGGAGCACGATCATGGTCGCCGCACATCATGCGGCTAAGCAGGTTGGAACGGGGTTAACCGCCGATGGCGGACATCGTGCGCGCCGGCTGGACGAAGCCCGGCTCGCCGACGTGGTGCTTGAGCTCCTTGCGCCAGACCGCGTTGCGGATGATCTCCTCGAGCTCCGCGTCGTCTGCACCGTCGCGGATCGGCGCGCGCAGGTCGGTCTCGCGCAGCGAGAACAGGCAGGTGCGCAGGCGCCCGTCGGCGGTCAGGCGGACCCGGTTGCAGTCGCCGCAGAACGGCTCGGACACCGGGTTGATGAAGCCGATCCGGCCGCGGCCGTCCGCGAACCGGTAGACCCGCGCGGTGGCGTGCGGCTCGCGGGGCTCGGGCTCGAGCGGGTAGACCTGCTCGATCGCCGCCCGGATCTCGGCGCCGGTCAGCACCTGGTCGAAGCTCCACGCCCGGTCGGCGTCGAGCGGCATGTACTCGATGAAACGGATCTGGTACGGAGAGCGCCGCGCCAGCTCGGCGAACGGGATCACCTCCGCCTCGGTAAACCCGCGGATCGCCACCGCGTTGACCTTGACCGGATGCGCCTCCGGGAAGGAGGCCAGGAGCTCGAGGCCGCGGAGCACCCGGGGCAGCGCGTCGCGGCGAGTGAGCTCGTAGAAGCGGTCGCGCTGCAGCGAGTCCACCGAGACGTTGAAGCGGTTGATGCCGGCGCTGACGAGCGCCTCGGCGTCCCGCTCGAGCAGGAAGCCGTTGGTGGTCACGCTGAGGTCGCTGATCCCGGGCACGGCGGCCAGCATCGCCGCCAGCCGGGGGAAGTCACGGCGGACGAGAGGCTCGCCGCCGGTCAGCCGCACGTCGCCGACGCCCATCGCGCAGAACAGGCGCACCAGCCGTTTGATCTCCTCGAAGCTCAAGATCTCGCTGCGCTCGAGCCACGGAAGCCCCTCGGCGGGCATGCAGTACTGGCAGCGGAAGTTGCAGCGGTCGGTGACCGACACGCGGAGGTCGCCGATCAGCCGGCCATGTCCGTCGCGCAGCGGTTCGAGCTCCATACCCTAAGGCTATCGTGCTCTCAGGCCTCGCTGGCCAGCAGCCCGAACGCCACCATGTCGTGTCGCTCGCCCTTGCCGGTCATGTACGAGCGCAGGACGGCTTCCCGCCGGAAGCCGGAGCGCTCGGCGACCCCCTGCGAGAGCGGGTTGGTGGTGGCTGCAAACAGCTCGACGCGCTCGAGCCCCAGCGACTCAAAGCCCCAGCGGCAGATCAGCCCAACCGCGCGGGTGGCGTGGCCGGCGCCCCGCGCCTCCGGCGCCAGCCAGTAGCCGACCTCGGCGCGCAGGTGGCGCCATTCGAGGCGCATCAGCGAGATCGAGCCGAGTAGGTGCTCGAGGTCGTCGGCGCGGACGATCGCGAACGGAGCCGCGAATCCGGTTTCAAGCCCGTCGTAGCGCTGCAGCAGGTAAGCGCGGGCGTCGCTCACGCCGTAGCGGTCGGGTACGCGCGTCCAGCGCACGACCTCGGGGTCGCGGCACGCCTCGACCAGCGCGTCGATGTCCGTCTCGCGCCAGCCGCGCAGCGCGGTGGGGCCATCGCGCAGCGGCTCGGCGGGCAGGACGATCCGGGCCATCGGGCGATTCTGCCCGATCGCGGCGCTCACTCCGCCGCGGCGGCGCGGCGGGCGAGGAGCCGCTCGAGGCTCGCCACGTCGAGGCCGGGATCCTGGTCGGCCAGCCATCGCTCCGCCGCCCGCGTGCCGCCCAGCGCGCGCAGGCCGCGCTCCCCGTGCTCGGCGGCGAAGTCAGCCAGGGCGTGCCGGCGCCGGGAGCGAAGGCGCCGGACGGACAGGTCGAGCCCGGCGCGGTGGACCTCGAGCGCGTCGGCCAGCGCATCGATCCCGCGCGGAGGAGCCGCCGAGGAGACGGCGAGCACGGGAGTGTCGGCCCCGAGCGACCGCAGCGCGGTGCCGAGATCGGCGACCGCCCGGCTGGCCACAGCGCCGAGGTCAGCCTTGGTCACCACCAGCACGTCAGGGATCTCCATGATCCCGGCCTTGAGGAACTGGAGCACGTCGCCCGAGGCGGGCTGCACGACCACCGCAACGGTGTCCGCCGCCTCGGCCACCTCGGTCTCCGACTGCCCGACGCCGACGGTCTCGATCACCACTACGTCGAACGCCACCGCGAGCGCGCTCGCCGCCGCGCGCGTGGCCGGCGCGAGGCCGCCGAGGCGCCCGCCGGCCGCGGTCGAGCGGATGAACACGGCTCGGTCCGCCGGATCGGCCTCGATCCGCGCCCGATCCCCGAGCAGCGACCCGCCCGACCGGCGTGAGCTGGGGTCGACGGCGAGGACCGCCACGGAGCGCTCGCGCGCCCGCCACTCCGCCACCAGGCGCGAGAGCAGCGAGGACTTGCCGACCCCCGGCGGGCCGGTCATGCCGACGATGTGGCCCGGCGGCTCGGCCCCGAGCGCCGCGGTCGAGACCGCCGCCAGGAGCGCCGCAGCCTGCGCGCGCGCGGCCGGCGCGCGGCTCTCGAGCAGGTTGAGGACGGCGGGGGCCACGGTCATCTCGCGCGCCCGCAGGCGCGCCCCGAGCGTGGCGCCGTCCGCCGGGCCGCGGCTCAAGCGCTGAGCGCGGGCTCGAGGCCGTCGGGCGGTTCGCCCCCTCGGCGCCCGGCATCGCCTAACGGGGCGGCGCCCGAGCCATCCAGCTGCTCGCCGACCAGGGCGATGATGTCCCGCATCATCCCGTTGAGATCCCAGTCCTTGGGCGTGTAGACGGCGGCCACCCCGAGCTCACCCAACGCGCCCGCGTCAGCCTCGGGGATGATCCCCCCGACGACGACCGGAACATCGCCGGCACCCGCCTCGGCCAGGGCCTCCATCACCGAGGGAATCAGCTCGCGGTGAGAGCCGGAGAGAATCGAGAGCCCGATCACGTGCACCCCCTCCTGGGCGGCCGAGTTGGCGATCTGCCGCGGGGTCAGCCGGATACCCTCGTAGACCACGTCCATGCCCGCGTCGCGAGCGCGGACCGCGATCTGCTCGGCTCCGTTGGAGTGGCCGTCGAGGCCGGGCTTGCCGACAAGGAACTTGAGCCGGCGCCCGAGCGCCTCGCTCACCCGCTCGACCTCCTCGCGGAGCTCGGCGATGTCCGCGCTGGAGACGGCCGCGGCCTCGCCCACCCCGGTCGGTGCCCGATACTCGCCGAACACCTCGCGCAGGGTGTGGGCCCACTCGCCGGTGGTCGCGCCGGCGCGAGCGGCGGCGATCGTCGCCGGCATGATGTTCTCCTGCTCGGCCCGGGCCACCCGGGCGAGCTCCTCGAGCGCATGGGCGACGGCCGGCTGGTCGCGTTCCGAGCGCCATCGCTCGACCGCGGCGCGCTGCTCGGCCTCGACCCGAGGGTCGACGACCAGGATTCCGCCGTCGGCGTCTGCCGTCAGCGGCGAGGGCTCGGTCGAGGTGAAGCGGTTCATCCCCACCACCGTGAGCTCGCCCGCCTCGATCCGCCGCCAGCGCTGCCGGTGGGACTCGACCAGCGACGCCTTCATGTAGTCGACTGCCCGGACCGCACCGCCGAGCTCGGCCACGCGCGCCATCTCCGCGCGGGCGCCGTCGACGAGCGCCTCCACCAGCGCCTCCATCACCTTCGAGCCCTCGAAGATGTCGGGGTACTCGAGCAGATCGGTCTCGTAGGCGAGGATCTGCTGCAGGCGCAGCGACCACTGCTGGTCCCACGGGCGCGGCAGGCCGAGGGCCTCGTTCCACGCCGGCAGCTGGAGCGCCCGGGCGCGGGCGCTGCGGCCCAGCGTGACGGCCAGCGCCTCGAGCGCGATTCGGTAGACGTTGTTCTCCGGCTGGGCTTCGGTCAGTCCGAGCGAGTTGACCTGGACGCCGTAGCGAAAGCGGCGGTGGCGCTCGTCCTCGACGCCGTAGCGCTCGCGGCCGAGATCGTCCCACAGCTGCGCCATCGCCCGGAGCTTGGCGTGCTCTTCGATGAAGCGCACGCCGGCGTTGACGAAGAACGAGATTCGCCCGAACACACTGCCCATCAGCTCCTGCGGAACGCGCTCGCGGACGGCGTCGAGCACGGCGATCGCGTTGCTGATCGCGTAGGCGATCTCCTGCACCGGCGTCGCGCCCGCTTCCTGCAGGTGGTAGGAGCAGATGTTGATCGGGTTCCACTTCGGGACATGGCGGACCGTGTA
>JAFAXX010000071.1 GCA_019240655.1 Solirubrobacterales bacterium
GTCTTGTCGCAATCGCGGTAGCGGAACTGGTGCGCCGTATCGTCGCCGCAAGCCGGCGCACGATCGAGCGCGCCGCCTGCCGGCGGCCCACACGTTGGTCCGGGCCTCGATCCGTCCGGCCGATCCGTCGGGCCGGGCGAGGTCAAGTCTGTCTGGATCGACGCCGGTGACGCTGGTTGCCAGCTCGATCTCGATTCCCAGACGCTCGAGGTCACGATGCGCGCGCCGCCGGAGCGACTCTGGACAGGATGGCGTGACCGCATCGGCGGCGTCGAGCAGGATGACGCGAGCCTGCATCGGGTCAAACCTGCGGAAGTTGCGCTTGAGGGCCCAGCGCGAGATCTCAGCGATCTGACCGGCGAGTTCGACGCCGGTCGGGCCCGCCCCACCACCGCGATCGTCAGCCACGCAGGGCGCTCGCTTTCCGCTCGCTCCAGCTCGGCCAGCTCGAACGCGCGGAAGATCCGCCCGCGCAGCTCGAGCGCGTCGGCGATCGTCTTCATCCCCGGGGCATGCAGGCCAAATTCATCGTGGGCGAAGTACGACTGCCCGGCCCCGGCGACGACGATCAGGCTGTCGAAGGCGATGCCCGCGCTCCTTCCAATCGTCTCCAGCGTCACCTCCCACGCATCGAGGCCGACATCGCCCACGTCGCCAAGCAGCACCCTCGTATTCGCATGGCGGCGGGGGATGTCGCGGGTCGGCGGGGCGATGTCCCCCTCGGCGAGGACGCCGGTCGCCATCTGATAAAGCAGCGGTTGGAACAGGTGATGGTTAGTGCGGTCGATCACGGTCACGTTTACCGGGGCACGCCGCAGAGCCTTCGCGGCGGCCAACCCGCCGAAGCCGGAGCCGACTATCACGACCCGGTGCCTCGAGATAGATGAACTCATCGTGATCCTCAGCCCGCCAGGGTCGCGCCCGGTTGCGTGAGCAGTAATCACGCATTCCGGGTGATTTGCGGTGGCCGCACCCGGCGCAGCCGGAGCTGGCGGTACGAAGCAATCACGCAAACCGCGTGACGACGATTCGCCAAGGCGACCGGCAGCCTGCCCGGCGATCAGTTCAACCCGCTTGCGACGCAGACCCCGCTCGGCTGCCAGTCGATCCAGCGCTCGGCGGCCACCCCGAGCCGAGCCAGCCGACTCGGTGCGGCCGCCTCGTCAACGTCGAACCGGACGGCGCGTCACCGGGCGAGCTCGAGCGACGATCGACGACGAGGACCGGGCGCTCGACCTCCGGACGGCCGGTTGCCACATCGTTTTCGGCCGCAATCGCCTACCTCATCGTGCTGTCATCCCGCCGGTCGTGGCGTATGTCGCGAATCCCTGCCTGCGCAGCGACCCGAGTTAGCCTGGACCGTGATCGTTCCGGGCCTCGCGGTCCGCCACTGGCGGCAGCGACCGCTACATGACGACACAGCGGCGCGGCTGCGCCACGCGCTCGCGCCGCTGTCGAAGGTGTCGTCGTTCGCGTTCGGTTTCCACGTCTAGAGGAGCGAACGCGCCGCTAACGCGGGCGGCGCGACGGGGCAAGCAACCCTAGCTCTCGGGCGCGTGCGACTGCCTCGGCGCGATCGTGGGCATCGAGCTTCGCGTAGATGTGGCGCAGGTGCGTCCTGACCGTGTTCGTCGAGACGAACAGCTCGGCGGCGATCTCCGACGCCTTCAGGTTGGTGGGCAGGTAGCGGACGACGCGGAGCTCGGACTCACTCAGCTCTTCGATGCTTCCGGCCGGCGCTCGGTGGGGCGGCGCGGAACCCGCCAGCACGTCGAGGATCCCTCGCCGGAGCGCGGGATGTGCCGTCAGGCGCCCCCGAAGGCGTTCGAGCAGCGGCTGGACGGGAACGAGGATGAACGGCAGGAGGACGCCCTCGGGCTCGGCGAGATCGAGCGCGCGCTCGAGAGAGGCCTCCGCCAGGCGTTGCTCGCCGAGCCGCTCGCGCGCCACCGCATCGAGCAGCTGCGCCTCGGTGACCGTGGATGGCCCGTGGAGCACCGGAGCGGAACGATCGAGCACCGGAGCGAGCACGCCGATCGCACCTTCGGGCTCACCTTGCGCGAGATGAATGACGGCGGCGGCCACACGCATGTCTCCGAGGTCACGCTCCTGCTCGCCGAGGTCATCGAGCGCCGCGCGGGCGCCAGCCAGATCTCCCAGGCGCGCTTGCGCTTGGAGCACACGCGCGCGCACGACCGGCGCGAATGCGTGCTCGCCGGCCAGCAGACCCTCCATCCGCGTCGCGGCGCGCAGCGCCGCCAGCGCGTCCCCGAGCGAGCCGCGCGCGAAGCAGAGAAGACCTCGCGCATAGTCCACGATCAACTCGGTGCCAGGCTCACCGCCCGGACGCAACGTGCGGCCCGCCCGCTCGAGCCATTGCTCGGCCTCATCCAGTCGCCCAAGCCAGAGCAGCGCCATGGCTCCCGTGGCCAGGGCGGTGACAATCACCGGATCCTCGCCCCAGCCATGGGCATCGACAATCCTCACCGCCTCCTGGCTCAGCTCGAGCCCCGCCAAGAGCGACAGACCGGTCACCGGGCCGGCGATCCCGAGGTGAGCGAGGCATGGGATCTCGAGCCAGGGCCGTCCGGCCCGACGCGCCAGCGCCAGCGCGTCTTCGAGGTCGCGCCGGGCATCATCCAGCCGCGACGACCATAGCTCCGCAACGCCCAGATTCGCCAGCGCAACACATCTCATCTCGTCACCGAGCGCGCGCTCACCCGCCGGCTGCGCCGCCAGCGCCGCCTCGACCAACGGCCGAGTCTGGAGCGCGGTCTCGAGATCGCCGTGCCAACGCGCGAGCACGAGCCTCAGCCCGGCCAGGAGTAGGTCGAATCCTGGCCTGCGTTCCCCGGGAACCGTGTCGGCCAGCCGTCGCGCGAGATCGACGTAAGCGCTGCTCTTCTCGAGCGCGCCGTTCAACAGGGCGGTGGCGAAGACGAGCGCGAGCTCTGCGTCCGCGCCCACGAGGTCGTCAGGGAAGGCGGTGAGCAGCTGTGCAATCGACCCGGTCCAGCCATCGAACGTCAGGTCGATGTGGTGGTCGGCCAGCAGGCGCGACGCCAGAGTCCAGTCGCGTGCCGCCTGCGCGTGGCGGATCGCCTCGATGATGTAGCCCTCCTGTTCGTGCCACTGCGCGGCTGCGCGGTGCAGTGAGCCCACGACCGCCGGCGCAGCTCGACGCAGCTCCAGCTGCAGCAAGTCCGCGAACAGATGGTGATAGCGAAACCACGACCGGGCCGCGTCAAGCGAAGTGACGAACGCGTTGGCATCCTCGAGCTCCTGGAGCATCCGTTCGGCGCCCGAGCCGCCGGTGAGGAAATCGGCCAACGGACCGCACACCCGGTCGAGCACCGAGGTGCGCAACAGCATCTCGCGCACCTCGGGCGGCTGGCGTTCCAGCACCTCCGCCAGCAGGTATCCCGCCACGTTCCGCTCACTGCCTGAGAACTCGGTGACCAGGCGCTCCGGGTCCGGATGGTGCGCGAGCGAGATCACGGCCAGCCGCAAACCGGCCGCCCAACCCTCCGTCCGCTCATAGAGCAATGCCATCCCCCCGTCGGAGAGCGTGACACCCTCAGCCCGAAGCAGGTCGGTCATCTCCTCCATCGAGAACCGCAGGTCGGGAGCGCGAAGCTCGGTGAGCTGGCCAGCCAGACGCAGGCGGTGAAGGCCCAGCCCACGGTCCTCCCGCGTGCCCAGGACAACTCGCAACGCCGGCGGCAACCGGCCCAGAAACCGCTCGAGCCAGCTCAACGCATCGGCCGAACCCAGCTCATGCAGATCATCGACCAAGAGCACCGCCGGCTCCTGGAGGCATGCAAGATCCGACAGCAGCTGGTCGACCACGGCCCGGCCGCCGAACGTCGGCGCCGGGGCGACCGGCTGCACCAGGCCGACCGCGCCGGCGAGGGCCTCGATCACCGCGAGCCAGAACCGCTGGGCGTCATGCTCACCGCGCTCAACCGACACCCATCCCACCCGGTCCCGCAGGCCGGTCGCCTCGATCCAGGAACGTAGCAACACCGTCTTGCCGCTCCCCGCCGGGGCGCACACCACCACCACCCGGCCTTCGGGGGCCGACAGGCGCTCAAACAGTGCATCGCGCTGGACCAGTCGCTGCGCTGCCGCCGCCGACTGCGGACTGGTCCGCCGGATTTCGAGACCTCCCTCTATCGCGCTTACCATGTCACATCGCGTTTGAGCGCTGCGCTAAGCCTCTCACAAACGCCGTACCCCAGCTGTCCGCAGAAAGCCGCCACCGAACCGCCGACCCCCGCCGTTCCGAAGGACGCGAGCGGAAAGGACGCCGCACGCCGTCGACGCACAGCATCGTCTCGCCTCGGAACCGGGCAACGAGCGATGGTTGCTCAGCCACTTGCACCGAAGCCGTCCGCGACGTGCGTCGGCGGACTCGAGGGCGAGCATCGCCAACGCCCGCCGCGAGCCCTGCCAAGGGCACCATCAGTCTCGTTTACTCGCCGGTCGCTCGTCCTCGCGAGCGGCGGCAGCGTCTGCCGCGGGCACCACGATCACGGGCCGACCGGCGTCCTGGAGCACGCCGCGCGAGACGCTGCCAAGGAAGACTGACTTGAACGCGCTCAGCCCGCGAGAGCCGATCAGGATCGCCGTGGCGCCGATCGCGTCGGCCTCGGTCAGGATCGCCTCGGCGGTGGTGGTCTCCTGCGAGCAGGTGCGTGCCTCGGCGTGCAGCCCAGCTTCGCGCGCGAGCTGAGCCCCCTCCTCCGCGAGCCCCTCCGCTTGCTCGAGGATCGCCTTGTCGATCGCCACCTGATCCGGGATTCCCGCGATCGTTCCCCACCCGACATAGGCCCGGCTAGCGACCGCGAAGAAAGGCTCCCACACGGTGAGCACCGTTGCGGGCTGTCCCCGCAACAGGTCGCCGCCTCGGTCGATTGCCGATTTCGAGTCCGGCGAGCCGTCGTAGCAGATCAGGATCATTGGATCTTCTCCTTGGCCTTGTCTACACGGTCTAGAAGTGTCCCGGCATACGCTGCCCGCGAGACCAACCGGGACCGCGTCGGATCAACTCCGTTTTGCCTCGCCGCCGGGCCGAAGCGGTGGCAAGCATACACTCGGCGTTGGGTACGTGAGATGCCAGCCTCGCAAACGACCTCGCATCCAGCAGGCCATCGCCGTCGGTTGTTGCGGTCGGCCGAAAACCGACGTGTCCGTAAATGCCTCGAGGGTCAGTTAAGTACGTCTAGTTAGGTCATTTCGCGCGCTACGTCAACTCAGGAGGTCGGTTGCCTGGAGCTCTTCGGGCACTTCCGTCTTGCGGCCCGCTCCGCTCCCGGAGCGGAGCGCTATCACAGCGCCGGTAGCGATGAACCAGGTCAGGAAATGAACGACGGCGCCTTTCGCCTTCGTAGTCCTGTACGCGACGACGCCGATGAGAAGCGAAGCGACGACAACAGCGTGATGCCGAGCCAAAACAGGGCTGTGATCGCCGCTAACCGAATGACAGGACGCGGTCGTAGTCGATGCCGCCAACACGAACTGTATCGTTCACGAGGAGAAGCACGAAGTCGATCGTCCACCAGGAGAAGAACGCCGTGCCGCCAAGCACGCGATCCCCGGGCCGTAATGGTGCACACAGGTTTGTCGATGGCCTCCGCGAGGATCGAGGCCAAGAAGGACGACCGCCAGAGGACAGAATGTGCTGGGCGAAGCGCGGACAACAGAGCTCCCGACGATACGCTCAGCGTCAGATGTGACGGCTCAGGTCAGCCTTCAGCCGGTGACCGGCCAATGAGACCCAGTCCGGCATCAAGCGGCCGTTGTGCCGGGAGGAGATCAGTCATAGCTTGAGTTTCCCGTGGTGATGGGACCCCGGCCGCTCCCCGCTCCGCGAGCAGCCATGGTCTCGCTGATTCCTGAGCGCTCTCGACGATCTGCTCGCCGTCGTTTCCTCGGTCGGTCATATCGGGTTAACCACAATGCTTATGTTTCGACTCGAACGCGAGCACGCCGGTCGGCCGACAGCGGACGAGTGGAAAGGACGAAGGAGAGCCGGCTTGGCGGCGGACGCGGCCCCGATCACGCCCGGGCGGATCTCATGTACGCTCGGACTGCTCGTCGCGAGCCCGGCCAACGACGCGCGGTGCAAACATTCGAGGTCGAAGTAGGCGCTGATGTCGGCTCTTATCGAGACGGTGACCAATCTGATAAGCCTCTCGTCACAGGACGCAGCAGGCGTGGTTTGCAGAACGCCGCCTACCGCAAATCACCGATCGGCCAAGTACGCTGGCTTGTATGCGGAGCAATCGATCGGTCCGAAGGAGCTGGCATGAAGACATCCGGCCCCGGGGGCTGGGTGGTGAGTATTCTCGCCGTCGGGCTGCTGCTTCCTGATATGACCCGATTGACTGCGACGCCAATAGATCGGCACAAATCTCGGGCACGACGATGACTCGAGTGGCCATTCTCGGAACGGGGCAGACGTGCACGGCCCTGTCCGTGCCGCTCGCCGACAATGGCCACGATGTACGCCTCGTCGGCACTCATCTAGACCGCGAGATCATCGACAGCATCAAGGCGAGCAGCGTCCATCCCGACTTGGACGAGCAGCTGCCCATGTCGGTCACGGCGTATCAGCTGGAGGAGGCGCCGGAGGCATTCGCCGGGGCTGAGATCGTGCTGAGCGGCGTCAACTCGTTCGGGGTCCGCTGGGCGGGCGAACGGCTTGCGGGGCTGCTGCCAGACCGAGCGCTGGTAATCGCGATTGCGAAGGGGCTCGAGGCCGCGGCGGACGGCGAGCTGCGGATCCTGACTGACGTGCTGAGGGAGTCCTGGTCTGGGTCGCAGCGCGACCGCCACTCCGTTTCGGCGATCACCGGTCCCATGATCGCCAGCGAGCTCGCAGCCCGCCGCGAGACCTGCGTCGTGTTCGCGGGACGCGACCAAGCGGCGCTCGACTACCTCGCGTCGACGTTCGGCACCGACGCCTATCGGGTCTGGACGTCGACCGACCTGGTTGGATGCGAGGTTTGTGCCGCATTGAAAAACTGCTACGCGCTCGGCGTGGGCCTCGCCGAGGGCGTCCTCCAGGCTCGGGGCGGCTCTGATCGGCCGGATCGAATGCACAACTACGAGGCGGCGTTGTTTGCGCAGGGCGCCGCGGAGATGCGGCAAATGGTCGCGGTGCTCGGCGGAGACTCGGAAACCGCCGGGTGGCTGCCCGGCGTCGGCGACATGTACGTAACGAGCACCGGCGGTCGAAGCGTCCGTGTGGGCAGGCTCCTGGGCGGGGGAGCGCGGTTCGAGGAGGCGTCGGAGCGGCTCGGCCACCCGACTCTTGAGGGCGCGGCTGCGATCCGCGAGATCGGCGGGGCGCTACCGAAGCTGGTTAGGCGGGGGATGGTGAGCCCCGAAGACTTCCCGCTCCTACGCCACCTGTACGAGGTGATCGAACTCGACGTACCCGTCGACGTCCCCTGGAGCTCATTCTTTGGCGGAGAGCCGGGACATCGTCGAACCACGGCACACGCATCATCGGATTGAGCGTGACCGATCGACTTCGGGACCGAATGAGTCGACCTGCCAGGCGGAAGGAGGCGTTGCTGGTCGCACTTGACGTGGTAGTCCCAGCGCCTGTTGTTCTGTCCTGGCGCCGAGCTCGCCAACCGAGCGGTGGTCAGTAACCCCGTCGCGCCAGTTCGGCATCCAGCCGCTCGACATCGTCGGGCGCGCAGACTTCCGCGCCGTGCTGCATGCACGTTGCGGTACCGGGCGCACCCGCCGCCCCGCGGTTGCGCCCGTCGGGGGTGAAGTACTAGCCCAACCGTGATGTCGAGCGCGCCACCGACGATCAGCGGCTCGGTCACCTGGAATGCTCCCTTGCCGTAGGTCTTGGTATCGACTACTTCAGCTCGACCGCGGTCGTCCACCCCGCAGTGACGATCTCGGCCGCCGACGCCGTGTCATGATCGACCTGAACCAGCATCGGGATGGGCCGCGATCGCATCATCCCGGGCCATGTAAACCCGGCGCGGCTTGCCGCGCTCTTCGGCGTACACTAACGGCGCAACGCTGCGCAGATCCGCCCCGATTGACACGAGGTGTCCTGGCCGGAGGACAGCCGGCGTAACCGGAGCCGGGGTCCGGATACGCGCGCTCGCGCCGACGCTCACGCTGCGCGCTCGACCGGCACTCGTGCTTGGCGTCGCCACCCGGCGCCGTCGTTGCTTTCTCCAGGTGCTCGCACGCGTCCATTCCTATGCAAAGCCGTCAGATGGCGCGACCGCGCGTGGCCACCCCTGGACGAATGGTGGCGTTAGAGCTATCGTCCGTCTTCGTCGACCGCTTCGTTCGCCACGCCCGCGAAAGGACCAGCATGGCACTGGAATCTGCGGTGAGATCGGAGCTTCGGACTATCGTCCGGGCCTCGTGGCTGTTGGCGCTGGTTGGAGTGCTCAGCGTCGTCGCCGGCGTGATCGTGCTGGCAAAGCCGGCGATCAGCTTGGTCACGATCGCCGGGCTGTGGCTGCTGATCGCCGGCATTCTGCGGTTGATTCGGGCGTTCTCGGTCTGCGACCGAGGTTTGTCGGCGGCCCTACTTGGCTTGCTTGAACTGCTCGCCGGGATCGTGGTCGTCTCAAGCCCGGGCATCGGCGTGGCCACCCTCGCGCTGTTCGTCGGGATCTCGCTGATCGCGCGCGACATCGGCCTATGCCTCCTGGCGTGGTCGGTGCGCGCCATCGCTCGTCTCGCCGACGCTAGTCGATCAGGCCCGGCGCCGGTGCCCGGCTAGCCACATGGACGAGTTCGTGTCGACGCCCGGGACGAGGCATGGCCGAGACGGATGACCGCGCCGGCGCTCCGGCCCGTTCGTCGGGCGGAACGATCGGCCCTCGCGAACGAGCACGGCTGATCGCCGCGGCCGTAATCGCCGCGCTGGTCGCCGCGTTCGCGGTGCTCAACTTCAACGACGTGAAGGTCCACTGGATCATCAGGACCGGGCAGACGCCATTGACCATCGTGATCGCGGTCGCGTTTGTGCTCGGAATCGTCATCGACCGGCTGCTCGTCGTGCGATCGAGGCGACGACGTCAGCCGTAACGGCTCGCTCGACGGAGCGGTTCTCAGAACGCGACGGAGGGTGCGGCGCCGGATCACCTTGCGCTGGCCCTGCGCGGGATGGCATTTGAAGGGATCGGGATCCTTTCCGATTGGCCTCGCTTTGGCGTCGCTATGCCGTGGCGTCTTGCGAGGTCTGGGCCGTTTCGCACCCATGAGACAGGATGCTGACGGGCACAGTCCCCGGTAATCGCGGCGCGCCGGGAAGGTTCGTCGTTCCGCAGCGTCTAACCGAGCGACACAGTTACTACCGCGCCTAGGCGGGAAGCGCACGGTTTCCTGATTGCGCACCTGCGGTCGCGCCAAGCCACGAAACCGGAAGGGACAGAGCATGGACTCCCAAGACACC
This sequence comes from Solirubrobacterales bacterium, assembly GCA_019240655.1. Taxonomy (GTDB): domain Bacteria; phylum Actinomycetota; class Thermoleophilia; order Solirubrobacterales; family Solirubrobacteraceae; genus Palsa-465. The sequence goes on from JAFAXX010000071.1 coordinate 9,449, forward strand.
GCCTTGAACCGCCTTCCACGTGTGTGGGCTCTACTTCCTGATTCCAACGGGCCCGCCGCGGGCGCGTCAGGTTCCGCGTCGACGCCCTCGTCGCCGCGGTGGCTTCGATCATGGCGGGGGGCGCGCTCATGGCGCTTCTGATCAGCGAGCACACGCCGCTCTTCGGGTTCATGGAGTACGGTTACCGCTTCGCGATCGTATTCGCGATCTCCTCGGAAGCCGTGGCTCTCGTCGCGCTCACGATCTTGCTCGTCCTCAACCGTGAGACCCGCCGCAAGCGCAGGCCGCGGCACCGGCGGTCGCTCGCGGTCGTGCCACCCGGGAGATGGCGATGACGAAGCTCCTCATGCCCACGGCACGTCCACGACTGGCTGAACTCGATTCGACCAGGTCGAGGGCCTCGTCGACCAGTTCCGCAAGGTAGCGCTCGCACACTTCGCCAAGAGCCTTCAGACGCTCGATCCTAGTCGCGGCCATTGTTGGACTCGGAGCTCCATTGACCCGCGAAGCGGCTTGTCTTCTACGGCTTTTCGTACGGGGGCACTGGCCCACGCGGCGCTCCATCCAAAGGCCCAGGCTCTCCACCGCTAGCTCGACTCGCGCCTGGCGCATACACTGCCACTCGCCGGCCCCACGCTCCTATGGACTCCCGTCTCTACTACGCCTCGCAGGGTGGCCTTCCGAACCAGGGGGATCTGCTTACCGACCGGGCGATGTTCACCGAGGCCTATGCCGTTATTCCGCGCGGGACCATGCGCGACATCGTCACGAGCTACCTGCCACATTTCCACCACATGCGCCTGTGGGTGCTGGCCCGGCCGCTGTCCGGCTTCGCCGAGACGTTCTCGCAGTACATCGTCGAGCTCTCGCCCGGAGGGGGGAGCGACCGGCCTGAATCCGACCCCGGTGCCGAGGCGGTGCTGTTCATCCTCGACGGGGAAATCGAGCTCTCGATCGAAGGTCGGTCGCATCGCCTCGATCCGGGCGGCTACGCCTACGTGCCGCCGGCCACCGGCTGGGCAATCTGGAACCGAGCGCACCGGCCGGCGCGCTTTCACTGGATCCGCAAGGCCTACCAGCCCGTCGAGGGCGTTGCGGCGCCCGACGCGTTCGTCAGCCACGATCGCGAGGTCACTCCCATCCCCATGCCCGACACCGGGAGCCGCTGGGTGACTTCGCGGTTCGTGGATCCCGAGGACCTGCGCCACGACATGCACGTCAACATCGTGACGCTCCATCCTGGCGCCGTCATCCCGTTCGCCGAGACCCATGTCATGGAGCACGGCCTGTACGTGTTGGAGGGAAAGGCGGTCTACCGTCTCAATCAGGACTGGGTCGAGGTGGAGGCCGGCGACTTCATGTGGCTGCGTGCCTTCTGCCCACAGGCCTGCTATGCCGGCGGCCCGGGGGTGTTCCGCTACCTGCTCTACAAGGATGTAAACCGCCATGCGCCGCTGACCCGGCGGGTGTGAACGACCTCGAGCCCCCGGGTGGCGCGCCCTGCGTCGGACGTACGCAAAGGATCCGCGCGTCATGTTCAGACGGGGTGCCGCCGCTAGGTCCGGCGTCCGGCGGTAGGACCGCATGAGCCTGGTTGGGCAGACCGCCGAATTCCTTGGTCGAGGACAGTGCGACTTCATTCACGGTGGCGGCCACCGGCAGATCCTGGACTGCCGGAGAGACACTTAGTCAAACGCGACACCCGGGGCGGCTGCGTCGTCGCGGGCGATCGTGGCCTGGATGAGGCCGTAGGGACGATCGTCGGCGTGGAAGACCACGTTCTCATTTTCCTGACCAAATGGCGAGAGGTCGACGACGAAGTGGTGCTTGTTCGGTAGCGAGAGGCGCACCTCGGCGATCTCGGGCTGGGCTTCGATCAGAGCCTTGCCCATCTCGTACATGGTCTGCTGCACCGACAGGCTGTAGTGGCGGGCGAAGGTCTCCAAGAGCAGGCGCTTGGCCTCGGCGAATGACCTCCCCCAGTCCACCTCGTCGGTGTGGCGCCATTGAGCGGTCACGAGCGTGGCGAAGACGCGGTCGCGTGTCTCGGCCAGCGTCGTGTACGGGTCATTGATGTAGCCCCAGAATTCCGACTCCGTGGTCTTGAGCACGCCGAGATTCGTGATGCCGGACACCACCGAGGTCGACTCGTTCTCGTAGTGCACGAGGCAGGTGCGCTCGTAGGAGCCTTCGCGCATGAAAGCGTAGGGGTGGGGGCGACCATCGGACGCCAGGCGCGCCCAGGGGTATTCGCTGATCTCCACGCGGGCGTGGCTTATCGGCTCGACGTCGTCCACAAAGTGGCGGGCCAGGCGCAGCGCGAAGTCCTCGATTTCGCCCACGCCCTCGCCCGCGAAGGCGTACACGGTGTTCTTCTGGGTGTCGGTGGGCAGGATGTTCGCGTTGTCACCTTCATAGTGGACCGCCTCCATGTCTCCGGAGAGCAGGGAGGTGACGTTCAGGTCCGAGATCTCGTGGCGCTCGTCGTGCTTGCTCACGCGAACGCAGCGGACCTCGGCCTTGCCGTAGCGGTTGGATCCCAGGACAACAGACATGGCTCTCAGCTCCCTCGGTAGGTGGTGTAGGAGAACGGGCTCAACAACAGGGGCACGTGGTAGTGCTGGTCAACGTCGCCGACGTCGAAGGTCACTGCCACCTCGGGGTAGAACGTCCGCTGGCCCGCGGCGGAAAAGTAAGCGCCGGTGTCGAACAGCAGCCGATGCACCCCCGCGCCAAGCGACCCCGGCGTCAGGTCACGGCAACGACCGTCGTGGTCGGTCAGGCCTTCGGCCAAACGCTGCCAGTCGCCGCCAGTGCGTCGCTCGAGCACTACGGGGACGCCTGCCGCCGGCCTGCCACGCGCGGCGTCCAGCACGTGGGTGGTTACGTTGCCCATCAGCCCACCTCCCTCGGCCGACGCGGTTGGTAGTGCAGATGTCGACGTCGGCCGGTAGGGGCAAGCGCCGCAAGCCGGCGGCCGACCGCCCACCAGCTGCGCACGAAGGTGACAGCTCCCGTCGCCGGGGACGTCGGTACAGGCGACGGGAGGCGGCTGCACTGCACCCGCCTGTTCTCACCGGTCTCGGACACCGGAAGGGCCTCACCGCGGCGGAGGATCGGCCTCATCGCGTCACCGCCAGGGCGAGCGCGAGCTCCTGTCCCGCGCGCTCGAGCTCCTCGGGCGTGCCGGCCTCGCGCGCGCTGGCCACCCCCAGCGCGGCGATCTCGGCGGCCTTCAGCGCGCTCGAGCCGACCACCACGTGCAGCGGGCGGGACGCGGCGGTGCAGCGGCGGGCGACCTCAGCCACCGCCTTGCCGGTTAGCGTCTGCTCGTCGAGTCGGCCCTCGCCGGTGACCGCGATATCGGCCTCGCGCAGGCGCTCGTCGAAGGCCACGGCGTCGAGCACGAATCGCGCGCCGTCGACCAGCTCGGCGCCGCAGTGCGCCCACAGCCCGCCCGAGAGCCCGCCGGCTGCGCCGGTCATCGGCCGCCCCCGGGGATCGCGCGGCGCGGCCTGGGCGAGGGCGTGTAGCCGCTCGCTCAGCCGTGCGACGGTGTCCGGGTCGGCGCCCTTCTGAGGCCCGAAAACCCGCGCGGCGTCCTCGAACGCTACGCGCACGTCGCAGAGCACGACGATCTGAGTCTGAACGCCAGCGGCACGCAGCACTTCGACCGCGCCCGCCCCCCCGTCGGTGGTGGCGCTGCCGCCCACGGCCACCAGCACCTTGCGCGCGCCGACGGCGACCGCGGCCGCGATCAGCTCTCCGGTGCCCCGGGTCGTGGCCGCCCAGGCGTCGCGCTCGTGCGCGGCGACATGGCGCAGGCCGCTGGCCTGGGCCATCTCGACCACCGCCGTCTGACCATCCTCGAGCATCGCCCAGCGCGCCCGCACGGATCGCCCGAGCGGGTCGGCCACCCGCGCGGTGTGCACCGAGCCGCCCAGCGAGGCCAGCAGCGCGTCCATCGTCCCGTCGCCGCCGTCGGCGATCGGCAGCTCGTCGGCCTCGGCCCCGCCGCGGCGCAGCCCGGCGGCGATCGCCGCCGCGACCTGCGGAGCGGTGAAGGTGCCTTTGAAGTCGTCCGGCGCCACCAGCGCGCGCGGCAACTCAGCTCACCCCCGGACGGCGGCTCACGCCATCACCGCCTGAGCCGGCTCAGCCGGTTCGGCCACCACGTCGGACAGCCGCACGTTGGCGATCTTGGCGATCTCCACCAGCGCCGTCGCCTGCTCCTGCCGGGGCGAGTTCTGAAGCCGTGCAAGGCCGCTCTGCAGGATCGTCTCCTTGGTCTGCCCTGGGGCGCGCACGGCGACGATCAGCGGAAAGCCAAACCGCTGCGCATAGGCGTCGTTCAGCGCGGTGAACTGCTCGAACTCCTCCGGCGACAGCCGGTCCAAACCCGCGCTGGCCTGATCGTGTAGAGACTCTGGGCGTAGCCCGGAGACCGCCATGAGGTCGTCCAGGTCATCGCGGGAAATTCCCATCTCGGCCGCCCTGTCGTCCGGCTGCGCCAGCTGGCCCAGCCGCGGGTAGGCGCGGATCAGCTCAAGCTGCTCCTCGGGCGAGGCGCCAAAGAGCTCATCCTGCAGCGCCCGGCGCAGGTCGATCATGCTGGCGAAGGGCCGGCGGGCGTAGGCCCGTTCGACCGCCCACGATGGTCCCTGGAAGATCGGACCGAGCTTGGCCACGAACGCCTCGCGGTCGAGCTGGTTCACCTCGTCGAGGGTGAGCCGGCGTTCCGCGTGCAGGACGAGGAGCTCCTCCCGGGGGGCCGGAGTGCTCGTCAGGATCTCGGGCCGGGCCCGGCGCACGTTGAACAGCAGGTTCAACAGCACGGCCACGACGGCCCCGGCGCTGATGCCCGAGTCGAGCACCGTGCGCACACCCGAGGGGAAGTGGGCGTAGAACTCCGGGACCCCGACCGGGATCAACCCCACGGCCAGGGTCACCGCCACAATGAGCAGGTTCGCGGTACCTTCGTACTCCACCCGCGCCAGGGTGCGGATGCCGCTGGCGGCAACTGTTCCGAACAGGACCAGCCCCGCGCCGCCCAGCACTGGGAGCGGGATCGAGGCCACGGCGGCCCCGACGGGTGGGATGACGCCGCCGATCAGCAGGATCGCCCCGGCCACCGCGACCACGAAGCGGCTCTTGATGCCGGTCACGGCCACCAACCCGACGTTCTGGGCGAAGGCCGTGCACGGAAACGTGTTCCAGACTCCCGCGACTGCCGTCGAGGTGCAGTCGGCGGCCAGCCCTCGACCCACCCCAGCCACGCCCTGGGGACGGTCCACCACCTCGCCGATGGCCAGGATGTCGGCCGTGGTCTCAGTCATGATGACCAGCATGGCCAGGATCATCGAGAGGATCGAGCCCACGGCGAAGATGGGCGAGCCGAAGTGAAACGGGCCCGGCACGTGCACGGCAGACGATTTGGTCACCTGGGTGAAGTTGTCCAGGCCGAACGGGATAGCGACCAGGATCATCACGACCAGCCCCAGGAGGATGGCCGCGCGGCTGAAGAACCCGGGCAGGAAGCGGTAGATCAAAAGGATCAACAGCAGCGTCGCGGCAGCGAAGGCGATGTTCTTCTGGGCGCCGAAGTTGCTGGCGCCCACGCCGCCCGCGCACCACTGCGCGGCCGTGGGCAGGAGCGAAGCGCCGATGATCGTGATCACCGACCCGGTGACCACGGGGGGAAAGAAGCGCAGCATGCGGCTGAAGATCGGCGACAGCGCCAGCCCGACCACGCCGGCGATGATCACCGCGCCGTAGATCGTGCGCAGCCCGGTGATGTGTCCGTGCACGGTACCGATGGCGATCATCGTGGCGACCGGGGCGAATGACACGCCCTGGACGATCGGCAGCTTCACGCCGATCTTCGATACACCGAGGGTCTGCAACAACGTGGCCAGGCCGCAGATGAACAGGGTTGACGTGACGACGTAGCCGGTGTCGGCGGCGCTCAGCTTGAGCACACCCGCCAGGATCAGCGGCACGGCGATCACGCCCGCGGCCATGCTCAGCACATGCTGCAGGCCGTAGGTGACCATCAGCTGCGGGGCCAAAACTTCGTCGACCGGATGGCGCTCGGGCGGCGCTCCCGCCGGTGGGCTCGTCGTGGTAATCGATGCCATGAGCTTCGTGTCCCTCTACTTCCCTCTAGGTTGGGGGCGGGAGGTCTCCGTCCCGTCGTCGTCGGCGACTAGATCGTGCAGGCGCAGCCGCGCGATCCGGGTTATTTGGGCGATCGCCCGGTTCAACTCCTGTTCGGCGGAGTTGCGGAGCCGGGCTTCGCCTTCGTCGAGGATCGAGTTTGGGTCCCGGCCCCGGACCGAGATCACCAGCGGAAAGCGGAAGCGCTCGGCGTAGGCGCGGTTGACCTGTTCAAGGCGCCGAAGCTGCTCTGCGGTCAGCCGGTCGAGCCCGGCTCCGACCTGCTCGGCGGCCGACTCCTCGGTCAGCGTCCCCTTCCGCGCCTCCCGCCCGCCGAGCTCGGGGTGGGCGCGCACCAGCCCCAGGCGAGCGTCCTCGGGCGCCTCGTCGACCACGGTCTCGAACGCCCCAGCCAGGGCCTCGAAGTCCGCGAACGGACGCCGCCGCCAGGCCCCCCGCGCAACCCACGGCGAGTGCTCGTAGACGCCGGCGAAGTGGCCCACGAAGCCCTTCTCGTCCAACGCGCCGACGTCGGCCACGCTCAGAGACTGCGCGCGGGTGCTCACACGACCACCGCCTCGCTCTGCTCGGCCACGAGGTGGGCCACGCTGTAGGCCTGTACGAGCTCCATGCGCTTAGCTTCCGATCTCGTGCTGGGCCGAGTCTTCGATCACCCGCAGGAGCGCAGAGTGGTCCTCCGAGCCGTGGCCGCGCATGCGCAGGGCCTGCAGCATCTGATCGACGATCGCGGTGACCGGCAGCGGCACGCCGTACTCGCGGCCCGCCGCCAGCGCGATCCCCAGATCTTTGTGGTGCAGGTCTATGCGAAAGCCGGGTTTGAAGTCGTGGCTGAGAAAGTTCTCCCGCCGCACCTGCATCACTCGGTTGCCGGCCAGGCCACCGGAGAGCACGTCGAGGATCCGGGCGGGCTCCACCCCCGCCTTGGAGCCCAAGACCAGCGCCTCGGCCACGGCCTCGATGCTGAGCGCGACGACGATCTGATTGCAGGCCTTGACCACCTGCCCCGCGCCGACGGCGCCGACGTGGACAATCGTCTTGCCCAGGACCTCAAGCAGCGGCTTGGCCCGCGCGAAGTCCTGCTCGCTGCCCCCGGCCATGATCGAGAGCGTCCCCTCCTTGGCCCCGATGTCGCCGCCGGAGACGGGCGCGTCCACCATGCCCACCCCCTTTTCGGCCGCGGCGCGGGCGAGCTCGGTCGTCACCCCCGGCGCGATCGTGCTCATGTCGATAACCAGCGTGCCTTCACGGGCGGTGCTGAGGATCCCCTGCTCGCCGCCGACCACCTGGCTGACCTGTGGTGAGTCAGGGAGCATGGTGATGATCGTGTCCGCCTGCTCGGCCACTTCGCCGGGGCTGTCTGCCCACTGCGCGCCCCGGCTCTCCTGCTCCTCGGCACGCGAGCGGCGCAGGGTGTTGACCACGAGCTCGTGCCCGGCGCCGAGCAGGTTGTTCGCCATCGGGCCGCCCATGATTCCGAGCCCGATGAAGCCGATCTTGTTCGCCATCGTTCTCCCTTCAGTCCAGCAGTGCGATTGCGCGCGGGGCATGAGCGGCGACGGTGGCCAGCTCCTCGAACTCGGTGACGTTGTCGAGCTCCGTGCCCATCGAGATGTTGGTCACCCGCTCGAGGATCACCTCCACCAGCACCGGCACCCGGTGCTGGGCCGCCAGCTCGGCTGCGGCCTGAAAGGCCGGGGCCAGCTCGTCGGGCTCGGTGACGCGGAGGGCCTTGCAGCCCAGGCCCTCGGCCACCTTGATGTGGTCGACGCCGTACTGGCCGACGTCCGGCGCGTTGACGTTCTCAAACGACAGCTGTACGCAGTAGTCCATGTCGAAGCCGCGCTGGGACTGGCGGATCAGGCCCAGGTAGGCGTTGTTGACCACCACGTGGATGTACGGAATGTTGAACTGGGCGCCGACCGCCAGCTCCTCGATCAAGAACTGGAAGTCGTAATCGCCCGACAGCGCGACCACGGTCGCTTCGGGATCGGCCACGCAAACGCCAAGGGCGGCGGGAGCGGTCCAGCCCAGCGGACCGGCCTGGCCGGCGTTGATCCAATGCCGGGGCGCGAACACGTGCAGGAACTGTGCTCCGGCGATCTGCGAGAGGCCGATCGTGCTGACGTACCTGACGTCGCGGCCGAACGTCCGGTCCATCTCCTCGTAGACCCGCTGCGGCTTGATCGGAACGTCGTCGAAGTGGGTGCGGCGCTGCAGCGTCTGCTTGTGCCTGCGACACTCGGCGACCCAATCGGAGCGGTCGGGCAGCTTGCCGGCCTGCTTGCGCTCGCCGGCCAGCTCGACGAACAGCTCTAGCGCCGCCTTGGCGTCGGACACGATTCCGTAGTCGGGTGCGAACACGCGCCCGATCTGGGTGGGCTCGATGTCGACGTGGACGAACCGCCGGCCCCGGCGGTAGGTGTCGAGGCCGCCGGTGTGACGGTTGGCCCAGCGGTTGCCGATCCCGAGCACGAAGTCCGAGGCCAGGAAGTTCGCGTTGCCGTAGCGGTGGGAGGTCTGCAGACCGGCCATTCCCACCATCAGGGGATGGTCGTCGGGGATCGCCCCCCAGCCCATGAGCGTGGGGATCACCGGCACGTCCACCAACTCGGCGAACTCGATCAGCAGCTCGCTGGCGTCCGCGTTGATGATCCCGCCGCCGGCGATGATCACCGGGCGCTCGGCCTCGGCCAGCATGCGCAGCGCCTGGTCGATCTGGGCGCGGGTGGCCGCGGGCTTGTACACGGACAGGGGCTGGTAGAGGTCGGGATCGAAGTCGATCTCGGCCATCTGCACGTCGAAGGGCAGGTCGATCAGCACCGGTCCCGGACGGCCCGAGCGCATGACGTGAAACGCCTGCTGGAAGGCCCCGGGGACCTGGGCGGGCTCGAGCACGGTCATGGCCATCTTCGTGACCGGCTTGGCGATCGACGCGATGTCCACCGCTTGGAAGTCCTCCTTGTGCAGCTTGGCCACCGGCGCCTGGCCGGTGATGCAGAGGATCGGGATGGAGTCTCCGAGGGCCGAGTACAGGCCGGTGATCATGTCCGTCCCGGCCGGCCCCGAGGTGCCGATGCACACGCCGATGTTGCCTGCCACCGCGCGCGTATAGCCCTCGGCCATGTGCGCGGCCCCCTCGACATGACGGGCGAGCGTGTGCTGGATCCCCCCGCTGGCGCGCATCGCGGCGTACACGGGGTTGATCGCGGCGCCGGGGACGCCGAAGGCGTGAGTCGTCCCCTCGCGCTTGAGAATCTCCACGGCGGCATGGGCGGCTGTCATCGATCGCATGAGCTGTTCCTTATCTGGTCGAGGGGTCGGGACCCTGAGAGGACCCGAACAAGCTGGATTCAGTGGGATCGCCCGCGGCTGCGGCGAGCGTGGGCGCGGATCCGGGCGGCGAGTTGCCCCGCTGAGCGACCCCGCTCGGGCGGACGGCCTGCACGCCGGACCCGTCGTCGCGCCGCAGCAGCCTGCCCTGCGCAGGCCCGTCCAGGTCAATCTCCCGACCTCGCAGCCAGACGCTCCGCACGACTCCGCTGAGCTCGTGCCCGGCGTAGGGAGTCAGCCGGTGGCGATGGTGCAGCGCGGACGGGTCAACCGTGAAAGTCTCCTCGGCGGCGAAGCGCACCAGGTCGGCGTCGAAGCCGACGGCGAGCGCGCCCTTGCCGGCCAGGCCCACCAGCCGCGCCGGGCCGCCGGCCATCCAGCGGACCACCTCGACGAGCCCGTAGCCGCGGCGGCGGGCGTGGGTCCAGACCACGGGCAGGCTGAGCTGCAGTGATGCGATCCCACCCCAGGCCCGGCCGAAGTCGCCGACCTCAAGGTGCTTGAGCTCGGGCGGGCACGGGGAGTGATCTGAGACCACGCAGTCGACCACGCCGTCGCCGAGCGCCCGCCACAGCGCCTCGCGGTTGGCGTCCTCGCGGATCGGGGGGGTGCATTTGAACTGGGTGGCTCCCGCCGGCACCTCCTCGGCGCTCAGGGCCAGATAATGCGGACAGGTCTCGACTGTGAGGCGCACGCCCTGCGCGCGGGCGGCGGCGATCGCGGGCAGGGCCTCGGCTGCGGAGAGATGGAGCACGTGCACGCGCGCCTGGTAGTGCCGACTGAGCCCGATGATCTCGGCGATGGCCGCGGTTTCGACCTCAGGCGGCCGAGAGGCCAGGAAGTCGCCGTAGTCCCCACCGTGGGCTGAGGGGGCGCGCTCGAGCAACCGCTGATCCTCGGCATGCACGATCGTCAGGGCATCGAGCCGGGCCAGCTCGGCCACGGCCGGCTCGAGCTCCTCGCGGGTGACGTAGCCGAACTCGACGACTCCCGAGTCGGTCAAGTAGCACTTGAAGCCGAACACGCCCTCGCCGTGCAGCGGCGCCAGCTCGCCGAGGTTGTCGGCCACCAACCCGCCCCAGAATCCGACGTCGACGTGACAGCGGCCCTCGGCGCTCTGGCGCTTAGCCTGCAGCGCCGCGACGGTCGTGGTCGGCGGCACGCAGTTCAGCGGCATGTCGATGAGGGTGGTGATGCCACCGGCGGCGGCCGCCCGGGTGGCGCTGATAAACCCCTCCCACTCGGTGCGCCCCGGCTCGTTCACGTGCACGTGGCTGTCGACCACGCCGGGCAAGAGCGCGTCTTCACCGCAGTCGATGGTCTGGGCGGCGTCGAGTTCTGAGTCGTAGGCCCCGACCGCGGTGATCACGCCGCCGCGCACGGCGACGCTCGCCGGCCGCTCGCCTTCCGGCGTGACCGCGCGCCGCGAGCGCACCACCACGTCGAAGCGCTCAGCCACTGCCTTCGCCTCGGTAGGCCCGCCAGCCTCCGTGCTCGGTGATGTCGATCAGGCCCGAGCCCTGTTCCAGGACTTCGCGGCGCAGCAGCATGGCGAAGCTCGGCCGCCCGTCTTCGAGCTCGATTGTGCCCAGCTCGAGCTCGGGCGGCTCGGCGGGCAAGAGCGAGCGGTGCAGCATGTCCATGGGCAAGTCGTACAGCTCGCCCACGATCGCTGCGCCCCCCTCGGCGACCGGGACGAGCGCGGGGAACTCATCGCGGACCGAGTAGAACCGGTACTTTCGGGCGGTGCGGAGCTCGCCGAGCAGCGGTACGCCCTCGATGTGATGGTGCACCGGTCCGCCACGCATGCCGCCGCCGTTCAGGAACATTGGTGGCACGTCAGCGCGTTCCTCGCGGGCTTGCCGGAACGCCGGCGCCGGGTAGCCAGCCGAAACTCGCGGCCGACGGACCCTCCGGCTTGTACTCGCAGCCGACCCAGCCGTCGTAGCCGCCGTCCTCCAACGCCGAGAAGACCTCGTCGAACGGCAGCTCCCCGGTGCCGGGTTGGTGGCGCCCAGGCCAGTCGGCGACCTGAACATGCCCCAGCCGGCGGCCGTAGGTGGAGGCCAGCGCGACGACGTTCTCGCCGTTGCTGGCCAGGTGGTAGGTGTCGAGCAGCAGAGCTAGGTTCTCGACACCGGTCTCCAGCTTCACCCGCTCGACGACGGTCAAGGCGTCGTCGGCGGTCACCAGCGGGTAGTCGCCGTTCTCGCCCTTGGCCAACGGCTCGATCAGCACCACGCCGCCAAACCCGGCTACGGCTTGACCGGCGAAGGCCAGGTTCTCGACCGCGATCGCGTCCTGCTCGGCGTGATCGACGTCCGGGAGGCGCTGGCCGTAGAGCGCGTTGAATCGGCGGCAGCCCGTGCGCTCGGCGATGGCCACGAGCACCTCGACGCTCTCGTGAAACTCGTGTCGGCGGGCCGGCCACGATACGAGGCCGCGCTCGCCTCCGGGCATGTTGCCGGCGAAGAAGTTCAGACCCACCAGGCGCAGTCCGGCGTCCTCTAGCGCGCCGACGAACGCGTCGACTTCCTCGTCGCCGGGCACGGCCACCGAGAACGGCCACCAGAACTCGGCCGCCTGGAACCCGGCCGCCGCCGCGGCGGCGGGGCGCTCGAGCAGCGGCAGCTCGGTGAACAGGATCGAAAGGTTGACCTCGAATTGAAGCGCCAAGAGCTCGTCCTTCCTGCGGACGCCCGATGCGGTCGAAGCCGAGCGATTCGCGGGGTGCCACACCTTCGCCGTGTGCCCACCTCGCCCGGCGCGTCACAGCCGATCAAGCGGGGGATAATTCCGTATAGCGAGATAAACTTTCTGTGACGTGGAAGAGCTTACAGACACTGCCGGCGTCCGTCAAGCGGTGCGGGGAACCTTTGCCGTGGAAGTGAGCAGGAGCGCTACGGGGAACCTCTGCCCTGGGAAGTGAGCGGAAGCGGTAGGGGAACCTCTGCCGTGGGAAGTGAGCGGGATCGAGGCCGGAGGACCGCAGCAGGAATCGGTTCGCCACCGGTTCAGTGGTCTCGGTCGCGGAAAACGCTCGATTGGGCGACGTATAACCTTCCCACCCAAGGCACTGCGAGACGAGCGGCCGTGGGCCGCGCCCTACACAGAGGAACACCATGGCAGCGCGCCGGAGCGCGAACGGACCGGGCGGGGAGGCACAGCGGTCAGGGGCGGTGCAGTCGTTGGAGCGAGCCTTCGACCTGCTCGAGCTCATGGCCGAGGCCGGTGGCGAGATCGGCCTCACCGAGCTGGCCGCCCGCTCGGGCCTGCCCCTGCCGACGATCCATCGCCTGATGCGCACGCTGCTGTCCCGCGGCTACGTCCGGCAGGCGCCTTCGCGCCGCTACGCGCTTGGTCCGAGGCTCATACGACTCGGCGACAGCGCCGGCGCGATGCTCGGCGCGTGGGCTCGGCCTCAGCTCGCTGCGCTCGTCGACAGCGTGGGCGAGACCGCCAACCTGGCCATCCTCGACGGCGCCCGCGCGGTTTACGTCGCCCAGGTGCCCTCCGCCCACTCGATGCGGATGTTCACCGAGGTCGGCCGTCGGGTGCTCCCCCACTGCACCGGCGTGGGCAAGGCCCTGCTGGCCCAGCTGTCGGATGCCGAGGTCAGCGCGATCCTGGCCGCTACCGGCCTGCCCGCGCAGACGCCGCAGACGATTACCGACGCGGCCACGCTGATGCATGAGCTTCACCAGATCCGCCGGCAGGGGTACGCGCTGGACAACGGAGAGCAGGAGGTCGGCGTCCGATGCGTTGCGGTTCCGGTTCCCGACTTCCCGGCGCTCACGGCCCTCTCGGTCTCCGGTCCGGCCAGCCGGTTCACTCAGCAGGCGGTGTACGACTACCTCCCATTGCTCAAGAGCACCGCCGGGAAACTGTCCGCCACGATCTCGATGGAGGCAGCGGGCTAGCGCCGGGCGACCGTGCCCGCGGGGATCGGCGGCTGAGGACGCAGGAAGACACGGAGACTTTGACCGACGTCCACGGGCGGCCACATGTCGGCTCTGACCCGCTATGGCAGGATCTCGACGTACCCGTCCGTTCCATGCACGCGGATCCGCTGGCCATCCCGGATCAGCCGCGTAGCTCGCTCGACGCCAACCACGGCCGGCAAGCCGTACTCCCGCGCGATCACTGCGCCATGGGTCATCAGGCCTCCCACCTCCGTTACCAGGCCCTTGATCGCGACGAACACGGGCGCCCAGCTCGGGTCGGTGTAGACGGTGACCAGGATGTCGCCCACTTCGAGATCGGCCGCCGCTATGTCCAGGATCACGCGGGCCCGCCCCTCGATGGTCCCGGCCGAAACCGGTAGGCCGACCAGCGCGCCGGCCGGCAAATCGTCGCGTCGGTACTTCCCGGCGACGACCTCGCCATCCGACGTGAGCACTCGGGGCGGCGTGAGCGCTCGGTACGACCTGCACGCGTCCTTACGCCGGCGGATCAGCTCGTCATCCACCTGATTAGTGCGCACGGCGTCGTGGAGCTCGTGAAACGTGAGGTAGAAGATGTCTTCCCTCTCACGAAGCACGTGGGCTTGCACGAGGCGCTCGGCCTCTTCCAACAACGCTTGCTTGTAAACGAAGTACCGGCTGACAATGCCGTACTTCGGATACTCCCGGTACCCGATAAAGGTCCGGACCCGGTCGATCGTCCGCTTGGCTTCCTCGGCCTTCCGCTCCCCGTCTGGCAAGACCCGCAAGCGCGCGAGCAGCTCCCGCTCCCTGTTCGCGGCCTCCCGCCGCCCTTGCTCGAGGCGCCGCTTGCCGGCGCCGGGCTCGAAGTTCTTGATGTTGCCGAGGATCATGGGCACGAGCGTGGTGGGGCGTTCGATCCAACGCGGATTCGTGACGTCGATTTCGCCGACGCAGCGCATGCCGTACCTGTCCAGGTAGCCTCGGATGGCGTCCCGCGCCTCCCGCCCTCCCGCGAGCTTCGCCAGCTCTTCCAGGAAGCCCTCGTCCTCTACGTTCTGCAGAAAAGCCACCAAGTTCCGGTGGGGGCGGATCACGTCCGCGACGTCCAGGAGCGCCAGCCCCATCTCAGAAGTGACGTTGTGCGGGATGGACTGCGTGAGCGTGTCGGCCGCGTTCTTCTCGCCCAGCCACGCCTCAAGCTGCTCATTGAGCCACCAAGTCGCCTCCATCGCCGCCATGATGACCTTATGGCTTTGCGGATCGACCAAGATCCGCTTCATCTCCTGGATGTCCGCCAGGATGAAGTCGAGCAGCGCCGATCCGGACTTCGTCCGGATGTCGCGCTTCAAGGCGGCGATGGAGGCCTGGTTGCGTTCGACCAGCTCGGCGACGATGGTCGCATCGGTCTCGATCGGGGCGGGCAGGCCGCTAGCCCGCGCCCCCGCGGGACGCTCGTCGGGAAGCGGCCGGAGGAAGTCGTCGCGTCTCAGGACCGTCTGCAGCGCGTCCGTGACCAGCGGATCGGATCTCCCGAGGGCCTCGAGGAGGCGCGCGCGGCTCGCCGGCGAGGCCAGTTCGCGGCTGACGTCAACGAATAGCCTCCCGCCGGCCTCGTACATCGGCCGTAGGGCCGTCAGCTGGAACAGCGAGAGCCCCAGAGGCCTCATCGGGTCGGTCATCATCTGCTGATGACCGACGGAGACGTACACGTGGTCCTCTCGGTCGTCGGCCTCGGGGATGGGGAACAGCGTGGTGATCGGCCGGCTCTGGACGATCCGGAAGCCATCGTCGACCAGGCACCATTCGATGTCCTGGGGATGGCCGAAGTGCGCTTCGATGCGTCGGCCCAGCTGCACGAGTCGCAGGATCTGCGCATCCGTCAGCGCCGGCTGCTCCTGCCGCTCGGGCTCGATCACCTGCTCCTGTGTCCCGCTCGCCGGCGAGGCCTGGATC
>JAFAXX010000109.1 GCA_019240655.1 Solirubrobacterales bacterium
CGGAACGCGCTCGCGGACGGCGTCGAGCACGGCGATCGCGTTGCTGATCGCGTAGGCGATCTCCTGCACCGGCGTCGCGCCCGCTTCCTGCAGGTGGTAGGAGCAGATGTTGATCGGGTTCCACTTCGGGACATGGCGGACCGTGTAGGCGATCGTGTCGGCGATCAGCCGCATGCTCGGGCCGGGAGGGAAGGCGTAGGTGCCCCGGCTCAGGTACTCCTTGAGGATGTCGTTCTGCGTGGTGCCCTGGAGCTTCTCCGGGGCCACGCCATGGTCCTCGGCGGCGACGACGTACAGCGCCAGCAGCCACGCCGCGGTGGCGTTGATCGTCATCGAGGTGTTCATCTGATCGAGTGGGATGCCGTCGAGCAGGGTCAGCATGTCGCCCTTGTGAGCGATCGAGACGCCGACCTTGCCGACTTCGCCGCGGGCTAGCTCGTGCCCGGGGTCATAGCCGGTCTGGGTCGGCAGATCGAAGGCGATCGACAGGCCGGTCTGGCCCTTTTCGAGGTTGCGGCGGTAGAGCTCGTTGGAGCGCCGCGCGTCGGAGTGCCCGGCGTAGGTGCGCATCAGCCAGGGGCGGTCGCGCTCGGGCAGGCGCGGAGGCGAAAGCTCCGACATGCGGGGCATTGTAAGTGTGCAAGGAACCGTGTGGGCTGTCTGGATAGGGTTCGGTAACGTCAACCCCATGCCCGATCAAAGCTCAGCTTCCACGGAGCACGCCCTGATCCAGGAGATCACCGCTCCGCTGGCCACACTGCCCGATGACCCGGTCCAGGTCACCGCCGACGCCGACTTTCCGGTCGTGCTGCGCGGGTATGACCGGATCGCGGTCGACGCCTACGTGAGGAAAACGAGCCAGCTGGTCGCCGAACTGCAGGCGACGCGATCGCCTGAAGCGGCGGTCCGCCGTGCGCTCGAGCGCGTAGGCGAGGAAGTCGCAGGCATCCTGCAGCGGGCCCACGACACCGCCGCTCGGATCACGACCCACTCCCGCGCCGAGGCGGAGGACCGACTGGAGAAGGCCCGTCGGGAGGCGGCCCAGATCGTCGCTGCAGCCACGACCCGCGTCAAGGAGCTCGACGCCGAGACCGAACGGGTCTGGGCCGAGCGCCACCGGCTCGTCGAGGACGCCCGGGAGCTGGCCCGCCAGCTCCACGGGCTGGCCGACTCGGCCACCGACCGCTTCCCGGCCGCCGAGGAGCCCGAGGCCGATGCCGAGGCTGAGGCGGGCCCCGCGCCCGGCGCGTATGACCAGGACGCGGTGGGCGAGGACCTCGAGCCGACGGACGAGCCCCTGCCCGGCGCGCCAGCGTCCACGGGCGCGGGAGGACTTCCCGGCGCGGCTCGCGTACCCGGCACGGCAGAGCCCGGGCCCGAGGGCCCGGACAGCCGGGCGGGTAGCCGAGCCGACGACGACGATCCGGTCGAGCCCGAATCCTCCACTGCGCTGCGGCCGCTCGATACGCCGCCGGAGGCACGGCCCTGACGCCGGGCGGCATGCGGGTCATCGATCTCCTTCATCTCGGTCGTGCACGGGTGATCGGCGCCTGGGAGGTCGACGACATACTGATCGACCCGGGCCCGACCTCCTGCCTGCCCACGCTGCTCGAGGCACTCGGCGACCGCCCCCCGCGAGCCCTGCTGCTGACCCACATCCACCTCGATCACGCCGGGGCCACCGGCTCGCTGGTGGAGCGCTGGCCCGAGCTTCCGGTCTACGTTCACGAGGTGGGCGTACCGCACCTGGTCGACCCGGCCCGCCTGCTCGAGAGCGCCCGCCGCCTCTACGGAGACGACATGGACCGCCTGTGGGGCGAGGTGCGCCCGGTCCCCGAGGCGCGGATCTGCCCCCTGCAAGGCGGTGAGCGCCTGCTCTCCGGCGCCTTCGAGGTTGCCTACACGCCCGGCCACGCCTCCCACCACGTCTCCTACCGCCACGACGGCACTGCGTTCGTCGGCGACGTCGGTGGGGTGCGGACCTCCGAGGGCGGCCCCGTCATCCCGCCGACCCCGCCCCCGGAGGTGGACGTGGAGGCGTGGCACGAGTCGATCGAGCGGGTCCGCGCCTGGCGCCCAGAGCGCCTGGCCATCACCCACTTCGGCGCCGGCGAGCAGGTCGAGGCGCAGCTGGCCGAGCTCTCACGCCGGCTCGACGACTACGCCGAGCGCGTCCGCGACCAGGACGCCGAGACGTTCATCGCCGGTGTGCAGGCGGAGATCGTGAGCGGCGCCGGTGCCGACCAGCTCGACACCTACCGCCAGGCCGCGCCGCCCGAGCAGCTCTACGCCGGCCTCGAGCGTTACTGGAAGAAACGGGCTGACCCGGCGCGCTAGCGGCGCGGTATCCTGGGCGGCCGATGTCGCAGACCATTGAGCTGCCCCGAGTGGGCGGACCTGGCAGCGGCCTGGGTGGGATGTGGCGAGTCGTGGTGTTGAACGACGACTTCAACACCTTCGACCACGTGGCGGAGACCCTGGCCCGGGTGATCCCGGGCGTGACCCTCGCCGAGGGCTACCGGTTCGCCGACCGAATTCACAACACCGGCTGCGCGATCGTCTGGAGCGGCTCGCGAGACGACGCCGAGGCCTACTGGCGCCAGCTCGACGAGGCCGGATTGACGATGGCGCCGCTCGAGGGCTCATAGCTCCTAGCGTGCCTCGCTCTCGTGGGGGGCCTCGCTTCGTTGGGGGCCTCGTCCCGTTAGGGGGCCTCGTCCCGTTAGGGGGCCTCGTCCCGTTAGGGGGCCTCGTCCCGTTAGGGGGCCTCGTCCCGTAGGGGCCTCGCTTTCGGAGCTCGCCAGCGAGCTCTTGCCGGAGCTGGAGACGCGGCGAACCGCTGAGCGCGTGCAGAAAGTGGCGATATAGGCAACAAACTGCACAGTGTGCGATATGTGTTAGGCCCTCGAACACCGCCTCGTTCGGCGGCGTCGCCACCCCGCACTCGGCCGGCGGCGACGACGCCGCCGGTCAGCGTTGGCGATCTCCGTCGGGCCGGCGAGCGAGGCCCGCGGACGCCGGGCGAAGCCCGGCCCCACTCAACACGCGGCTCGGGAGCGCCTTCGCGCGCTGGCGCTCGGGGGTGACCCGCACCACGTTCCAGACCACTCCGAGCTTCTCAAGCAGCGCGATCAGCAGACCGGTCGGGTCGGCCATGCGCTCCCACCGCCTCAGGCCGTGAAACGCCGAGGTCGGGAACGCGTGGTGGTTGTGGTGCCAGGCCTCGCCCATCGAGAACGGAGCCAGCCAGAACACGTTGCGTGATTCGTCCTCGATCGCGAAGCGGCGGCGGCCGAAGAAATGGCAGACGGAGTTGATCGACCAGGTGACGTGGTGGAGCAGGAAGACCCGCACGAACCCGCCCCAGAGCAGGGCGGTGAGGGCGGTCCCGAGCCCGCCGCCGACCACCCAGCCGAGGGCGAACGGGATCATGAAGCCGGCGACCACCCACAGCCAGAACAGCTTGTCGATCGCCCGCATCGCTCCGTCCTTGACGAGGTCGGGGGCGAAGCGCTCGCGCTCGGCGGTGCCGACGGTCTCGAACAGCCAGCCCATGTGGGCGTGCCACAGGCCCTTGACGCCGCCCCAGAACCCGGGACCGCTCAGGTGAGGCGAGTGCGGATCGCCGTCTTGGTCGGTGAAGGCGTGGTGCTTGCGGTGGTCGGCCACCCACGTGATCACCGAGCCCTCCACCGCCATCGAGCCGAGGACCGCAATGATCGCCCGGAACGACCGCGAGCTCTCGAACGCGCGGTGGGTGAACATCCGGTGGTAGCCCAGCGTCACGCCGAACGCGGTGAGCATGTACAGGCCGATGAGCAGGCAGAGCTCGAGGGGGCCGATGGCGCGGTTCCACAGCAGCGCGACCGCGACGATGACGCCGACGAGCGGCAGCGGGACTCCGATGAGGTTGATGATCTTGTGGGCTCGGGACATGGCAGCAACGATACGTAGCCAGAGCGCGAATTTCTTCGCCTCCTGCCACGAGCGACCGGCGAGAACTTGTATGGTCTGCACAAGGAATGGCCAAGCAGCCCTGGCATGAGCTGCCGCCGGAGATCGCCGGGCTGCTGCGGCCGTGGCTCCCGCAGCTGGCCGACGAGATGATTGAGGCGGTCCGCGGCATCCCGGCGTACTCCCGGCCGATGGAGGGGCCATTCGGGAAGGGCGTACGGGCCGGGGTCGAGGCGGCCCTCCGGCACTTCCTGGCCGAGATCGAGGAATCCGGTGCGGTGGCCCGCGACGACGTCTACCGTGTTCTCGGGCGGGGCGAGATGCGGGCGGGGCGGAGCCTCGATGCGCTGCTGAGCGCGTATCGCATCGGGGCCCGGGTGGCCTGGCGGCGGTTCGCGGCGATCGGCGTCGAGCACGGCGTGCCGCCGGGCACGCTCTACCGGCTGGCCGAATCGCTGTTCGCCTACATCGACGTGCTCTCGGCCGAGTCGGCCGAGGGTCACGCACTCGAGCAATCGGCGGCGGCCGGCGAGCTCCAGCTCCACCGCCGCCGGCTCGTCCGCCTGCTGGTGCGCGAGCCGCCGGCCGATCCCGAGGCGATCGAGGCGCTGGCCGCGGAGGCCGACTGGCCGCTGCCGAGGGCGGTGGCGGTGGTGGCGATCGGCGGTCGGGGGCGGGCCGCCGCAGCCTCGCATCTCCCCGCGGACGCGCTCGCCGAGACTTTCGGGGAGATCGACTGCGCGGTCGTCCCGGATCCCGACGGCCCGGGGCGGCGGGGGGCGATCGAGCGCGCGGTGGCCGGCGCCGGGGCCTCGGCGGGGCTGGGCACGACGGTGGCATGGCCCGAGGCGGCGGTGAGCTTCCGCCGCGCGGAGGCCGCCCTCGGGCTGGCCGCGGGCGCTCCGGGGCTCATCGTGGCCCGCGAGCGCGTGGGCGAGCTCCTGCTACGGGCCGACTCGCGGCTGGCCGGCGAGCTGGCCGCCGACCGCCTGGCGCCGCTAGCCGGGCTGTCGGCCGGGGCCCGGGCGCGGCTCACCGAGACGCTCCGGGCGTGGCTCGGCGAACAGGGACGGCTCGGGCCGGTGGCGGCCCGGCTCGGGGTCCATCCGCAGACCGCCCGCTACCGGCTCACGCGGTTGCGGGAGCTGTTCGGCGAGGCGCTGGACGACCCCGAGCAGCGGTTCTGGCTCGAGCTGGCGCTCCGGCTGCAAGCCACGGGGCCTACCTGAGGTAGCGCCGCGTCACATTGCTTGGTGCATGGATGTGATCGCGCGGGGAGGGGTCAGGCGGATGGCGGTGTCGCGCCGCCGAGCCCGGTGGCCGGCGGCGGCACGGGCGGCGGCTGCGCGTCCAGCGGCTGCACGGCCGGCGGCTGCACGGCCGGCGGCTGCACGTCCGGCGGCTGCGCGTCCAGCGGCTGCGCGTCGAGCGGCTGGACGGCGGGCGCGACCGCTTCAGTATTAGTGTCTTGCTGACGGGCGCGGCGGCGCTTGAACAGGGCGGCGCCGAGACCTGCCGCGGCGGCGACCCCGAGCGATCCCGTCGTGGCGCCAAGTCGGCCCGGGTTCCTCACGGAGCGCCCGCGACTGGAGGGCGGCTGGTTCTTGCGCGGGCGGAGGCTTGAGAGGGCCCCGCCCAATGCGCCGGTCAGTCCACCGCCGTCACTCTGCGTCCTGGTGCGCTTTCTTGCGATGCCCAGGCCGTCGCCGCTCGCCCGCCGGCTCTGGTCGCGCTTCATGTAGCCGGCCAGCCCACCGCCGCTCGAGGTTTGCGACTTGCCGGGGCGCGTCGCACTGCCCCGCCCACTTCCGCTGGCGGAGCGGGTCATCGACGGCCACCGTCCGGGCGGCGTGCTCGCGCCGCGCGCCCGCGGCACTCCCCGTGTGCCGCCGGCACGAGTGCGAGGCTCGGTCTTGCCTGATTTGCTCGTTCTCGGCATGGGTCACTCTCCGATCCTTCGGTTCGGGTCCACCGCGGCATAGGCTCGTAGTGGCTATTGCGAGACTGTCCGTCTGACGTCCTGAGCGCTCTCCTGGGCGCTTGACTTCAGCTCGTCGCCGTGATGCTGAGCGCTCTGCTGAGCCGTGTCTTTGATGTCCGAGGCGGCCTGCTTGGCGCTTTCAGTCGCCGTCTGCGCGGTCTCTTGAGCCACCTGCCGTCCGCGCTCGAGCGCCTCCTGGCCGGTCTGCCGGACCTGCTCCTTGACCTGGTCGGCGACGGGCCCCAGCTGCTCGTCCTCGACCCGGGTCGACGGGACCAGCATGCCGGCCAGAAACCCGAGTGCAGCCGCCCCGACGGCCAGGCCGAGCGGGTTCTCCTGCACCATCCCGACGGCCTGCCTCCCGGCGCGCTTGACGTCGCGGACGTCGGGCGTGGCGTCCGAGAACTGCGCGCCCGCGCCGCTCACGGTATCGGAGATCTGCGCGCCGGCCCCGGTGATCTTCTCCCTGACACCCTGCACCTTGTCGCTTATCGACTCCCTCGCTCGCGCGGGCACGTCCGCCTTGTAGCCGATGGCGTCGACCGTCTCGCCCATGCGCTCGCGCGTCTGCTCTATTTGCTCCCGGATGGCAGCCGGTTCTTCGCCCATTGCACGTCCTCCTTCATGGTTTCCACAGTTTGCTCAGGCACTGGCGGAGTGGCCTCTGAGATCCGCTGCTTGCCGGTCAGCGCCAGTACACCCGCCACCGCGGCGTACACCACGGTCACGATCAAGGCCGCCAGCCATACGTCCATCGCCTTGCCCAGCAAGGCGATCACGCACGCGCTGAGCGTGCCGAGGGCCAGCAGCGTGGCGATCCCGGCGCCGCCGAACATGCCGGCGCCGACGCCGGCTCGCTTGCCCTTCTCGGTCATCTCCGCCTGCGCGAGCTGCAGCTCCTGGCGGACAAGCGTCGAGAGCTCGGCCGAAAGCTCCTTGAACAGCTCTCCCATCGACTGCTCGCGCAGCCGGGGATCGGGGTCGTTCACCTGCGCCATGGCTCAGACCTCGGAGCTGCGCCGGCGCCGCGGGGCCGGTTCGCGGCTGGTCGGGGAGGCGCCCGGTGCGGTTTCCGCGCCTGGGCTCGCTGGCGGCGTTGGCTCAAGCGGCGTCGTCGGCGACAGATCGGCGGTCACCTCGGCGCCGCCGGCCGGAGGAACCGTAGAGGTGCCGATATCGTCGCCAAGGCCGGAATATTCGCCGGTGCCGGAATACCGGGCGGCGCCGGAGAACTCGCCCGCGCCGGAATACCCGCCGGCGCCGGAATACCCGCCGGCTCCGGAATACGCGCCCGCGCCGGAATATTCGCCGGCGCCGCGATACCCGCCCGCGCCGGTGTAAGGCCCAGGCCCCGAGGGCCGCCCCGGCACCGGCACCGCCTCGCGCCCGTAGGGACGGCGGGCCGCGTACCGCTGGCTGCTCGACGCCTTCAAGAATCGGGATGCGGCAAAGCCGAGCGCCATGGCGCCGCCGGCCACCACCCACGGCCGGCGCCGTCCGAAGTCCTCGGCGTCGGCGAGCAGCGCGTCGCTGTCCTTATCGCGCAGATAGCCGCCCACCCGCTCGGCGTACTGCGCGAGCCGGTCGGCCGCGTTGGCGGGTCCGTCTTTGCCCTGCTCACGTAGCGACTGGCCTACCGAGCGAAGGTCCGACGCCTGGTCGTTGATCTGCCGGGCGACCTGAGAGGAGCGCTCGTCGATCTGCTCACGCAGCTTGCCCTTCGCCTGGGTGGCCGCCTCCTCCACGGCCTCCTGGGCTTGGCCGGCGACCTGCTGCGCTCGCTCCTGTGGCCCGTCACCGACTCGTTGGCCGGCGGCCGATGTTCCCGTGCTCATGAAGTCCTCCTCGGTGGTGGTCTCTATCACGGCTGCAGAGCACCGCGTCTTCGGCACGCTGAAGCCAGCTGGCCCGTTCCTGGTGGTGTCACGCTCCCCGGCGGTCAGCCGCCGCCACAATCCTGATGGCAACTCCTTGTTACCCGCCCGCGAGGGTGGATAACTCGATTTGTCGTAGGCAATTCCGCATGGCTCGTGCCGTCGACTCGTCACGCCGACGCAGGCGAGCCGGCCCGCGCATCCCTACGCCCGGACTCCCCGATCGCCGGACCCTTCGCCCTCGCGGAAGGCGTGAGCCGGCGGGCGCGGGGCGCCCAACCGAGGCCTACACCGCCGCCTGCGGCTCGGGGCTGGGCTCGGGCTCGAGCTCGCCGGTCGCGACCTGCGGCCCGAGCGCGCCGGCGGCGAGCTCGTCGTGCCAGATGTAGGTGACCGGGATCTGGAAGCGGCCCGAGTTGCGGCGGCGGAACTCCATCATCTCGGGGCCGTCCCAGTAGCGGTACCAGTCGGTCTTCGACTCGAACCACGCCATCTGGGTGATCCGGTAGCGGTCGTCGCGCGAGCGGTGCACGGAGTACTGCGTGGCCCCGTAGCGGAGCGCCAGCGGCGCCGCCTGCGCCACCTCGAGCGCCAAGGCTTCCTGACGCAGCACGGTCGCGTACCAGGGGATCCAGACGACGCCCGCCATGGCCTATGCCCCCACCTCGGCGCGGATCGCGCCGGGGCCCTCGGCGGTCCTGCCCTGACCTTCCGCGTCGGCGCCGACGAGGATCGCGATCTTGCCGAGGTGCTTGTTGTCGCGCAGGAGCTGGTGCGCCTCCGCGACCTTGTCAAAGCTCATCGTCTGCCACAGCACTGGGCGGATCTTCGACTCCTCGATCAGCTCATTGGCCTTGGTCGCCTCCCAGGCGTTGGCGAAATGCGAACCGACGATCTCCTTCTGTCGCATCCACAGATAGCGCACATCGAAGTCGAGCTGATACCCCGAGGTGGCGCCGCAGATCACCACCTTGCCGAACGGCTTGACACACAGCACCGAGGTGGGAAAGGTGGCCTTGCCGACGTGCTCGAAGACGACGTCCGGAGGGCCGCCGAGAACGTTCTCGACCGCCTTGCAGAACCGGCGGGATTCCTTGAAGCGCGCCCGTTCCTCCTCGATCGACTCGCCGCCGCGGCGCATCATCCCCGCGAACTCCGAGCGGTCGATGTAGCCGGTCGCGCCGAGCTGCTCCACCAGATCGCCCTTCTCGGTGCTCGAGACCACGCCGACGCAGTCCGCGCCGGTGAGCGCGCACAGCTGGGTGGCGAACACGCCGAGCCCGCCGGCCGCGCCCCAGATCAGCACCCGGTGGCCGGCCTGCAGCCTGCAGCGATCGATCAGCATCCGGTAGGCGGTGAAGTAGGTGAGCCCGTAGGCGGCGGCGTCCTCCCAGGAGAGGTGCTTGGGCTTGTTGAGCAGCTGCTGCGCCTGGACCTTGCAGAACTGGGCGAACGAGCCCCAGCTGGTCTCGTAGCCCCAGATCTGCTGGCTCGGCGCGGCCAGCGGGTCGAGTCCATGCACCTCCGGATCCTCGTAGGAGGACTGGTTGCAGTGGATCACCACCTCGTCGCCCGGCTGCCAGCGAGTGACCCCCGGGCCGACCTTCCACACGATCCCCGAGGCGTCCGAGCCGCCGATGTGGTGATCCTCGTTGGGGTGGTAGCGGAACACCGATACAGGCTCGCCGAGGGCCGCCCAGACGTTGTTGAAGTTGACCCCGGCCGCCATCACGCGGACGATCACCTCGAAGGCGCCGGGCTCCGGGACCTCCATTTCCTCGAGCTGGAAGGCCTCGGTCGGCTCGCCCTCGCGCTCCTGGCGGATCACCCAGGCGGCCATCGTCGGCGGCAGCTCGCCCGGTTCCGTCTCGACATATGCGACTTGGCTGAGATCGACGGCCACGTCCAACCTTCCGTTCGCGGGATACGGGTTCACGGCGCGCGCCGGCAGGCGCATCGTACCGGCGCGCGATCCCGCGATCGTACCGGCGCCCGGCGAGGGGCGCATCCGTAAGCTACACGGCTGTCAACTCGGGTGCCGGCTCCTGGCTTGCGGCCGCCGGCTCGCCGCTCTCGCCCGCCGGCTTCGCCTGCGCGGCCTCGGGACGGCGCTTTTTCTCGACCAGCCACCAGGCCAGCCCGGCCCCGCACAGGGTCACCGCCCCGCCGATTCCGAGCCCGGTGCCGAGCGCGGAGACAAACGCCTCACGGACCGCCACCACGATCTGCGCCGTGGCGGCGTGCCCCGAACCCGTGGGGGCGCCCCCGGCACCGAGCGAGTTGGCGATCGCCGCGCGTGCCGAGGCGGGCAGTTGCGGCAGGCGCTGATCGAGCTGCGAGCGCCCGAGCGTGGTGATCAGCGCGCCCATGACGGCGACGCCGAACGTCCCGCCGACCATGCGGCTCATCGCCAGCACGCCAGACGCCGCTCCGGCCTTGGTGCGGTCGACCGAGTTCATCGCGGCGGTGCTCATCGGCGACATCACGAGCCCGATTCCGATCCCCATCAGGATGAAGCCGGGGAGCAGGCGCAGATAGGTGGTGTGGACGGTGAGCCCGATCGCCTGGACGAAGATCGCCGCCGAGACCGTGATCAGGCCGGTCGTCACGAGCGGACGCGGCCCGAGACGGTCGGTCAGGCGACCGGCCAGCGGCCCCATGACGACCAGCAGCAGCGTCGAGGGCAGGAAGCGCAGGCCGGCCTGGAGCGGCGAGTAGCCGAGGATGTTCTGCATGTATAGGGCGAGGAAGAAGAACTGGGCCAGCATCGCGAAGCTGACGAAGAACCCCACCAGGATCGAGCCCAGGTACGTGCGCGAGCGGAAGAAATTGAAGTTCACCATCGGCGCCTTGACGCGGTGCTCGATGATCGGGAAGGCGGCCAGGGCCACCGCGGCCACCGCCAGCAGCCCGATTACACGCGACGAGCCCCAGTGCCAGCTGTTCCCTTCGACCAGCGCCAGCACGAGCGCGGTGAGGCCGACCGTGATCGCAGCGATGCCGGGAAAGTCGACCGTCTTGTCGACGGTCTCATCGCGCGAGTCCCGCGCCGCGAACAGCGTCACCGCAACGGCGACCACGGCGATCGGGGGATTGATCCAGAAGATTGCCCGCCAGCTCACCGACTCGGTCAGGAAGCCGCCCAGCACCGGGCCGATCGCCAGCGCGAGCGCGCTGACGCCCGCCCATGTGCCGATCGCGGTGCCGCGCTGCTCCGGCGGGAACGCCTGGGTAATGATCGACAGCGTCGCCGGCATCATGAACGCCGCGCCGACGCCCTGGAAGGCGCGGAAGACGACCAGCGCGGTATCGCTGGGCGCGAAGCCGATCAGCGCACTCGAGGCCGCAAACACGACCACGCCGAACAGGAACAGCTTGCGCCGCCCGAAGATGTCGCCGAGTCGGCCACCGGTCACCATCAGCACCGCGAAGGTCAGCGTGTAGGCGTTCACCGTCCACTCGAGCGCGGACAGCGAGGCGTGCAGGTCGCGCTGAATCGACGGCAGCGCGACGTTCACGACGGTGTTGTCGAGCATCACCATGAACAGCGCGAAGCACATCGCCGCCAGCGTCCACCAGCGGCTGTTCTCCTCGGTTATCAGGCGATGTCGGTGAGCCATGATGCGATCGGTCATACATCCTCCAGGCGGCAGGCCGCCACGTCGGGCCGCTCCAGCAGCTGCGACAGCGCTATGGCGAGGGCACGACGCTCGGCGTCGGTCAAAGATTCGGTGAACTTCGTGAGCCCGTTCAGGCGGGCGGCGTTGAGGCGACGGATCACAGCGCGTCCTGCGGGGGTGACCCGGACGCGCTTCATCCGCCGGTCCTCGGCGTCCTCGTGGCGCTCGACGAAGCCTCGGCGGACGAGGTCGTCGACCATCCGGCTGGCCGCCGGCAGCGACACGTGCACCCGCTCCGCGCCCTCCTTCAGCGTGATCTCCCGGGGCTCCTCATCCAGGTGGTGGAGGAGCTTGATCTGCGTCAGGGACAGATCGAGCGCGTCCACCGCCTCGAACAGATCGGAATTGCAGTCCTTGTGGAGATGGACGACGAGCGCATACAGCTCGTCGGCGAGGTCGGCAGCGGCAACCGTCCCGGCAGTCGCCGGGGGAGCCTGGGGGCCGGGATGGTTCCCAGAATGGGCGGTGGTCTCAGCGGCGGAGGTCATAGTCGAAGAACCGGTGCTTGCACGCATGCAAGTATTGCACATCCAGCGTTGATTGCGCAAGTGACTTTGGGCGATCGTGCTCTGGCGCTCCCCCTGCCGGGCGCGATGAGTATGGACGCGAGCTAGGGTCGCGGGCCGGTAGGGGTCGCGCGAAGCGCGTACGACTGGCTGGGATCGCGGGCGGCACGAGTACGACGCTGGGTAGGATCGGGGCGATGATCAAGCGCGCCCGGCGGATGGAGTCGGTACGCGGCTTCGGCATCGATCGGGTGGCGGCGGCGGCGGCGGACACCTCGCCGCGGTCGGGTCGGCCCGTACTGCGGCTCGAGAACCTGGACACGAATCTGCCCCTGCCGCCACAGGCGCTGGCGGAAACGATCGCCGGGCTCGCCACACCGCCGGCGAACAGCTGGCTGCCGTTCACCGGGGACCTCGATCTGCGCGCGGCGGTCTCTGCGTTCACCGCCGACCGCGCCGGCCACCGCTACGACCCGGAGCGCGAGATCGTGATCACCAGCGGCGGCATGGAGGGGCTACTCGACGTCGCCCTCGCCCTCGTCGATCCTGACGACGAGGTGGTGGTCACCGACCCGACCTATGCGGGCTTCGTCAACCGGGTGCGGCTGGCCGGCGGGATCCCTTGATTCGTCCCGTGGCGGGTCGGCGACGGTGAGTGGCGGCTCGATCGCGACGCGCTGCTGGCGGCCGTCGGCGGGCGGACGAAGGCAATGCTGCTGATGAGCCCATCAATGCCCTCCGGCGGATGGTTGGACGAGGGGGATTGGCAGCTCGTGTGCGGGCTGTGCCGGGATCACGGGCTGGTGCTGGTCTACGACGCTGCGATGGAGCGGTTGCTGTTCGACGGGCGACCGCTGCTGCACCCGCTGCAGTTCGAGGGGATGGTCGACCGCACGGTCGTGATCGGCTCGCTGTCCAAGGAGCACCGCATGATTGGCTGGCGGGTGGGGTGGGTGTGCGGGCCCACGAGCACAATCGAAGACGTGGGCTGGGTGCACGTATACAACACGACGATGCCAACGGCGATCGCGCGCGCGGCAGCGAACGCCGTGCTCCGGGGCGACCAGGGCCATGTCGAGGAGTGCGTGGAGGAGCTCGAGCGCCGTCGTGACTGCATCCTCGACTGTCTCGCCGGCTGGCCCGTAATACGACCCGCCGGCGGGTGGTCGATGTTGCTCGACGTCGCTGCGCTTGGCTTCACGCCCGAGGAGGCATCCCGGGTCCTGCTCGAGCAGTCGGGGATCGCGGCCACCGGGATGACCGGTTGGGGCGACGCGGTTGCGTCTCGTTGCATCCGCCTGGTGTTCAGCGCCGAACCGCTGGAGCGTCTGCGCGAGCTCCCGGAGCGGCTGGCCGGCACCCCCCTCGCGGCGGCCGCCGAACGGCATCGCTCGGCCTGATCAGACCAACCTGCGCTCGCGCCGACCGCGGCAGCTCTGGCAGGAATACAACGTGAACGAGCGCGGGGCCGGCTCGCCGCCTTGCATGTTGTGGTTGAAATGGGTTGGAGGGGGCGCGACGCGCTCGGGCGCGGCGACTCGCCGCCGGGCGTCGGAGCGTCGCCGGGGGCCTCGGTGCTGCTCGTGCCATGGGCCCGGTGTTGCTCGTGCCATCAGCCCCGGCGCCCGGCCCCCGGCGCAAGACCGAATCGGCGACCGCCGCCAACCCTACGGCCGCAGCAGACTGTGCGACGGCGGTCGGTCGGGACCGACGTGGACTACGGACGGCCGGATCGCCGAGCCGGCCGCGCCCGGCGATGTGCCGCCGCCGGCGATCGCGCCGGTGGAGATCGGATAGTCGCCGGCGGACGCGAGCTCGACGGTGATCTGCGCCGTCCCCTGTGGGTTTATCGGGCCGGTGCGAGCGAGTTCTGGCGTCCCGCCCGCGCCCGCCGTCCCGCCCGCGCCCGCCGCGCCGCCCGCGCCCGCCGCGCCGCCCGCGCCGATGCTCAGGGACTGCGCTTCGTCGGCCTGGTTGGTGATCGTGAAGACCACCAGACCGGCGCCCACGGCGGCCGGCGACACCGACACGCGGGAATTGTCGATGTAGACGGAGATGTTCACCGACTCGGCGGGTGTCGGCCGGTTGGCGTAGGTCCCGGTGCTCCCGCAGGCGGGCACGAGCAGTACCCCCGCCGCCAGCACTCCGATTGTCATCCTCCGCATGCTCACGCGACTCGAGTCCGAAACCACTGCGCTGGTGGCTGTCGTCCGGAACCCCGATCCCGCGAGCGCACCGCGTTCGGTGACCGCACCGGCGGAACCCTAGACGACGGCAGGCGCTCGTGCGTCCTGGATTACACGAAACGATGACAGGCCGTCGGCTCGGCGGCCACGGCGGCTGTGATCAGGCCGAATCGGTGCGGGCGAGCGATTGCCGACGGCGCTCGAGCCGGCGCAGCTCGCCCTGGAGCGTCGACCAGGACTCCGCTTCAACGCGCTCGTACTCCTCGCCGTGGAGATCGCGCACGCTGTCGCTGTACGTTCTCCACGCGAGCCGGGTCCCGGCATCGAGTTCGCGAAGCTCCTTGGCGTCATGGGTGGTGGCAGTCACGTCACGACTCCTTCCATCGGTCCGCTGAAGCCGATCCTACCGGGCGCACCGGTCATCAACCCGTAGCGGCCGGTGCGCGGGCCCTGAGGTGGGGCAAAGGCGCCCGCCGGCGCGCGAGCTGCAAGCCGGTATGCATGCCGTCCGCGGGTGGGCGTATCACGCGTCGCTTGGAGCTGCTCGTGCACCCGATCGCCACGGCGGAGTTCCTGGTCGTCGACACCGAGACGAATGGGCTCGCGCGCGAGGATTGCGAGCTCACCGAGGTCGGCACCGTACTGGTCGGCGGCGGCGAGCTGCACGATCGTTGGGCCTCGCTGTCGCGCTGCCAGGCGCCGCTGCGGCGCGGCATCCAGCGGTTCACCGGGATCACGCAGTCGATGGTCGACGCCGCGCCCCCGCTCGAGGAGATCATCCCGATCGTCGACCGAAATCTCCGTAACCGGGTGATGGTGGCCCATAACGCGCCGTTCGATCGGCGCGTCCTGCGCCAGGCGTTCGAACGCGCGGGCATGGCATGGCCGAATCCGCCGGTGATCTGCACCGCGGCGCTGGCGCGGTCGCTGTTGCCGCTGCAGCGGGCTCGGGGCCTGAGCGCACTAGCGGGCGCGCTCGGGGTCGAGTTTCACGCCGTCCACCGCGCGCTGGCCGACGCCGAGACGTGCGCTCGCGTGCTCTGCGCCCTGCTCCCCAAGCTGTGCGCCAACGCGGTGACGATCGCCGACGCGCTCGCTCTATTGCGGCCCAAGCGTCCCCGTAGGCCGACGCGGCGCCGGGTCGCCGCGATCGCCGAGCCGCCCAAGCTCGAATTCGCCGAGCTGCCGCGGGACCCCGGCGTCTACCTGTTCCGGGACAGCGGCGGCCGGACGCTGTACGTCGGCAAGTCGGTCTCGATCCGCAGCCGGGCGCGGGCCCACTTCGCGCCCTCGAGCTCGCCCGCGGACTGGACGAGCCAAGCCTCGGTCGTCGACTACCGGGCGACCAACTCGGAGCTCGGCGCGCTGGTGCTGGAGAACCGGCTGATCAAGGCGCTCCGCCCGCCGGGCAACATCCGCCTGGCCCGGCGCGACGAACGGCTGATCTACATCCGCTGCCGCCTCGACATCCCGTTCCCGATCCTCGAGGTCGCCGCGGATCCGGCGCCCGGGCGCGCGGTGACGATCGGGCCGCTCGCCGGCCGCCGGCAGGCCCTCGAGCTGGTCGAGCAGCTCGACTCGCTGTTCGGGCTGCGCCACTGCGGCCGCCGCCTGCCCCGGCGGGAGCATCCCTCCGCCTACGGGCAGATGGGACGGTGCCTGTCGCCGTGCCTGGGGGACCTCGATCCGAACCTCTATCGCCGGCGGCTCGACGACGCGCTGCGTTTGTTCACCGGTGACGCCCGCGGGCGCCTGCTCGAGCACGTCGAGGCGCAGATGCGCCGCGCGGCCGCGGAGCAGAGATATGAGCGGGCGATCTGGCTGCGCCGACGCGCGCGGCGACTGCGGGCGCTGCTCGGACGACTCGACGGCGTGCTCGAGGCGCTCCACGCCCGGCCCCGCCTGATCATCGCCGCGCATCCGGTGCAACCCAAGTACGACGCGTTCTGGCTGGCCGGCGGGCGGCTGGTCGACTGCGGGCCGTTACCGCCTCAGGGCGAGCTCGTCGCGCGGACCGACGCCGCGCTGGCCGGCGGCGGACGCGCCGACGACCTCGGCGCGCACCTGCCGCCGGAGGAGATCGACGAGGTGCGGATCGTCGAGACCTACCTCGCCTCGCATTCCGATGTGGCTCAGCTCCCGCTCGCGCCCCCGCCCAGCCGCGAGCAGCTCGAGCGGTTCGCTCGCGAGTACGGTCAGGTGAACGGCAGCTCGACGACCTCGGCACTGACCGGCTCGGAGCCGACCTGGACCTCCGTGCCGGGAGGCGCCTCGCGCCGCACCAGGGCGAGGGCGATCGGCCCGAACCGGGGCGACTGGATGGCGCTGCCGATCTGACCGACCGCCCGTCCATCGTGGACGATCGGTGCCCCTGGCGGCACTGGAGCGGCGCACCGCAGCCCGCGCAGGTGGCGGTTGGGCTTGCCGCGGTAGTGAAGCCTCGCGACGGTCTCTTGCCCGACGTAACAGCCCTTGGAGAACGACACCGCTCGGGGGTTCAACCCGGCCTCCTGTGGGATCACCGAGTCGTCGAGGTCGACTCCGTAGCGGGGCCTTCCCCGCTCAACGCGGAGGCACTCGGCAACCGCCTCGGAGACCGGCTCGGCGCCGCGGTGCGCCAGCGCGGTGAGCAGCGCTCCGGTGTCGGCGGACTCGCAGAGAAGGTCGAGGCCCACGTCGGTCCGGATTGCCCGCACCGGCAAGCCCGCCACCGACGCCGGTGAGTGAGCGTGCTCGGCGGCGGCCGGCGCCGCGCCGTCGAGCCGGGAATCGGCCGCGGGCCCGATCACCGAGACCAACCCCCGCTCGAGCGTTCGCTTGTGCAGCGCCACGTCGTAGCCGAGGCTGAAACGGCGAATCATGTTGAACAGCCCCTGGAGCGCCACTCGCTCGGTGTCGAGCAGGAGCTCATCGCCGGCGTCGAGAATCCGCAGATCGCCGAGCATCTTCCCCTTCGGGGTCAGGAAAGCGGCGTAGCAGCCGGACCCGGGCGAGAGCGCTTCCACCTCGTTGGTTACCTGCCCCTGCAGGAACCTCTTGGCGTCCGCCCCGGAGAGCGCGAGCTTGCCTCGCTCCGAGCGGTCGAGCGCCCCACAGCTCTCGGTCGCCAGTCGGTACTCGGAGGTCTCGGCGGTGATCGAACTCATCGCAAGGGCACAGGATAGGCCCTGCCAAATCGCCCCCGAAAGGCCGGGTTTAGGCGTACCATAAACTTGCTGTGTCGGAACCGGAGAGCATCACCGCACGCTCCTCGGCGGTGCAGGACTACGCGAAGGCGATCTACGCGCTCGAGCTGCGCGCCGGGGCGGCGGTGAGCACCAACGCGCTGGCCGAGCGGCTCGGCGTGACACCGGCGTCGGCGTCGGGCATGGTCAAGCGCCTCGGCGAGCTCGGCCTGGTCGAGCACCGTCCTTACCGGGGCGTCTCGCTGACCGACCACGGCCGCCGCGTCGCGCTCGAGGTGATGCGTCACCACCGGCTGCTCGAGCTGTACCTGTTCGAGACTCTGGGGGTGCCGTGGGACCGGGTCCACGCGGAAGCCGAGGTGCTCGAGCACGTCCTCTCGGAGGAGCTCGAGGAGCTGATCGCTGCGAAGCTCGGTCACCCGACTCACGATCCCCATGGCGACCCGATCCCCACTCGCGAGCTGACCATCGAAGAGGGCCCCGCCGTCAGCCTGCAGACCCTCGAGGTCGGGGCCCGCGGCCGGTTCGCCCGGATCTCGGACTCCGATCCGGATATGCTCCGCTTCCTGGCCGAGCGCGGGATCGCGCCCGGGGACGACCTCGAGGTGGTCGACAAGCAGCCGTTCGACGGCCCGCTGTTCGTTCGCTTCGGCGACAGCGTGCATGTGCTCGGCGGGGCGCTGGCGCGGGCCATGCGCGTCGAGGTCGATAGGCTGCGCTGAGCATGGCCCTCGCGGACACCTTTCAGGAGATCGTCGACTCGCTGCCGGACGACTGGACCGACCTCGAGCTCGACCTGCGGATCTTCGACGAGCGGCGGTATATCGACGCCGCGGTGTTGCTGGTCGTCTGCTACCCGCAGCCCTACTCGAAGTACGACTGGCACTGGCGCATCCTCGTCGCGCACCGCTTCGGGCACGCGGCGGCGGTGCCGGCGGTGCACACCGCGCTCAAGCTGCTCGACGAGGCCGCCATCGCCGGCGAGCTGGCCGTGCGGGAGGTCCGCACGGGACGGGCCGAGGTCGTGCCGATGTGGGGCAGACCGGAGTCGGTGCGCCAGGAGTTCAGGCGGATGCGCGCTCAGTAGCCACGTGGCCCAGGTCCTCGCGTTCATCCCCGACCTGCTGTTCGGCTCGAACGTCGTCGGGGCGCTGCGCGCTTGCGGCCACGAACCGGTACTGGTGTCGGATCCCGAGCGGCTGTCCGAGGACCTGATCCGGGCCGACGCCCTGATCGTGGATTTGACCGCCGACGCGGACGAGCGGATCGAGCAGGTCCGCGCGCGCTCTCGTCCCGAAGTGCCGACGCTCGCCTTCTACTCCCACGTCGAGAATGAGGTCCGCGCGCGGGCCTTGGAAGCCGGCTTCGATGTGGTCGTTCCTCGCTCGCGGATGGCCCGGGAGGGGCCGGCCCTGGTCGATCGGCTACTGGACTCGCGCGGAGGTTGACGTGTCGCCTCGGCCACCCGCGGTTCACCTGTCGCCGCCGCCACCCGCGGCCGGCATTCCCGCGCGCCGGGCCGCGGCGGCGTAGGCGGGATCGAACATGCTCGGGACGTCGGGGGGGCGCGAGACGATCCCGAAGCGTGCCTCCCAGGCCGACCACCGGTGCAGCACTCCGGAGTCGAGCGTGCCGATCGCGCCGTCCGGCGCCCTGAACGCTGGCAGCAGGGCGCTCAGCTGCGCCGCGACCAGCTTCGGGTCGAGACCGGGCACGAGCGACTCGAGGTCGGCCGCGCTCCGGCGTGGATCGGTGAGCGTAAACGCGTAGCCCTCGACGAGCGTCCTCACCAGCGCGGCGGCCACGCTCCCGTTCCGGCGCAGGCTCTGCGCCGACGTGCACAGCACGAGCTCGGGGTATGCCGGTGCGCCGTAGCGGTCGACTCGGAAGCTGTGAAAGCCGCGGCTGCGCGCCGACAGGGCGACCCCCTCGTCGCTCCAGAACGCGGTGGCGGCGGACACGCGAGCGGCCAGGAGATCGGCCACCGCGTTGAAGCCGATCGTGATCGTCTTCACCCGCGCGGGATCGCCGCCCGCGCCGGCGACGGTCGAGCGCAGTACCGCGGTGTCGCTGGGGACGCCGGTGATTCCGACGGTCCGCCCTTCGAGCTCACGCGGGCTCCGAATCCCCGCGCCGGCGATGACCGCGGCCAGCGGACGCTCGACCAGCGCCATGATCCCGACGATCTCCTCGCCGCGCGCGCGGGCGAGGGCGAGGTCGTGGATGTCGAGCACGGCGAAGTCGACCCGATCTGACTCGAGCAGCTTGACCGCGTCGGTCGTGGCGGAGGGGACGACCACGTGCAGGCGCAGGCGGTTGGCGCGATCGAGGTGACGGGCGATGGCCGCGTAGATCCCCGCGTGCACGGCGTTGGGGGTGAAGTCGAGGACCACGCTGGCGTCGCGCGGCGCGGGCACAGCCGCCGGACCGCGGCCGGCGCCGCAGGCGGCGCAGAGCAACGCCGCGATCAGAGCCAGGGAGGCCGCCGGGAGGCGCATCGGCGGCGCAGGATAGGGGTCCGTAGAATCCGCGGCGCGCATGCGCCGCCGGGTCACCTTCAGCCGCAACCTCACGCTGTCGCTGTCGCGGACATGCCGCTGTTACTGCAAGTACTGCTCGTTTGCGACCCACCGAGCGCACCTCCACGCGCCGTCCGAGGTGGAGGAGATCCTCGACCGCGCGGTGAGCCGCCACCATGTCAAGGAGCTCCTCGTGCTGACCGGCGAGAAGCCGGAGGTCAACCCGCGCGTGGCGGAGCAACTGGCCGAGTGGGGTCACGCCGATTTCACCGGCTACGTGGCCTGGGTCTGCGAGCGCGCGCTCGAGCGCGGGATCCTGCCCCACACGAACCTGGGCGTTCTCTCGCCCGGCGACCTGCGGCGCCTGCGCGACGTCACCGCCTCGCAGGGGCTGATGCTCGAGTCGATCTCCGAGCGGCTGATGGAGACGGTCCACGCCGGCTCGCCGAGCAAGCATCCCGCCCGGCGGCTCGAGACGATCGCCGCCGCCGGCGAGCTGAAGATCCCGTTCACGAGCGGAATCCTGGTCGGGATCGGTGAGACCGAGGAGGAGCGGATGGCCTCGCTCGAGGCGCTGGCGGCCGTGTGCGAGCGGCACGGTCACATCCAGGAGGTGATCCTCCAGAACTTCGTCCCGCACCAGAGCTATTACGGGCGCGAGCCGGCGGAGATCGCCGACGCCGCCGCCCGCGGCTACTGGCGCACCGGCGTCGGCCACGGCCCCCAACTGCCGATGCCGGCGTGGGCCTGCGCGGTGACGATCGAGGACATGAAGCGGCTCGTGGCCGAGGCCCGGCGGCTGATGCCGGAGGTCGGGATCCAGGTACCGCCGAACCTGTCGGACTGGTGGGTCGAGCTCGTCCGCGCCGGCGCCACGGACCTCGGCGGCCTCAGCGCCAACGGCGATCACATCTCCCCCGAGCATCCCTTCCCGTCGCCAACCCAGGTGCGCAAGCGCCTGCGCGCGGAGGGCGTCGCGCTGTCCGAGCGGCTGTGCGTCTACCCGGAGTACATCGACCGCGAGTGGATCGCCGAGCCCGTGCTCGACGTGATCAAGCGCTGCTACTGGTCGTTCATCCCGCGCCGGGGCTCGGGCAGGCGGGGTGGGGCCCCCGTGGCCGAGGACACCGCGCCGCGCGCGGTCGCCCGGGCCGCGAGCGGGCTTGCCCTGACCGCCGACGAGCTCACCGCGCTGTTCGCCGAGCAGCGCCCGGCGGTGATCGAGGAGATGCGCGCGGCGGCCGACGAGCTTCGCCAAGAGCTCGCCGGCGAGACCGTGACGTTCGTCGTCAACCGCAATCTCAACATCTCCAACGTCTGCGTGGTCGGATGCGCGTTCTGCGGCTTCGGCCAGTCGCGCCGCTCCCCTGACGCCTACGAGCACTCCGAGCAGGAGTTCGCGCGGCGGGTGGAGGAGGCGGTGCAGGCGGGCGCGACCGAGCTCTGCATGCAGTCGGGAATCCACCCCGACTGGGGCCTCGAGGACTACGAGAAGTGGCTGCGCCTGGCCAAGCGGCTGGCGCCCCAGTTGCACCTGCACGCGTACTCCCCGATGGAGGTGTCGCACATGTGCGAGGTCAGCGGGCTGGCGCCGCGGGCGGTGTTCGCGCGCCTGCGCGAGGCTGGGCTCGGGTCGACGCCGGGAACCGCCGCCGAGGTGCTCCACGACGGGGTGCGGGAGCGGATCTCGCCGAACAAGCTTCCGGTCGCCCGCTGGGTCGAGATCATCGAGGCGTCGCACGCCGAGGGCATCCGCTCGACCGTGACCGTGATGTTCGGGCACATCGAGGAGCCGTGGGAGCTGGCCGAGCACATGCGCGTGGTCCGCGAGCTGCAGGAGCGGACCGGCGGGTTCACCGAGTTCGTGCCGCTGTCGTTCATCCCCTTCCACACCCTGCTCGGTCGCACCCACGGGATCGAGGAGATCTCACGAGAGGAGAATCTCAAGCACACCGCGGCGTTCCGGCTGGCGCTGGGGCGGACGGTCACGAACCTCCAGGCCAGCTGGGTGAAGATGGGCCTCGACGCCGCCACCGAAGCGCTCCGCTGGGGCGTGAACGATCTCGGCGGGACGCTCATGGAGGAGTCGATCTCCCGCATGGCCGGCAGCTACCACGGCGTCCGGCTCGAGCCGGCGGACTTGATCGCCGCGGCGCATCAGGCCGGCCGTCCGGCGGCCGAGCGAAGCACGCTGTACGAGATCCGCGGCCGCTTTCCGCTCTCACGGCCGCCCACGGAGCTGAGCCCGCGCGAGGCCGCGTGAACGGCAGCGGCACCGGCCACGCGCCGTCGCTGTTCGCCGGTGTCGAGCCGCTCGAGGTGTTCGTCGAGCTGCTCGCGGAGATCGACACCGACACCGCCTCGACCGAGTTCTACGACCGCATCTGCGAGGCGATCTGCCGCCTCACCACGATGCGCCGCGCGGCCATCTTCATGGCCGATGCCGCCCGTCGCCGGGTCCGCGCCGTCGGCGCGCACGGGACGTCGTTCTCCCAGCTCGCCGCGCTGCGGCCGACGCTCGTCAATACACCAATCGCCCAGCGCGCGCTGCTCGAGGACGAGGTGGTCGTGGTCTCCGAGCGGATCGAGGAGGCGGTCCCCGCGGCCTACGCCGAGGTTCTCGGGATCACCACGCTCGTGTGCACGCCGATGAGCGCGGCCGGCCGCGCCTACGGCGTGATCTGCGCCGACCGTGGCGGTGGGCGATTCGAGCTCTCCGACGGCGAGCGGCACCTCCTGTGGACGCTCGGGAAGACCGCCGCGCTCGTCGCCACCGCGCGCAACGCCACCCGCCAGCAGGAGCGCACGCGGCGGCTGGGCGAGCGGCTCGACCTCGCCCGGGAGATCCACGAGCGCGTCCTCCAGCGGCTGTTCGGCGTGTCGCTGGCGCTGAGCGCGGAGCAGCCGCTCGACCGCGAGCAGCGCGAACGCTGCCGCTCGGAGATGCAGGAGGCGATCGGCGACTTGCGCCGCGCGCTCGAGCGTCCACTCGCGCCGCTGCCTCCGGAGACCGGCACCACAGTGGCCGCCGAGCTCGGCCGCATCAGCGCCGCGCCCGGGCCGCCGGTGGTCGTGCACTGGCCCGGCGAGGTCACGGTCCCGCCCGACCTCGAGCCGCTCGCGCAGTCGGTGCTCGCGGAAGCGCTTCGCAACATCGCCAAGCACGCCCGGCCGTCGCGGGTCGACATCACGCTGGCCCGCGACGCGGACACATTCACGCTCGAGGTCCGCAACGACGGCGCCGCCTCCCGGCGGCGCGACGGCGGCATGGGGCTGCGCCTGGCCGCCTTCGAGGCGCTTCAGCAGGGCGGGGTCGTCGAGTTCGGCCCGGCCGGGGCGGACGGCTGGCGGGTGCGCCTGCTCGTCCCGCTGGGGCGCGAGGACGAGTGATGGAGCCGCGCCGGCTCCGGGTCCTCGTCGTCGACGACCACGACGTCGTGCAGTGGGGCTTCCGCGTGCTGCTCGGCGAGCAGCCCTGGGTCGAGCGCTGCGTGGCCGCCCGGACCGGCCCCGAAGCGCTCGACCTGACCCGCACGTTCGAGCCGCACGTCGCTCTGGTCGATCTCTTCCTGGCCGGCGAGTCGGGCGCCGAGCTGTGCGAGTCGATCCGCCGGGTATCGCCCGGCACCCGCGTGCTGTTGATCTCCGGCGCCGGGCGGATGTCGCCGGCCGCCGCCCGCGCGGCCGGCGCCTCGGGGTTCGTCTCCAAGGACTGGGACGCCGCGGAGGTGGCGATCGCGGTGAGGCGCGTCGGGCTCGGGATGACCATGTTCGCGGCCAGGTCAGAACAACCGGCGCCACTGCTCAGCCCGCGTGAGCGCGCCGTGCTCGATTTGATCGCCGGCGGCTCGACCAACCGGGAGATCGCCGAGACGCTGTTCCTCTCGCCGCATACGGTCAAGGAGCACACGAGCTCCCTGTACCGGAAGCTGCAGGCCCGCAACCGCGCCGAGGCGGTCCAGCGCGCCCAGCGGATCGGCCTGCTCGCGTGAACAGCGCCGAGGCTCGAATCAGGGCCGGCAAAGTGAAAGATTCCTACCAGTCAGGAGGTTAAGTATCTATCGGCACGAAGCCGGCCAGGTACCGGGGCAGAGGAACGAAAGCTTGAGCTTCCTATACATCGCGCGCCATGCCAGTGCGCACCTGAGGCTGGTCTCGCCGCCACGGAAGTGGAGCCCGTCGGCGCCGCGCTTCTATCGCCCGCCTGAC
This sequence comes from Solirubrobacterales bacterium, assembly GCA_019240655.1. Classification (GTDB taxonomy): domain Bacteria; phylum Actinomycetota; class Thermoleophilia; order Solirubrobacterales; family Solirubrobacteraceae; genus Palsa-465. Next base: position 24,095 of record JAFAXX010000109.1, read on the forward strand.
CCGCTCGCCGCGGACGCGCCTGGATCGGTGATCCGGGCGGAGCCGATGGACGCGTACGTCGCTCCTGGCCTGCGCCTGCGCGTCAGGGCGTGGCGCGTTCTCTACCGCTCCACCTCGGCGACCGGAGAGCCGACCGCGGTCTCCGGGGCGGTCCTGGTCCCGCCCGGCCGGGCACGGGGGCCGCGGCCGCTGATCGGCTACGGCGTCGGCACGCACGGCATCGGCGACGCGGCGGCGCCGTCGCGGCTGCTCTCGCGCGGGCGGGAGTGGGAGGCCGGGCTGATGGCGATGCTGCTGGCCCGCGGCTGGGCGATCGCCGTGACCGACTACCAGGGCCTCGGCACCCCCGGGGACCACACCTACATGGTCGGGCGCGCGCTCGGCCCGAACGTGCTCGACGCGATGCGAGCCGCACGCGAGCTCGCTCCCACCGAGCTGCCGGTCGAAGGGCCGGCGGCGATCATCGGCTATTCGGAGGGCGGCGCGGCCGCCGCGTGGGCAGCTCAGCTGCAGCCCGAGTACGCCCCCGACGTGCCGCTTCTCGGCGTCGCCGCCGGCGCCGCAGCGGCCGACGTGGAGTCGGCGGGACCGCGTCTGGACGGCAGCTTCTTCGCCTTCTTCATCGCCTACGGGGGGATCGGCTACGCCGCGGCCTATCCCGAGCTCGACCTCGACCCCTACCTGACCCCGCCGGCACGCGGGCAGATCGCCCAGCTGCGCCAGTCCTCGATCTTCCAGGCGATGATGTGGGGCCCTCGGTTCATGCGCGCCGCCGACCTCACCCAGCCGAACGTGCTCGAGATGCCCGCGTGGCGAGCCAGGCTGCGCGAGAATCGCCTCGGAGAGACCGCCCCGGCGGCACCGGTGCTGCTCCACCACGCCCGCCGGGACCAGATCGTGTCCTTCGCCCAGAGCGTCGGTCTCCGCGACGACTGGAGCTCGCGCGGTGGCGACGTCCGCCTGTACGTGACCCGCGGAGGCGTCGACCACCTGAGCGGGGCGCTCGCCGGCACGCCGGTGGCGCTCGACTGGATCGCCCGGCGTCTCGACGGCGCGGCGCGGAAGGTCACGCCGCCCGTCGACCTGATCGTGCCCGAGAGCGCCGAGCACGCCGCCTGAGCCCGGCGCTCCGTCACGGGGCCTCGCTGCGCTTGGCGCCCAGCTGATGACGCGCGGCCGCCACGGACGCCGAGCGAAGCGAGGCCCACCAACCTACCAGCCTTCGCGCAGCGCGCCGCGGGCCAGCTCCGGCCACGCCCCGGTGGCGCCGACGAGCGCGATCGTCCCGAACAGCTGCCCGATCCCCCGGGCCGGCCACAGGTCCTCGGGCTCGAGACGTCCGCAGGCCGCGAGCTCCGCCAGCGCCTCGTCGTGCGCCGCCACGCGGTCGCGGGCGGCCAGGACCGCGGCGGAGTCGAGCCGCGCCGGCTCGGGGCCCCCGAGCTCGGCGAGCAGCGTGGTCGACAGCGCGAGCGCCTCGCCGGCGCGGGCTCGCGGCAGCCATCCCAGTCGCTCGAGCCGGTCTCCGAGGGCCTCCGCGTCCCGGGCGATGAACGCCTCGAGGGCCTCGGCGGCCAGCGCGACGCGCGCGCGGTCGACCTCCCGGGTGGCTCCGAAGTCGAGGATAGCCAGACGGCCGTCGGCGAGCACGAGGACGTCGTCGGGGTTGAGGTCGGCATGGATCATGCCCGTGGCGGGAGCGCCGAGGGCAAAGCGGACCAGGCGGGCGGCCGCCTGGTCGGGATCGCGCGCGTGCCATAGCGGAGCCCCGTCGACCCACTCGCTGACCAGGACATCCGAGCGGCAGAGCGCCATCACCGGAGGGGCGACGACCAGGAACGGGTGGCCCCGCAGCGCGCGGTGAAAGCGGCGCTGGGCCTCGGCCTCGCTCTCCAGGTCGAGCTCGGCGAGCGTGCGCTCCCGCACCTCCCGCAGCACGGCGCCGGCGTCGAGACCCGGGAACGCCGTGGCGAGGGGCGCGGCGAGCGCCTCGAGCAGAGCCAGGTCCTGGCGCAGGGCGGCGGCCAGCCCGGGGCGGAGCACCTTGATCGCGACCGGGTGGCCGCCGCGGCGCCCGACGTGCACCTGGGAGCCGGGGGTGAGGGCCACGGGGTTGCCGTCGAGCTCGTCGAGCTCTTCGGTCGGGCTGGTGCCCCAGGCGTCGCGCAGGATCCGCTCGATGCGCCGCGGCGGGAGCGGCTCGAGCGGCCGCTCGCTCGCCGCCCGCAGCTCCGCCGCGAGCCGCCGGCCGCTGCGCCCGGGCAGCCAGTCCGGGTCGATCGCCGCTGCCGCGCGGGCAAGCGCCACCCGGCCGGTGCGAGCGGAGCGGGCCAGTCCCAGCCCGACCGCGAGCAGCGCGTCGAGGCGGCGGAGGGCGTCCTCGGCGGCCAAGCCCGCGGCGCCGGCGCTCAGCGGCCCCGGCCCGGCCGCCGCAGCCACTCCATGGCGGGCAGCTTGACCGCGTGCGGAACGTAGCGGGAGGCGAGCATCGCCGTGCGCATCGGGAGGCCGGGAACGACCACGCGCTCGCCCGACTCGAGGCCCTTGACGCCGGCGCGGGCGGCATCCTGCGCCGAGATGAACGCCGTCCGCGGAACCGTCTGCTCGAAGGACCTCCCGCCCCTGGCCTCCCAGCCGGCGAGCTCCCAGAACTCGGTCTCGACCGGGCCCGGGGCGAGCGCGGTCACCGTAACCCCGGATGCGCGCACCTCCTGGTGGATCGCCTCCGAGAAGGCGAGCACGTACGCCTTGGCGGCCGAGTATCCGGCCGAGTACGGCATCGGCTGCATGCCCGCCGTGGACGCGATGTTGAGGATCGCGCCGCGGCCGCGCTCCACCATCGCGGGCAGGAACGCCGAGGTCAGCGCGACCACCGCTTCCACCAGCAGGCGGACCTGCTGGAGCTCCCGCGCCGGATCGGATTCGTGGAACGGGCCGCCGGTGGCGAAGCCGGCGTTGTTGACCAGGACCTCGACGGCGACGCCGAGGCCCGCGATCTGTCGTGGGAGCCTGTCACGCGTTCGCGCCTCGCTGAGATCGCAGGCGATCGCGTGCGCGCGCACTCCGTGCTCGCCCTCGAGTCGGTCGGCGAGCTCGTCGAGGCGCTCCTGGCGGCGGGCGACGAGTACCAGGTTGTGGCCGCGAGCGGCGAGCTCGCGGGCGATCGCGCCGCCGATGCCGGCGGATGCGCCGGTGACCAGCGCGGCGGACGATTGGTCGGGCTTCGGCAGGCTCACGAGCGCGGAGGTGAATTGGAGCACATCGCGCCCCCCGAACGGGGGGAAGTCCGCAGGGCCGCTGTATCCGGCCGCGAACTCCTGCGTAGGCTGAGACTAAATGCGAGTTTCCGCGGCCACTGGTTCAGAGCGCGCTTCGCTCACGCTCACGACGCGCGAGGCGCGCAGCGCGGCGATGCTGTCGGTGGCTGCGGTGGTGCCCGAGGAGCGCCTGACCAGCGCCGAGCTCGCGGCTCGGCTGGGGGTGAGCGAGGCCTGGATCCTGTCGCGCACCGGTGTGCGCGAGCGGCCGGTGGCCCGCGCCGACGAGCGCCTGGCCGACTATGCCGCGCGCGCCGGCGCGGACGCGCTGCGCCGAGCCGGCGTCGATGCCGCCGACCTCGATCTGGTCCTCGTCGGGACGATGACCCAGGACGAGCTGACGCCCAATACGGCGCCGCTGGTCGCACACGCGCTCGGGGCCGAGGGCGCCGGCGCCGTCGACCTCGGCGCCGCGTGCACGGCGTTCCTCTCCGGGGTGGCGCTCGGGGCGTCGTCGATCGAGATCGGCCGCTCAGATCACGTCCTGGTGATCGGAGCCGACTTCATCAGCCGGGTGACCGACTACGGGGACAAGCGCACCGCTCCGTTGTTCGGCGACGCCGCCGGTGCGGTCGTGCTCGGCCCGGCCGACGGCGGCAACGGTGTGATCGGGCCGATCGTGCTCGGTTCCGACGGATCCGGGGCGCCGGCGATCCAGGTCGGCCACCACGACCGCAAGGTCCGGATGGACGGGCCCGAGGTGTACCGCCACGCGGTCGCGCGGATGACCGAGGTGACCTTCGCCGCGCTCGAGCGCGCCGGACTGTCGCTCGAGGACATCGACCTGTTCGTCTATCACCAGGCCAACGGCCGCATCCTGCGCGCGCTGGGCGAGCGGCTCGGGGTGCCAAGCGAGCGCATCGTCGACTGCATCGAGACCTTCGGCAACTCGTCCGCGGCGACGCTCCCGGTGGGCCTGGCCGACGCTGCGCGCACCGGGCGCCTGCGAGCGGGCGCGCTCGTGCTGGTGGCGGCGTTCGGCGCCGGGTTCACGTGGGGCGGAGGCGTGATCGAGTGGGGCGGCCAGGGTGATGGCTGATGCGCGTTCGGGCTGCGCGCTGGTCACCGGCGCCTCCCGCGGCATCGGCGCCGCGATCGCGCGGGCGCTGGCCCGCGACGGCTGGCCAGTCGGGGTCAATTACCGCAGCGACCGCGGCCCGGCCGACACGGTGGTGGCCGACATCGAAGGCGAGGGCGGCCGTGCCCTGGCGCTGGCCGGAGACGTGGCGGACCGCACGGCACCCGATGAGCTGTTCAGGGCGCTCGAGTCCCACTTCGGCTCGCCCGTGCTCGTGCTGGTCAACAACGCCGGCATCAACCGCGACGACCTCACCCCGTCACTCGGCGACGAGGAATGGGACGCGGTGATCGACACGGACCTGAACGCCGCGTTCCGCTTCATGCGCCGCGCGCTCAAATCGATGATGCGCGCGCGCTCGGGCCGGATCATCAACATCTCCTCGGTCTCGGGCCTGCGGGCCAATCCCGGTCAGGCCAATTACGCGGCCGCCAAGGCCGGGCTGATCGCGCTGACCAAGACCTCGGCGGTCGAGGTGGCGCGCCGCGGGGTGACGATCAACGCCGTGGCGCCGGGCGTCATCGAGACCGACATGACGGCCGAGGTCCCGACCGAGGTGCTGGCCGCGATTCCGGCCAAGCGCGTAGGCAGGCCCGAGGAGGTCGCCGCCTGCGTGCGCTTCCTGGCCTCGGAGGAGGCCAGCTACGTGACCGGTGCCGTCCTGTCCGTCGACGGCGGGCTGGCCGCATGACTGTGAATCCCTACATCGAAAAGGAGAAACCATGGCAACCGTAACCGCCGATCAGGTCGAGACCCGCGTCGTCGAGACGCTCGCGAGCTTCGGCCCCGACGCCAGCCAGATCACCCGCGAGTCGAGCTTCGAGGAGCTCGACATCGATTCCCTCGACCTGGTCGAGCTCGCCCAGGTGGTCGAGGACGAGTACGGCGTCGTGCTCAAGGGCGAGGACATGAAGGAGCTCAAGACCGTCGGCGACGCCGTCGACATGATCGTCAGCCGGGCCGGGTGAAGCGACAGGTCGTCATAACCGGACTCGGCGCGGTTACGCCGCTCGGGGTCGGCGCGCCGGCGCTCCACGAGCGCTGGGCCTCGGGCGAGTGCGGGATCGTCGACGGCGCCGGCGTCTGCACGGCGTTCGAGCCGAACGAGTTCCTCTCGGTCAAGGAGGCCCGCCGGCTCGACCGCTTCTCGCAGCTGGCGCTGGTGGCGGCCGGCGAGGCGCTCGGGCAGGCCGGGTGGCTCGAGGAGCTGCCCTACGACCCGTTCCGCGCCGCCTGCCTCGTGGCCACCGGGATCGGCGGCCTGGAGACCGTCGAGAACCAGCACGACGTGATGCGCGACCGCGGGGGGAAGATGGTCTCGCCGCTCGGCATCCCCCAGTACATGCCGAACGCGGGGGCGGCGGCGATCGCGATGAAGTTCGGGCTGCGGGGTCAGAGCTACGGGATCGTCTCGGCCTGCGCCAGCGGCGCCCACGCGATCGGCCTCGCCACCCGGATGATCCAATACGCCGACGCGGACGCCGTCGTGGTGGGCGGCTCGGAGGCCACCCTGACCGAGTTCGGCTTCAGCTCGTTCGCCGCTATGCAGGCGCTGTCTGCGACCGGGATCTCACGTCCCTTCGACCTGCGTCGCGACGGCTTCGTGATGGGCGAGGGCGCCGGCATGCTCGTGCTCGAGGCGGCCGAGTGCGCCCGGGCGCGGGGGGCGGCGATCCTCGGCGAGGTGGCCGGCTACGGGTCGACCTCGGACGCCTACCACCTGACCGCGCCGGAGCCGAGCGGGACGCCGGCCGCGCGCGCGATCGAGCTCGCCCTCGAGGACGCGGGGGTGACGCCGGCTGACGTCGCCTACGTCAACGCCCACGGGACCTCCACGCAGCTGAACGACGCCGCCGAGACCGCGGCCCTGAAGCGGGCGCTGGGCGACGCGCGGGCCAGGCGGATCCCCGTCTCCTCGACCAAGTCCGCGATCGGCCACCTGCTCGGCGCCGCCGGAGCGGTCGAGGCGGTGGCGACGGTGCAGACGCTGAGCACCAGGATCATCCCGCCGACCCTCGGCTACGAGGTACCCGACCCGGAGCTCGACCTCGACTACGTGCCGGGCGAGGCGCGGCCGCTGATCGTCAACGGTCACCCACCGGTGGCGATCTCGAACTCGTTCGCGTTCGGCGGTCACAACGTGGCGCTGGTGCTCCGAGGAGCCCCGGCGTGAGCGCCACCGCGCTTCGGCCCTCGCCGCCGGCGCGCCGCCGCTCGCCGCTCGAGCGGCTCGAGGCGCTGTGCGATACCGGGAGCGTGCAGGTGCTGCGCTCACGCGTCGTCTCCTCGAAGCTCGGCGGGCGGGCCGCCGCGGGCGACGGCGTGGTCGGGGCGACCGGGCTGGTCGACGGGCGACCGATCGCCTGCTACGCGCAGGACGGCGCCTTCCTCGGCGGCTCGCTCGGGGAGCGCCATGCCGACACGGTCGTGCGGGTGCTGGAGACGGCCGGCCGCGCGCGGATTCCGGTCGTCGGCTTCGTCGAGTCGGGGGGCGCCCGGATGCAGGAGGGCACCGCCGCGCTCGCCGGTTACGGCCGGATCTTCCGGCACACCGTCGCGCTGACCGGCGTGGTCCCGCAGATCTCGGTGGTCTCCGGGTCCTCGGCGGGCGGCGGGGCTTACTCGCCCGCGCTCACCGACCTGATCGTGATGACCGAGGACGCCGCCATGTTCCTCACCGGCCCCGGCGTCGTCCGCGAAGCGCTCGGCGAAGACATCGATGCCGCGGCCCTGGGCGGGCCGCAGGTGCACGAGCGAAACGGGGTCTGCCAGCTGGTCGCGCCCGACGAAGTGAGCGCGGCCGCGCGGGTCCGCGAGCTCCTCGGGTACCTGCCCGCGGCGGTCGGCGAGCCCGCGCCGCGCCTTGCCGCGGTCGATCCGGAGCTGGCCGATCCCGGCTCGATCGTCCCGTCCGAGCCACGGCGCAGCTATGACGTCCGGCTCGCCCTCGAGGGCATCGTCGACGCCGGCTCGCTGCTCGAGCTCTGCCCACGGTGGGCCCGCAATGTGGTCACCGCGCTTGCCCGGGTGGGCGGCCAGCCGGTGGCGATCGTCGCCAACCAGCCCCGCCACCTGGGTGGCGTGCTCGACGCCGAGGGATCGGAGAAGGCGGCCCGCTTCGTGGGCTTCGCCAATTCGTTCGGGCTCCCGCTGATCGCGGTGGTCGACACCCCGGGGTTCATGCCGGGTTCTCGCCAGGAGCGGGCCGGCGTCATCCGCCACGGCGCCGCGCTGGTCCGCGCCTTCGCCGCGGCGACGGTGCCAAAGGTGACGGTGATCCTGCGCAAGTCCTACGGCGGCGCCTACATAACCATGAACTCCCGCGACCTCGGCGCCGACCTGGTCCTGGCGTGGCCCGATGCCGAGCTCGGGATCATGAGCGCGGCGGCCGCCGTGGGAATCGTGCACCGCCGCGAGCTGCGTCTGGCCCCCGACGCCGAGGCCGAGCGCGCGCGCCTCGCCGAGGTCTACGCCGACGAGCACCTGCGCGCCGAGGCCGCGGCGGCCGCCGGGTTCGTGGACGAGATCATCGAGCCGGGCGACACCCGGGAGCGGCTCGTCTGGGCGATGCGGACCCACGCGAGGCCGCGGCCTTGATCCTGGAGGGCAAGCGCCTCCTGATCACGGGCGTGATCACCAAGGACTCGATCGCCTTCCACGCCGCCGAGCAGGCGCAACGGGAGGGCGCCTCGGTGGTGCTGACGAGCTTCGGCCGGGTGCGGCGGATGACCGAGCGCGCCGCCGCGCGGCTGCCCGAGCCGGTCGACGTCCTCGAGCTCGACGTCAACCGCGAGCAGGACCTGGCGGCGCTGACCGATTCCCTGCGCGAGCGCTGGGGCGGCATCGACGGCGCGCTGCACGCGATCGCCTACGCGCCCGAAGACGCGCTCGGGGGCCGGTTCATGACCGCCCCGGCGGACAGCGCCGCCCAGGCCTTCCAGACCAGCGCGTTCTCCTTGAAGGCGCTGGCCGCGGCGCTCGAGCCGCTGATGGGAGAGGGCGCGAGCATCGTCGGCATGGACTTCGACGCCACGGTGGCGTGGCCGATCTACGACTGGATGGGCGTGGCCAAGGCGGCGCTCGAATCGGTTTGCCGCTACCTGGCCCGCGATCTCGGCCCCCGCGGGATCCGGGTCAACCTCGTCTCCGCGGGGCCGCTCGGCACCGTGGCCGCACGCGGCATCCCGGGGTTCGAGCAGTTGGCTTCGCTCTGGCAGGCGCAGGCACCGCTCGGCTGGGACGTCTCCGATCCGGGGCCGGTGGCCAGCGCGGTCTGCTTCCTGCTCTCCGACTTCGCACGGGCGATCAGCGGCGAGATCATCCACGTCGACGGTGGCTTCCACGCGGTCGGCGCGCCGTCGGCCGCCGCCTGAGCCGCGCGTGGGGCGGCTGCGCCTCGGGCAGGAGCGCGTGGCTCGGGCCTGCGCGCTCGCGGGCGCGGTCGCGATTGCCTTCTCGAGCATCCTCGTGCGCCTCAGCCACGCCTCGCCGTCGACGGCGGCGATCTTCCGCTGCGCCTACGCGCTGCCCGCGCTCGGCGCGCTCGCGGCGGAACCGCTCTACGTCCTCGCCGACACAGCGATCGTCGGGCACCTCGGCCGCCCGCAGATCGCCGCGCTCGGGCTCGCGGGAACGGTGCTGGCGGGCGCGTTCACGATCTTCAACTTCCTCAC
>JAFAXX010000074.1 GCA_019240655.1 Solirubrobacterales bacterium
TGCCTTCCCTCGCCAGTCGCGAGACTCACGAGCGCGGCGGCGACCGAGCATCAGCGGCCACTGCTAGGAGACTCAATGCGGCCGCGGTGCTACCGCACGTGCTGGACCGAGAGCATGGGCAAAAAGGGGTGCCCGGTGGCCTCCCGCTCTCAGCCGCAAGTGCGGGGAACGGGAGGCTGGGGCCGCATCAGGCGGTCCTAGGCGACGTCGTCCCCGAGGTCGAGGTCCTCGAGGCTTGAGTCGCCACGGTGCTGGTCTAGGTCGACGGTGCTTCGGGTGTTGCGGTCGATCACGAGCGCGTCGCGGTTGAGCTCGACCAGGGTGGGGGAGAGGATGGGGCGGATGAACTCGCACACGGCGCTGCGCAGCGGTTGTCGCCGCTCGCCCGCGAGCAGCCGTTTAAGCCAAGCCTGGCCGCCGCATGACGCGGCGCGCCCCGGGTCAGCGACGTCAGTCCGGAGCCCGACCGCGCGCCCCAGCGCAGGCGGTCAAGAGCGCGGCAGTCGACGCAAACTCCGGCGTTGGAGCTGGGCCGAACGATCGCTGGGTTGGGGTTGCTGGCGTTTGTCCCCTCACGCGGTGCTTGTTCGTCTTGGGGATGATCACTTCCACGCTTCCAGGAGGTTCACGATGAAGTACGCATTGTTGATTTACGACCAGCCGGGTTCGCACGAGGCGCTGCCTGATCAGGAGCGCGAGGCGGTATACGCCGAGTACTTCGAGCTCTCGCGGGACTCGCGGTGTGTCGGCGGCGCGCAGCTGCATCCCGTTGAGACTGCCACAACCGTAGAGGTCAAGAACGGCACGGCGCTGACGACGGACGGCCCGTTCGCGGATACCAAGGAGGTGTTCGGCGGCTACTACATGTTCGACGTGGCCAACCTCGACGAGGCGCTCGAGCTCGCGGCGCGGATTCCTTCCGCCCGGCTTGGCGGCAAGGTCGAAGTTCGTCCGATCGTGGAGCAGCCGAGCTGATCGAGCAAGTCTTCCGCGAGCAGTGGGGCCGGGTGCTGGCCTCCATGGTGGGCTTCCTCGGCGATTTCCATCTCGCCGAGGAAGCCACCGCCGACGCGTTCGCGATCGCCGCCGACCGCTGGCGCCGCGACGGAACCCCGGCGAACCCGGTGGGGTGGCTGGTAGCGACTGCGCGCAACCGCGCGATCGACCGGATCCGCCGCGAGCGGACCCTGGCCAAGAAGACCCAGCGGCTGGAGGTGCCGGAGGCCACGGTGGATGAGATCGACGAAACCGAGATCGAGGATGAGCGCCTCGAGCTCATCTTCACCTGCTGCCACCCGGCGCTGGCCACCGAGGCGCAGGTCGCGCTGACCCTTCGCGCGCTCGGCGGATTGACGACCGAGGAGATCGCGCGGGCATTCCTGATCTCCGAGGAGACGATGAAGCGGCGCCTCTCGCGCGCCAAGCTGAAGATCAAGCAGGCGGGAATTCCATTCACCGTTCCCGCCGACCATCTGCTTCCGGACCGCTTGCATGCGGTGCTGGCGGTCATCTACTTGATCTTCAACCAGGGCTACAGCGGCCGCGGAGACCTCGCCGCCGAGGCAATCCGACTGGGCGACGTGCTCGCCTCGTTGATGCCCGATGAGCCGGAGGCTAAGGGATTGCTGGCGCTGATGCTGATCCACCACGCCCGCCGCCGCGCGCGGTACTCCGGGCAAGATCTGGTGTTGCTGGGCGACCAGGATCGCTCGCTGTGGGACGCCGGCGGGATCGCGGCCGGACGCGAGCAGCTCGACCGGGCTCTGGCGCTGCGGGGTCGCGGTCCGTACGTTCTGCAGGCCGCGGTCGCGTCGCTGCAGACCGATGAGCGGATCGACTGGAGCGAGATCGCCGCGTTGTACGAGCGGCTGGCTGAGATCACCGGCTCGCCGGTGGTGGAGCTCAACCGCGCGGTGGCGGTGGCGCAGAAAGGGGACACCTATCGGGCACTTGAAATCGTCGATGCGCTGGACTTGCCCGGCTACCGCTATCTCCACTCGACGCGCGCGGAGCTGCTGCGCCGCGTTGGTCGACGTGAGGAAGCGCGCACGGCATTCGAGCGCGCGCTCGCACTGACGGTCTCCGAACCTGAACGTCGATTCCTGGTTCGGCAGATCGCGAAGCTCTGAGCCTCCCAGGGCGGTCCGGGAAGAGCTGTCCCCTCACAGGCGTCCTATTCGTCGTTTTGATCGAGAACCCATCCGCACTGAGGAGGCAGCGATGACATTCGTGCCGTCAGACGAGCTGTATCCGTTCCAATCGCGTTGGCTTCAGAGCTCCGTCGGCCGCGTCCACTATGTGGATGAGGGCAGTGGCCAGCCGATCCTGATGTGCCACGGCAACCCGACCTGGAGCTTTCTCTACCGTCACGTGATCGGCGAGCTTCGCGACCGGTTCCGGTGCGTCGCTGTCGACTACCCCGGGTTCGGGCTCTCCGAGCGACCCGCCCACTACGGCTACACGCCCGCCGAGCACGCCACCGTGGTCGGAGAGCTCGTTGCCGAGCTGGACCTCTCCGAGCTGATCGTGATGGGACATGACTGGGGCGGTCCGATCGGCCTGTCCGTCGCGTGCGCGAACCCGTGCCGCGTCGCTGGTCTGGCGCTCGGCAACACGTTCTTCTGGCCGCCAGATCGGCGCGCGCGGATGTTCAGCAAGATCATGTCCAGTTGGCCGCTGCAGCGGGCGATCATCAATCGAAACCTTTTCGTGGAGCGAATACTCCCGTCGGGGATCAGCCGCCAGCTCTCGCCCGAGGAGTTTCGCCACTACCGTGCCGTGCAACCAACGCCGCAGGACCGCATCGGAGTCGCCGAGCTGCCGAAGCAAATCATCACGGCCACGCCTTTCCTGAGCACACTCGAACGCGGAGTCCAGGGCAAGCTCGCCGACACGCGGGTGCTGATCACATACCCGATGCGAGACCCTGCGTTCCCAGCCGACACCGTGCTGCCGCGGATGCGCGAGACGTTCTCAGACCTCGATCTCAGAGAGCTTCCGCACGCAAAGCATTTCTTCCTCGAGGACGCCCCACACGAGGTGGCGGTTGGGATCGTCGAGCGGTTCGCGTGAGCAGCACCCCGACACGCGACCACGAGCTTCACCGGACTGCGCTGTGCACGCCCCCGTGCGGGGGGTGCGATGCGGCTCGAGAGCAGGCCAGGGATGGGATCATCCGCTCGGGGAGACCCGGCCGCTCCCGCGGTGAGCCCGCGAGCTGACACGGTGCCCGTCGCGCGCGAACAGGTGCGATCAAGTCCGCCCGACCCGGCGTCGCGGGGGCGGACTCCGGTGTCATCGGCCATCGTGGCGGGTGTGGCCGGCGTCGCGGTGCTGGTCGCCGTGACCGCGCCGTTTATGGCGCGCTATGGCTGGGATCGCGATGAGCTCTACTTCTTTTCCGCCGCCCACCACCCGGCGCTCGGGTATGTCGACTTTCCCCCTTTGATCGCCTGGGTCGGCTGGGTGATGGACAAGCTGGCCCCCGGTTCGCTCATCGCGCTGCGGGCGATCAGCCTGGCCGCCGGCGCGGCCACGGTCGTGCTGGCCGCCTTGATCGCCCGCGAGCTGGGCGGGAGCCGCAGAGCTCAGTGGATCGCCGCGATCTCATGGTCGCTGACGCCCTACATCCTGGGCTCGGCGAGCATCTTTCACCCCACGTGGCTCGATGCGCTGGCGTGGGTCGCGTTCCTCTACGTCGCCGCTCGTCTGATCGTCCGCCGCGAGCCCCGGTTGTGGGTCGCGCTCGGCGTGATCGCAGGCGTCGGCCTGGAGGCCAAGTACACGATCGCCTTCCTGATCCTCGGCCTCGCGGCGGCCCTTGCGCTCACCCGCGAGCGCCGCCAGCTGATGACGCCGTGGCCGTGGATAGCGCTCGCGATCGCGCTGATCCTACTGCTCCCCAACCTGATCTGGCAGGCGCAGCACGGCTGGCCCAGTATTCATTTCTTCTCAAGCCAGAACACCAGGACCGCGTCGGACACCTCACGCCCGGCTTACCTCGCCGAGCAGCTGCTGTTCCTCGGCTCGACGACCGTGATCGCCATCGTCGGCATCATCTGGCTGTGGCGACGGGGGCTGCGCGTGCTCGCGATGATTCCGGTGATCGTGAGCGTGATCTTCCTTGTGGAGCGGGGACGCAGCTACTACCCCCTCCCAGCCGACGCGCTGGCAGTCGCCGCGGGAGCCGTCGCCGTCGACCAGTGGCTCCGTGGTCCCCGCCGAGCGCTCCTCGCCGCTGCGGTGGCCGCGCTTCAGCTCGCGGTGATCGTGCTCGCGGCGCCGATCATCGTCCCCTTCTACTCGATCGAGCATCTCCTGAGCTCGGGCGTATGGAAGGTGGGCTACTTCAAGGACGAGATCGGCTGGCCGGAAATGACCACCCAGGTGGAGCACGCCTGGTCCGCGCTCCCCGCGCCCGAGCGTGCCAACGCCGTGATTCTCGCGGGCAACTATGGCGAGGCGTCGGCTCTTCAGTTCTACGGCCGCGGGCTCGGCGTCATCCTCAGCGGCCACCTCAGCTGGCAGTACTGGCGCCCGGAGCACCTCCCTCAGCGGTTCGCCGTCACCGTGGGATACTCTCGATCCGAGCTAGACGTACTGTGCGCGCGCTCGCAGCCCATCGCGGCCATCGATAACCGATGGCACCTCGACAACGAGGAGCGCGGACGACTCATCGCAACCTGCAGCCTCAAGACGTCCCTCAGCACGATCTGGACATCGCGGATCGCGCGCAACCAGCTCTGAGTCTCTCGACCAGTGGCCATGCCCAGATCAGCGTGCGCGCGCATTCCGAAATCCACGGTGCACACCCATCGATCCTGCCCTTGCATCGCTCAGCGTAGGCCTCCACTGGATCCGCTCCACAGGACTCATCACGTAGTCCGTGTGACATCGGTCCGGGAAGTCATGGTGGCTGCTGCACCACGCGAGCGACAGCAGGTGCGCCTGCACTTGCCATTCACAGGACGCATAGACCGAATACCGCGGGAGGACCGCCCGGAAGCATCGGACAGCCCACCGAACTCCAGGTAGCAACTCAGAAGGAAGTCGAACTCCAGGCCACAGGGGACGGCCTTCTACTTCGCCGGACGCATCCAAGAGAGCTGACGCTGGCTACCGCTCGCGGGCAGCTCCGGGCGTCCCCCGGGCGATGGCGGGGAGAGCGCTGCTCACACCGGCGTCGCAGAAGCCAGCGTCGCGGCCACGCTCAACAATGCTGGCTGCTGCATCCTCACGAACGCGGGCACCGTCACCAACCCGACGAGACACCCCGGCTGGACGACGATCACTCATCTCGTCGTCGGGCGCGAGACCGCTCCATCCCCGCGATGATGCGGGAGTCGGCGTAGCTCGGAGTTGGTGTTGCGCAGAAGCAGTGCTGCTTCGCGAGGCGAAGCACCGGCGACCCGCGAGGGACGGAGTGCTTGCTCAGGCTCGGACCCGGCGCCTGTGAGCGAGCGCCGGCGCCGACGCGCGACACAGAAACCGCGGGTTCCAGCGCACCACCTGCCGGCGGTCGCGCTTGGCCACACGGATCTGAGGTTGTCGTAGACAACTCCCGCGGCACCCCACGCAGCCATCGATGAGGGGCTGAACAGAAGACATGGCTCCCTCCTCTGAGAGCTTGGACGGTTGACCGTCCAAGCTCTACAGCGTGGTGAGCGGTGCCCACCGAGCCGCGCATTGGTCGATGATTTCGCGCGGCAAGTTCCGGGCGGCGAGGCCGAGCAGCCGACGATGCGCCACCGCATCCTGGAAATCCAGCAGCGAGGGGGCCGTTGCTCCTGCTGGTCCGACGAGAGAGGGAGACGGCCGACCGCGCTGCCTGACGCTCACACAGTGAGCGGCCGTCCTGCTATGCGGCGATACGCACGTCGCTGGTGAAGGCGGCGCTTACACCTGCCTTCCTGCTCGCGCGGGGTATTGGCTGCTGAGGGCGCCATCGCGGGTGGCTGTTTCCCGAAAGCGGCCGCGGCGCCGGGAGGGAGCGGTCGCCCGGTGATGCGTCCACCACATCAAATGCGGCGGTGGGGTCGGCGCCGTCGTTGGTTGGTGTTCGTTGCTGGCGCTTGCGGCTGATGCTGGCCGCCGCGGGCACTAGACGGCGGGGAGCCGCACGACGAATCGTCCGCCGGCGTCGCTGTGCTCAGCCTCAACGTCGCCGCCGGCGGTGCGGGCGAGCCGGCGCGAGAGCGCGAGCCCCAGCCCGGCGCCGTGAGATGCCACCGCCGTTGCGCGAGAGCCGGCGCTGGGCCCGGCCGCCCTGCGGCCCGGTTCGAAGATCACCTCGCGGTCGGTATCGCGGACGCCGGGCCCGTCGTCCTCGACTGTGAAGGCGACCGTGCCTGCGTGGCGCTGCACGCCGATTCGCACAATGGCGGCCGCGTGCCGGTACGCGTTTTCGACCAGCGGCGCGAGAATTCGCTCGACGAGGGCTTGCTCGCCGGCGACGCGGATGCCCGGCGATGCGCTGATCGTCAACGTGACATCACGCTCGGACCCGAGCGCCGCGGCCGCGGCACGGGCACCGGCGGCCGCATCGGTGGTTGCGCGCGACGGATCGAGCTCGGCGCGAGCGGCGGCGATCAGCGTGTCGAGCGTGCGTCCCATCTGCGTGGCGCTGGCGAGGACTTGCTCGAGGGCGCGCCGCCCGTTCGCGTCCTGGTCGGTGTGGCGGAGCGCGAACTGGGCCTGGGCGGCGATGTTCGCCAGGGGAGTCCGCAGCTCGTGCGAGAGCTCCGCCGACAGGCGTTGCTCGTGCCGGAGGCTGGCCGCGATGCGGTCGAGCAGCCGGTCGAGGGTGAACGCGAGCTGGGTGAGCTCGTCGCGCGGCTGCCCGAGGGAGAACCGGCGGTTGAGATCGCGATCGCTCCATTCTGCGGCCTGGGCCGTCATCTGCGCGACAGGTCGCAGCGCTCTGGAGATCAGCCACCAGCTGGCGAGGGCGACCGCGACCAGCACGAGTAGGCCGAGCACCGCCGAGGCGACGAGCGCCGTGTGCCGGGTCTGGTCGTAGGGCGCCAGCGATACGCCGGCGATCACCGTCCCGAGGCGGCGAGCGCCGGCCACCACCGGGAGCGAGTACAGCCGCGTCCGCGTCGCGGAGATGTCGCGGGTTGACGGTTGAGCCAGCGCCATCGCTGCGGCCGCCGCGTTGTTGGCCGCGGGCACGGACTGCGGGGCTTCGAGCGCGCGGGCGCCGTGGAACACCCAGATCTGGGTGTCGGGGCCGGCCTCGTCGGGCGTCTCGCCGAGCTCGATCCGGCCGCCGGCGACATGCAGCCCCGCGAACTCGGCGGACGCACGGGCCTGGACAACCCCGGTCGCAGCGGTGTCGAGCCGGTTCGCGAGCACGACGTTGAAGCCGACAGTGAGCCCCGCGAGCGCGAGCGCGATCGCGGCCAGCACCGTGAGCAGCACACGAGCGCGGAGCGTCATTGCAGGCGGTATCCGACCCCGTGCACGGTCTTGATCTCCGGCGCATCCGGTAGGGCCCGGAGCTTGCGCCGGATCCTTGCGACGTAAACGTCGAGCGTGTTGTCCTGCACGATCGCGCCGTGCGGCCAGGCCGTGCGAATGAGCTCGGCGCGCGTGAGCGCCTTGCCCGGCCGGGCGGCGAGCGCGCCCAGCAGCCGAAACTCGGTCGGGGTCACGGGTTGCGTTCGGTCGCCGACCGACGCCGTCAGCTCCGCGGGGTCGAGGACGACGCCGGCGCCGTCGACGGACCCAGTGTCGCGGCTCGCTCGGTCGCTGCGGCGGAGCAGCGCCTGCAGGCGCGCGACCACCTCCTCGATGTCGAACGGCTTCGTGACGTAGTCGTCGCCGCCGACGGTGAAGCCGCTCAAGCGGTCGGTGAGCGTGTCACGTGCGGTCAGGAACAGGACCGGTGCGGCGATCCCCTGCGCCCTGAGCGCCTGGCATACGTCGCGGCCGTCGGAGTCCAGGAGGCCGATGTCGATCACGAACGCGGCGGGCGGGGTGATCAGCGCCTGGTCGAGCAGCTCGCGCCCGCTCGCCACGGCCCGCGCCGCGAACCCTTCGGCGCGCAGGCTGCGGACCAGCACGTCGCGCAGGGGTGCGTCGTCCTCGGCGATGAGCAGGCTTGGCTCCATCGTTGCGGACAAGTATCACGGTGTTTGGCGCGGGGTTTGCACCTCGAAGCCAGCTGTTCAGGAGATAGTCAGGTCAGATCGGGAGTCTGCGTGCCATGAACAAGCTCTCGGTTCTCGGTGTTGTGCTCGCGTCCTCGATCGTCGTGGTCGGGTGCGGCTCCTCGTCGAGTAGCTCGTCGTCCGCTGCGGGCGGAGCTTCCACGGGCGCCCCGACAAAGACCACGAGCTCCACCTCCCCGTCGACAACGGCCACCGGGGGCAGCGCTCCCGGGGCGCTGTCGGCCGAGGCGCAATCGGCCGCGACCGGCGACATTCCGGACAGCCAGGTGTTCCTCGTTCTCAACAACGCCCATGGCGGCTACTCGTTGAAGTACCCGGAGGGCTGGACCATCCAGGGGTCCGGCTCGGACAAGCTCACGATCAGCGATAGGAACAACCTCGTCCGCGTGGTGGTCGCGCGCGGGCCGGCGCCGTCGCCGGCGTCGGTCGGCGCAGCGCTGATCGCTGTGAAGAGCTCGAGCCCGACGCTCACATTCACGGCGCCACAGAAGTTCGCGCTGCCGGCGTCGTCGGGAGCCGTGAAGGCCGTGTACACGACGGAGAGCGCGCCGAACCCGGTCACCGGCAAGCGCGTGAAGCTGGTCGTCGACCGCTACGTGTTGCAGGGCTCTGGCGGTCGGGTAGCGACCGTGGACCTCGGCACACCCGCGGGCGTCGACAACGTCGACGCCTACCGGATGATGATCCAGAGCTTCACCTGGAGATGACGACCTCGGAGCGGAGGATCGTCAGCCTCTGGCGCGCGCCCGAGCGCCCCGTCGCGCGGCTGGAGTGGCCGGCGCTGCAGTTCCACGATGTGTTCAAGATCTACCGCTCGGGCCCCGTCGAGACGGTGGCGCTGCGGGGCCTCGATCTGCGGGTGGAGCGCGGCGAGCTGGTCGCGGTGCTCGGCCCGTCCGGCTGTGGCAAGAGCACGATGCTGGCGCTCGCGGCTGCGCTCGACCAGCCGTCCGCCGGGGAGGTCCGGGTCGGCGAGCGGTCGCTGACCCGTCTCGATGACGACGAGCTGGCGCGGTATCGGGCGCGCGAGATAGCGCTCGTGTTCCAGAGCGAGAACCTGTGGCCGGCGCTGTCCGCGCGCGAGAACGTGGCCGCGGCGCTGCGGCTCTCCGGGAGCGGCGGCGACGTAGCGCAGGCCGCGGACGACGCGCTCGCGGTGTTCGGCCTCGCTGCTCGCGGGTCGCACCGGGCGGGCGCGCTGTCGGGCGGGGAGCAGCAGCGCGTTGCGATCGCCGGCGCGTTCGCGCGCGGGGCGCCCCTGGTCCTCGCCGACGAGCCGACCGGCGAGCTCGACGCGCGCAACGAACAGATCGTGCTCGAGGCGCTCACGCAGCTTCGCACAGAACGCCGCAGCACCGTGGTGGTCGTGACTCACTCCGAGCGCGTCGCCGCTGCCGCGGGACGGGTGGTCGAGATGCTCGACGGGCGGGTGGTCATTTGAACGCGCCCAGCGCGGTGGCCGAGCTCGGCGCCTGCCGCGCAGTCGAGGTGGTCCACGGAGACGGCGAGGCGCGCGTCACGGCCTTGGCCGGGGTCGACTTCAGCGTCGGCGAGCGCGAGCGGGTTGCCCTGTTCGGGCCGTCGGGGTCCGGCAAGACGACGCTGCTGCACGTGCTCGGCGGTCTCGTGGTCCCGACCGCCGGCAAGGTCACATGGTGCGGCGGGCCGATGTCCTCATTTGACGCCGTCGCGCGCGGGCAGGCTCGCGCGGCCGGGATCGCGTTCGTGTTCCAGGGCGCGAACCTGCTGCCGACGTTCACGGCGTACGAGAACATCGCGTTCGCGGCGCGCGTGGCGAAGGGGCAGTCAGGTCCGGAGCTCGAGCCGCTTGAATTGCTCGAGCTGGTCGGGCTCGGGGCGAAGGCCGAGGCGCTGCCCTCCGAACTGTCGGGCGGCGAGGCGCAGCGGGTCGCGATCGCGCGGGCACTCGCACAGCGGCCCGCACTCCTGCTGTGCGACGAGCCAACGGGCCATCTCGATTCGGACACGGGGGCGCGCGTGCTCGACCTGATCGATGCCCTGTACGGCGAGTTCGGGTTCGCGCAGGTGACCGCGACCCACGACCCCGACGTCGCGGCGCGGTACGCACGCGCAGTCGGCCTCGCAGACGGCCGAATCACGGGCGGGGTTCCTCCAGAGTGAGGACCGCGCTCGGCTTCGCGCTGGCGGGCATCGTGCGGGCTCCCGGGCGGACACTAGTGCGGATCGTCGTTCTCGCGGCCGCTGTGGCGCTACTCGGCTCGATGCTGCTGTTCATCGGGCACTCGCTACGCACGATGACCGGCTCAGCCATCCGCGGGGTCCCGCTCGATTGGCAGGGTCCGGTGTCGTCGTACGGGCAGGCGCAATCCGTGGCTGCGGGTGTCACACGCCAGCACGGGATTCTGCAGGCATCGGCCACCGCGACGGCGCCGTTCGCGGCCGCGTCGCACAGCGGGCCGGCGGGGGTCACGAACGCCGGCAACGGCGCGGTGCTCGGGATCCCGCCGGGGTATCAGGCGCACATCCACACCTTCCGCTTGCTGCAGGGCTCGATGAAGCCGGGTTCGATCGTGCTCGACCAGCAGATGGCGGCGACACTCCAGGCGCACATCGGCGACTTCATCTCGCTGACTGCGCGACCAGGCGCGCGCCCGGATCGCTTCCGGGTCTCCGGGGTGGCGCTGATCACCGCTGCCGACATCGTGTTCCAGCCGTTGAACCCGCTGCTCGGGCCAGCGCCGGCGCAGCCGCCTGCGAACGCGGCGATCCTCCCGATCGCGACGTTGGCGTCGACGCTCGCCCGCCACGAGCCAGCGATCCCGTCGGGCTCCGTCGGAGCGTCCGCCGTACCCGGCGCCCAGACCGGCATCCAATGGCAGGTGTCAGCGCAGGTAGATCCGAACGGGCTCGGGTCGACGCCCGCGCAAGCGCTCACCCGCGCAGGCGCGGTCGTCCACCGGGTCGAGGCGGCGCTGCCGGGCCAGGTCGTGTTCGTCGACAACCTCTCGGACCAGCTGGGCACGGCCGCTGGCGATGCGCTGTACGCCGAGACGCTGTACATCATGCTGGCGGTCCCGGGCGCGGTGATCGCGCTCGGGCTCGCGTACCTGGCGGCGCTCGGCACAGTCGACCGCGACCGGCGTGACCTCGCGCTGCTGCGAGCGCGGGGGGCTGCGCGTCGCGACCTTGTGGCGATGGTCAGCGCCGAGAGCGTCTTGATCGGGATCGTGGCCGGGCTGATCGGGGCCGCCGCGGCGTTCGGAGTGGTGTCGGCGATCATCGCGGGCGGCGCCCCGCTGACGTTCGTGCGCGGGCTCGTCACGGTGGCCGCGTGCATTGCGGTAGCCTGCATCGGCGCGCTTGCCGCCCGGCTGGGCGCGACCGTGACGGTGTGGCGGGCCGCTGTGTCCGAAAGTCGCCGCACGGTGCGCCGCGAGGGCCAGCCCCTGTGGCAGCGGCTGCACGTCAACGTCTTCGCGCTCGCGCTGAGCGGCCTGATCTGGTGGCTGACCGCGAAGACGGGGTTCTCGGCGATTGTCAATCCGGACTCGAACCCGTCGCTCTCGCTATCGGTCTACATGTTCTTTGCGCCGGCGCTTCTGTGGATCGGCGCGACGCTGCTGCTCGTCAGGCTGCGTGGGCGAGCGCTCGCCGCGGTCGCCAGCCGCTTCGGTGGTGCCGGCACGGCCGGTGCCACGCGCGCGTTCTTGTTGGCCAGCGCGGGTCGGCGAGGCGCCGCGATCAATCGGGGGCTGGTGGTGGTCGGGCTCCTGCTCTCCTTTGGCGTGGAGCTGGGCTTGTTCACCGCCACGTACGAGCGACAGGCGAACGTCGATGCGGAGCTGACGCTGGGCGGCGATGTCGTCGCGAGCGCGCCGGCCGGTGTCACGGCGTCGCGCAGGCTGGAGGCAAAGCTCGCCGCGGTTCCGGGTGTGCAGGGCACCTCTGCCGTGGATCACTCCTACGCGTACGTCGGACCTGACCTCCAGGACACCTTCGGGGTCGACCCGAACACGATCACCCGGGGCACGACGCTTCGGGACTCCTACTTCATCGGCGGCGGCGTCGGTCCGATCTTGGATCGCCTGCGCTCCCGTCCCGATGCAATCCTCGTCTCCAAGGAGACGATCGGCGACTACCAATTGCATCAGGGCGATCTGCTGCGACTGCGAGTCCTCGACCGCTTGAGCGGCCAGTTCAACGTGGTGCCGTTCCACGTCGAGGGTGTCGTGCAGGAGTTCCCGGCCGCGCCGCGTGACTCGTTCATGGTCGCGAACCTCTCGTACCTCCAGGCGGCGGATCACGCCGGTGGACCGAACGTGGTGTTCGCGCGCTCGAGCGACCCCGGGCCGACGGCCGCGAGAGCGTCGCAGGCGACGGCCACCGACGGCACGATCGTGAAGAACATCACCGAGCAGGCCCAGCAGACGGTCAGCTCGATCACGACCGTCGACTTGCGGGGCATCAGCCACATCGAGGAGGCGTTCACGATCGCGCTCGCGGCCGCGGCGATGGCGCTGTTCGTGGCCCTTGCGATGATCGAGCGCCAGCACGAGTTCGCGACGATGGCGGCCGTCGGCGCGACGCTCCGGAGCATCGGCGCGTTCGTGTGGAGTGAGGCCGCGCTCGTGCTAGGGGCGTCGCTGGTGCTCGCCGCCGGGCTCGGGCTGCTGCTCGCGCTGATGCTCGTCGCGATGCTCCAGCACGTGTTCGACCCCCCGCCCGACGCGCTGGCCGTCCCGTGGGCCTACCTCGGCGAACTGGCCGGCGCAGCGGTCGTTGCGACCGCTGTCGCGGTCGCGATCGCCGCGCAGCGGCTGCGCCGGCTGCCACTGGGACCGCTGCTACGAGAGCAGTAGATGACGCTCCTCTTGCGAGCCTGCGGCGTCGCGCCCAGCGGTCTTGATCACAACCGGCTGGGCCAACAGCGCCCACACCACGCGGCACGGCAGTTCTCACCCGGAGCTCGCGCCGATGCTCTCGCATCATTCGATCCTGACAGTGCCGAGCTTCTCTCACTCGATCTGGATTTGTTGGGAGAAGTGGGTGTCCCAGCATTCACTGACCGTGTGCACGGTTTGTTCGAGTAGCCGGAGCTCGCGCCGCTCCCGTGGCAGCAGCTCAGGTTCGATCAGATGTTGATCGTTGTGCCAACGGCGCACTGGAGGAACGCTTCGGGGAAGCCCGCGGCGAGCTGGTGGGCGGCTTTCCAGCCGGTGCAGTGAGCGGGCACCAGGAGCGCCGGCGAGAGCGCGCCAAGCGCTTCGACGGTCGGGGCGATGATCGGCTCGAACATCGGACCGCTGAGGTGAAAGCCGCCGATGATCGCGGCGACCTTAGGCTCGGCAGTGAGCTTCTGCGCGTACCGGACGGTGTTGACGATGCCGGCGTGGCCGCAACCGCTCAGGATCACCAGGCCCCGGTCGCGAAGGCGGACTACCAGCGCCTGGTCGTCGAGGATGAGCGGGTCCGGCCGCCATCGCGAGCCACGCCGGGCTTCGTGGCATCGAAAGCCGGTCTCGAACTCGCTCGTTCGGTCGACCTCGCCGGTCACGAGCGCCGACCTATCCAAGAGGAAGGAGGGACGGCGCTCCTCGACGATCTCGAACCCCATCCCCTCCAGCGCCGGTCGACTCGCGGCGGGCAGCTCGGCCGGCTCGAGTCCTGGAAAGCGGATCCGCCGTCGGCTCCAAAACTCCGGATGAATCATCACCGGCAGCGCCGCCCTGCCAAGCGCGCTCACCAGTCCCTCCAGGCCGGTCACGTGATCCCAATGGCCGTGGCTGAGCACGATCACCTCCACGTCGCCCGGCGAGATGCCCAGCCGGCGCATGTTCTCGACCATCCCGCGCGGGGAGACACCGGTGTCGAACAGCAGCGTGCGGTCCCCTTCTCCCTTGCAGATCCGCACTAGCGCCGAGAACCCCGGTTCGGCGATCAGCGCGTCTGGCACGCCCCGCTCCGGGCTCGTTTGCGAACCTGACCTGGGGATCGCGCCCAGCAGCGCCTTGGGCCAGTTCATGCGCGCCACGCCGTCCTGATCCACCAGCAGGGGATCGGTGACGTTGTCCATCAGGATCGTCAACCGGATCCGATCGACGGGCTCTAGCTCGATCGTGGCCATATCACCGGGAGTTCCTGTCATGCCACCGGAAGTCTCGCCGCGTCCCACGCACCCAGACCGCCGACCAGGTCAACGACCGCGGGATGCCTCGCCTGCAGCATCAGGCTGGCGGCGATCGCCGACCGATAGCCGGTAGCGCAGTAGACGACCGTCTCGCACGCGGCGGCCACCGAGCCCAACCGCTCGCGCAGACGGTTCAGGGGCAGGTTGATCGCCCCGTCGATTCGCCGCTGCTTGTACTCGGGCGGGGTGCGCACGTCGATCAGGAGGGGCGGGCGGCGGCCGTGAAGCCGCTCGGCGAGCGACCCCACGGTGATCCGGGGCGTTCGGTCGATCAGCTCCGGCGAGCGGGCAAGCGGTTCCATCCCGGCAGCCAGGTAGCCCGCGATGGTGTCGAAGCCGATTCGCCCGAGCCGCGTCGCTGCCTCGAGCTCGCGTCCGGGCTCGGCGATCAGCACGATAGGCAGCTCGCGGTCGAAGATCGTGCCGCACCAGGTGGCGTAGCTGCCACCGAGCCCGATGTTCAGGCTTCCGCGCATATGGGCGGCCTCGAACTGCGCCGGGTCGCGGGTGTCGAGGAGCTGCGCGCCGCCGCGCTCCAGCGCGAGCGCGCGCTCCACCGAGAGCGGGTTGAGCTCCCGCGCGAGCGCCTGCTCGAGGGTCGGCCGCTCGCGGGCATTCATCACGGCGTCGTAGGTGAAATAAGGCGGGGCGTCGGGCAGCTCGGCGGTGACCATCTCAATGAATTGCTCGCGCGTCATCGGCTGCAACGCATAGTTGAACCGGCGTTGAATGCCGATCGTCGAGACGGTGTCGGTCGACAGGTTCTTGCCGCAAAGCGAG
Source organism: Solirubrobacterales bacterium (assembly GCA_019240655.1). Classification (GTDB taxonomy): domain Bacteria; phylum Actinomycetota; class Thermoleophilia; order Solirubrobacterales; family Solirubrobacteraceae; genus Palsa-465. The sequence goes on from JAFAXX010000074.1 coordinate 15,124, forward strand.
CCGGCGCCGTGCGCCGGATAGACGAGCGTCTCGCCGGGCAAGTGCGCGAGTTTGCCGTGCAGCGACTCATAGAGCAGGCCGGCCAGCTGGTGCGCGCTCCAGCCGAGCGAGGCTCGCAGATCCGGACGGCCGACGTCGCCGATGAACAGCGTGTCGCCGGTCAGCACCGCGTGCGGGGCCGCATCACCCTGCTCACGGTCGTAGACCACAATCGAGACGGACTCGGGGGAATGGCCGGGAGTCTCGAGCACCGCCAGGCGCACGCCGCCCAGGCACACGGTCGAGCCGTCGCTCATCGGAGTGAACGCATAATCAGCGCGGGCCCGCGCGCCGAGATGGATAGTCGCGCCCTCGCGATCGCGCAGCTCCAGGTGCCCGGCCAGGAAGTCGGCGTGGAAATGGGTCAGGAACACGTGCGCGATGCGGCAGCCGAGGCGGGCCGCGTCCGAGGTGTATTGCTCGACGTCGCGCTGGGGGTCCACGACGGCGGCCAACCCGCTGTCCTCGTCCGCGATCAGGTACGACGCGCGCGCCAAGCAGCCGAGGTAGTACTGCTTGAGGATCATCGAACGACCATTTCGACGTCGTGGATGGCGTTGTTGCCGTAGCCCATGCGGTTCCACGGCGCGCGGCCGGGTTGGGTGCGCCCCGCCTCGTCGGTGGCGCGAGCGCGCAGACTGACCGCGCCCGCACGCTCGATTCGGGTGAGCAGCTCCCACCACCGCCAGGCGTGGCGGACCGGGTCCCCGACCACGGACGCCCGCATCCAGGGCCCATGCTCGACGCTGACCTCGACCGTCCGAACGGGTGCCTCCCCCGACCATGCCACGCCTCGAATCGTCATCGCCCCCGAAGCGCGTCGCTCGCCCGCGGCCGGCTCGACGATCAAGCTGCGCAAGTTCTGACGTGTGACCGGCGCGCGTTCGCCGGCGGCGGTCTCGTACTGGTAGGTCTCGGTCTGGAAGCGACCCGTGAACTCGTGATCGATCAGCTCGATCTCGGTCAGCCACTTGACCGACGCCATGGCGAACCAGCCCGGCACGACCAGCCGCAGGGGATAGCCGTGGCGGGTTGGCAGCGGTTCGCCGTTCATGGCGTACGCGAGCAGCGCGCCCGACCGGACCGCCTCGTCGAGGCGAAGGCTCCGCTCGTAGCGGACCGGCACGCGCCGGCCCGGTACGGAGCCGGCGTCGGCTCCGCGGAAAAGCAATTCGCGGGCGGACGTGCGCGGCCCGCAACGCTCGAGCAGCTCGCTCACCGGCACGCCCGTCCACTCGGCCGTGCTCACCGCGCCCAGGCGCCACTGCTCTCCCGCAGTCGGAGGGCTGAACCGCGAGCGGCCGTTCCCGGCACATTCGAGCGTCGCCACCAACGCCTGCGAGCGCATGGTCCGCAGCTCGGACAGGCTCAGCGACAGGGACCGCCCGACGTGTCCCCGCACCGACAATCGCCACGCCGGGGAGGCAAGCCGCGGGATGTGGAAGTGGTTGCGGACGTAGAACCTCGCGTTCGGCATCACCACGCCGCCGATCAGCGCCCCAAGGTCCGTCTCGCAGTTCAATGGATGCGCCCGGTGCACGATCAGCCCGACGTTCACCGCGTCTCGGCAGGCCTGCTCGGGATCGACCATCACCGCAGCGGGGGTGGAGGCGCGCAGCACCTCCACCTCGCCGGTCCCGGCCTGGTCGCCCGCCGCGGCCGCGGTGCTGAGACGCGCGCGGGCTGAGAACGACACCATGTTCTGGTCCCTCCGCGGCGATCAGCTCGTCAAGCCACCGGTTCCGGCTCGCGCGGCTGCGGCACAATCCGGATGTAGGGCCGGGGCGACTCCCACTCGCCGAACACGGCTCGGGCCTCGTCGTTGGAGACCGACCCCGCGATGATCACGTCCTCGCCGTAGCGCCAGTTGACGGGGGTCGCCACCCTGTGCTTCGCGGTGAGCTGGAGCGAGTCGATCACCCGCAGCACCTCGTCGAAGTTCCGCCCCGTGGTCATCGGGTAGACCAGGATCAGCTTGACCTTCTTGTCCGGGCCGATCACGAACACGTTGCGCACGGTCTGGTTGTCGGCCGGCGTGCGCGCCTTTGACGTCTCCGGAGACCTCCGCCGGCAGCATCCCGTAGAGCTTCGACACCTTGAAGTCGCGATCGCCGATGAGCGGGTAGTTGGGCGCGCGCCCCTGGGTCGCCTCGATATCCCGCGCCCACCGCTCGTGATCGGTGGTCGCGTCCACCGACAGGCCGATGATCTTCACCCCCCGCCGGTCGAACTCAGGCTTGACGGCGGCCATGTACCCCAGCTCGGTCGTGCACACCGGCGTGAAGTCCTTGGGATGCGAGAAGAGCACCGCCCATGAGTCGCCGATCCACTCATGGAACCTGATCGGCCCCTCGGTGGTGTCCGCTTCGAAATCGGGCGCGGTGTCCCCAATCTGCAGGCTCATGGTTCCTCCTTCGTGTGTTGGCGAGCCGCTACGTGGTGACCGACCGTACGCCCGGCACCTTCCCAAGACCTTCCTTGGCCGCGAAACCAGCGCGCAAAGTCAGAGGGCGACCGCCGGCAGCCCCGCCGCGTCGCGGCACCGCGCCGCGTCCAACGGTTGTCCGGCTGCCGCGAACCGGCTCGCCGCGTCGGCCAGGAGCTGCCGCGCGATTGTCTCGTCGCCCCCGGCACTGGCGATGGCCGCACGCGCTTCGGCCAGCGACGCCGGCCACGACCCGCGGTCGCCCCACAGGACCGAGATCACCCGGGCGGCGCGGTCGGCGTAGCTCTGCGCCTCTCCCAGCGCTCCCGCGCCGGCCAGGGCGATGGCCGCCGGAATCAAGAAGTGAGGGCTGCACGTGTTGCACCATTCAGATCTGGTGGCCATCGCGCTCTCCCCCTCGGTCACCGCGCCCACGGCGGCAGCTTGATCGGGGGCGGCGCGGATCAGCGCGCCATGAACGCGGCACAGCACGTGCGGGATACACAGCGACGACGGTGCAGCCACCGAGTAGGCGCGGTCGAGCAACGACAGCGCGTCCTCGCGCCGCTCGCGCATTAGTGCCAGCTCGGCGAGGCGCCACAGGCATAGCGCCTCGCCGCCGTGCGAGCCGACCTCCCGGTTTCGGCGCACGCCGTCCCCGAGGTGCGCCTCGGCTCGTTCGAGCTGTCCGGACAGGAGCTCGGCCTCTCCCAGCAGAGCGGTCGCGAATGCGACCCCGCGTCGCGCACCCGCGCGCTCGGCGGCCGCTGCCAGGCCGCGCGCTGCCGTAATCAGCTCCTCGTAGGGGAGCCCGCCGTAGAGGAACACCTGCGCGACGCACAGATGCGCTTCGTGCAGCATCCCGGCAACCTCGGGGGCGCGGGCGGGATCCAGCAGATCGGAGCGCAGTCGTTCGGGCCACTCGCCCCGATTCAAGGCCACGAACGCCTCGAGCATCGAGGCCTCGAACAGCTCCGCGGTCAGCCCCAGCTCGCCGGCGGCCGCCCGTGCCTCCACGGCCGCCTCGGTGGCCTTGCTCAGGTCGCCGGAGAACACAGCGAGCCAGCCACGGGTGATCAGCAGTCGGGCGTGAGACCCGGGGCTAACGCGCTCCACGCGTGCCAGCGCATCCATGGCACCCTGCAGGTCACCGCCGATGAAGTAGGCGTAGGCCTGCTTGACTCTCGTGTCACCGGCATGCTCGTCGCGCAAGGTGGCGAGCGCCGGCGAGTACGCCCCGGGAGCGTCGGGGTCGCCGAGCGTCACCGCGAGGTCGGCTCGCAGCTCGATCACCTCGGGATCGTGGGGCGCGAATTCGAGCGCTCGTGCCGCCAGCCCGTGCGCGTCAGCGTAGGCGCCCATAGCCGCGGCGTCTCGGGCAGCGCGCATGAGCCACGGAACGGCGCGCTCGCCCAGTCGGCCCTCGAGCAGCTGGTGCGCCACGGCAACCGCCGGGGCGCCGGCAGCGGCCAACCGCTCGGCCGCGTCGCGGTGCGCGGCGAAGCGCCGGTGCGCTGGCAGCCCCCGGACCAAGGCCGCGCGCAGGAGGCCATGCCGAAACCGGAACCGGCCTTGCCGCTCGACCAACATGCCCGACGCCAGCGCGTCGTCGAGGATCGTGAGCGCACCGCCTTCCGGTAGCTCGCACAACACCGCCAACTCGCGAGCGTCGAACTCGCTGGCCACCAACGCGACCGTTTCCAGGGCCGCACGGGTCGGAGCGGCGAGGCGCGAGAGCCTGGCCTCGACCACATCGAGCAGCTGGTCGGGCACTTGAACCGGCTCCTCCGCAACCGCGCTCGACGCGAGCTCCTCGATGAAAAACGGATTGCCGCCCGCCAGCAAGTGCACCGCGTCCAGCGTCTGCCGCGGAACCCGTCGCCCGGCCAGCTGGGTGAGCAGCTCGCCGGACTCCTCAGCGCTGAGTGGCAGGAGTCCGATCTCGGTGGCCGCGCCCCGGTCGAGCAGCCCAATCCGGAGCGCGGCGAGCGACTCCCCCGGCGGCTCGCGAAACGCCACTACCAGCAGGATGCGATGGAAGCGAACGGCCCGCGCGAGATGCTGCACGAGCTCGAGAGTCGCGATGTCCGCGGCGTGGGCATCGTCGATCAAGAACACCACGCCGCGCCCCCGAGCCATCGCCGCCAGCAGCTGAGTGACGGCCGCGAACACCTGCATCCGACCCACCGCGGCGCTCGGCGGGGAGCCGTCGATGGACACCCCCGTGGTCACGACCGCGAGACCCGCTTGGTCACGTTCCGCGATCGTGAGGACAAGCTCCGGGCGGTTCTCCAGCAAGCGGTCGAGCGCCTCGGTGATCGGGGCGTACGGCAGACCGCCCTGGTCCTCGTGCGCCGTCCCGCGGAGAGTGCTCCATCCGGCTCGGGCAGCCTCGACCAGCAGCTCCTCGGCCATTCGGGTCTTGCCGATCCCGGCGTCACCCCGCAACAGCAGCGTCGTGCCGTGGCCGCGCGCGGCGCTCTCCCACGCCACCCGCGCCTGGCGGAGTTCGGCATGCCGTCCGACCAGCGCGGTGGCTGCCAGCATTGGCGCCACCGCGGCCGGCCCCACCGTCAGCTGCTCATAGAGCGAGATCGTCTCTTGACCGGGCCGAGTGCCCGACTCGACCAGCCGCCGGTACTGCCGCAGAGCCGCTGCGCGATCGCCCGCTGCGACGTAAGCGCGGATCATCTCCCGGTTTGCCTGCTCGTCCCCGGGCTCCTCGATCAGCAGTCGGTCCCACAGCTCGCCCGCCCTGAGCAGTGCGAGGTAGCGGTCCCGCAGGCGCTCGCGCGTCCCGGCGGCCCAATCCGCGTAGCGATCATCAGGAAGAAGCTCGCCGGCATACAGCGAAGCGGCGCGCCGACACGCCGACCGGCTGTCCGCCGCAACGGCGGCGTCCGCCGCACGCTCGAACTCGGAGGCGTCAACAACGACCTCTCCGTCGGGTGCAAACGCGACGCTTCCGCCTCGCAGCACGACGGCTTCCGCGCTGCTGAGTGCGACCCGGGCGTAGTGGGCCGCCTTGTGGAGGTTGGCTGCGCCGGCTGCGGGATCGAGTGTCGACCACAGGATTTCGATCAACTGCTCGCGGGTGGCGCGATGTCCCGGCATCAGCGCGAGCAGCTTCACCAGCTCGGCGGCACGCCGCTGACTCCAGGCGGCCGCGGGAATCTCACGCCCATCGATCCGGACGCTGAAGCCGCCCAAAAGGCGCACCTCGAGCACCATCGCACAGACGATTCTCTCACCGCCGCGACCGCCAAATCAACGCTGCTTTGGGCCGCCGATGGTCCGCAGGAAGGTCGCGGGAAGATCCACGGCGTAGGCTCCGGATGCGCGCAGTCATCGCCGGAAAGGAAACGACATGTGCGATTTCCACGACCATGGGCTGCTTCCCCCGCTGCCCGACGACCAGTACGTGCTGGACACCCCACGCGTGCGCGAGTTCGTCGCAGATGTTCGGGACCGAGTGAAGATCGCGGACTCGCCGAGGCACGCGTGCGAGCAGCTCAGCCCGTTGTTCGCCGATCTCCTGGCCGACGGCGAGTGGCTTCCAGCCGCCTATCAAGCTCCCGCCCCGCAAAGTGGGATGGGCGGCGGCATCGGCGGGCAACTCCGGTCGATCTGCTCTACGTCGACACCGCGCACGAGCGGGCAGACACCATTCGAGAGTTGGAGGCGTGGCGGCCAGTGCTCCGGGACGGGGCGTGGGTGGTCCTAGACGACTACACGCACCCCGAGTTCCCTGGGGTTAGGGAGGCCGTCGGGGAGCTTGGACTCGAAGGTGAGG
>JAFAXX010000155.1 GCA_019240655.1 Solirubrobacterales bacterium
CCCGCGCGACCGTCTGGACGCCCGCCGCCCGCGCGACCGCCTGGACGCCCGCCGCGCACACCGCACCCGCACGATCATGGCCCGCGCCGCGCCTGGACGACCCGCCGCCCGCGCGACCGTCTGGACGCCCGCCGCCCACGCGGCCGCCACGGCGCCTCCATGGTGTGAGTGCAGAAAGTGGCGATATAGGCAACAAATCACACCCGGAGCGGATGATCGCCGCCCTGGCCGCCGCCAACACGTTGCCGTGGCGACGCGCCAACTGACGGCGATCGGCCTCGGGCGCCACGCGATCTACCATCGCGCCCACTCGGCGCGCCTTCACCGCATCCACCCCGGCGTCTACGCCGTCGGCCACCCAGGGCTCACCCGGCAAGGCCACTGGACGGCCGCCGGCTGCCCGCCTAGCCTAGGTCGACAGCAGCCTGCGCCGCGGCTAGACGACCGCGGGGGCGCCCAGCCGCGCGTACAGCGGGTAGCGCTCGGCGATCGCCGACGCCCGCTCGGCGAGCTCCGCCTGCCGGTCCTCGAATTCCTCGGCGGTGAGCACGGCGGCGATGATCTTCCCCACCTCGACGAAGTCCTCCTCCTGGAGTCCGCGGGTGGCGAGCGCCGGCGTACCGATGCGCAGGCCGCTCGAGACCGCCGGAGGCCGAGGATCGAAGGGAACCGCGTTGCGGTTGACGGTAATGCCGACTGCGTGCAGCCGATCCTCGGCCTGCTTGCCGTCGAGCTCGGAGTTCCTGAGGTCGCAGAGGACGAGATGGACATCGGTGCCGCCGGTCAGGACGTTGACGCCGCGGCCGGCCGTCACGAGTTCGCCGGCGACCGCGCGCGCTCCCGCGAGCGTACGCTGCTGGCGCTCCCGGAAGGCCTGAGAAGCGGCGATCCGCAGAGCGACCGCCTTTCCGGCGATGACATGCTCGAGCGGGCCGCCCTGCTGGCCCGGAAACACCGCCGAGTCGATCTTCTTCGCCAGCTCCTCCCGGCAGAGGATCATCCCGCCCCGGCCGCCGCCAATCGTCTTGTGGATCGTCGTGGTCACCACGTCGGCGTATGGGACCGGGCTGGGATGGAGTCCGGCCGCCACCAGGCCGGCGAAGTGCGCCATATCGACGACCAGGTGGGCGCCGACGTCATCGGCGATCTCCCGGAAGCGCGGGAAGTCGAGCACCCGTGGGTACGCGGACCACCCGGCGAGGATCACCTGCGGCCGGCGCTCGCGCGCGATTCGCGCCACCTGGTCCATGTCGACCATCGAGGTCTCGCGGTCGACCTCGTAGGGCGCGATGTCGTACAGCCGACCGGAGAAGTTGATCTTCATCCCGTGCGTGAGGTGGCCGCCATGAGCCAACTCGAAGCCCATCAGCGTGTCGCCGGGGTTGAGCAGCGCGTGATAGACGGCGGCGTTCGCCTGGGCGCCGGAATGGGGCTGCACGTTGGCGTGATCGGCCCCGAACAGCGCGCAGGCCCGGTCGATCGCCAGCTGCTCGGCGACATCGACGTGCTCGCACCCGCCGTAGTAGCGCCGCCCGGGATAGCCCTCGGCGTACTTGTTGGTCAGCACGGATCCCTGGCACTCGAGGACGGCGAGCGGCACGAAGTTCTCCGAGGCGATCATCTCGAGCGTGCGCTGCTGACGCTCGAGCTCCGCGCTCAGGACCTCGGCGATCTCGGGGTCGACCTCCGCCAGAGGGCGGCTGAAAAAGTCAGGCGGCAACTCGGCGTTCACGGAGCACGACGATACCAGTGGGCCGAGCGGCGCGGTGACGCGTTCCCCGGCCGGAGCGGCGCGAGACGCGTGACCTGCCCAAAGCGCCCGCTCCGCGCCGGGGCCGCCTACGCCCGCTCCGCACCGGGGCTCCCTACGCCCGCTCCGCACCGGGCCTCCCTACGCCCGCTCCGCGACGAGCACGGCCAGGTCGCCCTCCGCCCACGCGACCCGGGCCTCGAAGCCAGCCTCGACGAGCCAGATGAGCTGCTCCGCCACGGTGCTCGGGCGGTCGAAACCCGGGGTAAGCGGCGTGCGGGCGTCGGCCAGATCGGCGGGCACTACGACGTCGGCGAGCAGGAACCGGCCGCCGGGCGCGAGCGCATCGCGAACGCGGCGGAACAGCTCGGCCTTGGCCGGACCGTCGAGGTGGTGCACGCAGAGCGCACTGGCCACGAGGTCGAAGCTGCCATCGGGCAGCGGCTGCTCGAGCGAGGCGACGCGAAGATCGACGAACTCCGAAGGGAGCGACTGGCGCGCGACCGCCAGCATCGCCTCGCTGGTGTCGATGCCGACCAGCCGCGCGCCGGGATGGCGCGCGAGCAGCCGGCGGGCGGTCTCGCCCGTCCCGGTGCCGAGCTCGAGGATTCGTCCGACCCGCGACCCACGAGCGCTGGCCGCGGCCAGCTCCTCCTGCAGCCGGTCGTACGCCGGCACCTCCGCGCGCATGAGCTCGAGGTAGCTCGACGGCTTGAAGTGAAACTGACCACCGAGCGCCCGCTCGAGCACGGTCCTCGGCACAGCCCCCTCCCGCACCACCTGCCAGGCTCCGGTTTCCTCGTAGTCTCGGAGGTCGACGACGGTGGACGGCGTCCCCGGCAGCTCGCCGCCGTCGATCAGAAGGTCGGCGCCGGCGCGAATCAGCTCCGGCACGTCCTCGAGCCGGCGGGCGTCCTGGCCCCCCGCCCGGTTTGCGCTCGACTGGAGGACCGGCCAGCGGACGCCGGCGAGGTCAGGAGCCGTGAGCACCGGCACGCGCAGACCGAGCGTCGACGTGTCTGCCCCACAGGCCAGCGGGAAGCGCTCGGCCGGGTTCGGCAGGAGCAGCAAGACGCCTCCGGGGAGCAGGCCTCGCATCGCACTGCGGGTGCGCTCGCCCAGCTCCGGCAGCGCCTCGAAGGCCAGCTCGAGATCGAAGAACATCACCGCCGAGGGCTTCTCCAGGGGACGGCGCTTGAGCAGGTAGAGCCGCTCGACCGCGAACCGGCTCCCGGGATCGCACGCCAGGCCGTAGACCGTGTCGGCCGGGAACACCGCCACTCCGCCGACCGCAATGCAGCGCTCGAAGGCGTCCGCCGGGCTCATCGGCGGGCGGCGATCACGCGTTCGTGGCCCGCCAGGTCCCGCCACCGCTCGAGCGAACGGAAGCCGGCGGCCCTCAGCAGCGCGGCGACCGCCTCGGCCTGGTCGTAGCCGATTTCGAGCGCGAGGAACGGCACCGCCGCCGTCGCGATGAGCCGGCGCACCGCATCGAGGCCGTCGCGGCCGGCGAACAGCGCCCTCGGAGGCTCGTAGCGGGCGACCTCGGGCGGAAGCGCTGCGCCGTCGGCCACATAGGGAAGGTTCGCCACCACGGCGTCGAACGGGCCCGAGACCCCGGCGAGAAGGTCAGCCCGGGCGAACGAGACGTCGAGGCCCAGCCGCCGGGCGTTGGCGCGAGCCACAGCGAGCGCGTCCTCGCTGATGTCCACCCCATAGACATCGAGGTCGGGGCGCTCGTCCTTCAGCGCCAGCGCCACGGCCCCGCTCCCAGTGCCCACGTCGAGCACCGTTGCGCCGGTCGGCAGCGACAGCGCCGCCTCGACAAGCAGCTCCGTCTCCGGCCGCGGGATCAGCACCCGGCGGTCGACCGCCAGGCAGATGCGGCGGAACTCGCGCCGGCCGATGATGTAGGCCACCGGCTCGCGGGCCTCCCGCCGCGCCACCAACTCGTCGAACCGGCGGGTGTCGACGACGCTCGCAGCGTCGAGCACGAGCCGCTCGCGCCCCACTCCGAGGACTGAAGCCAACAGCAGCTCGGCGTCGAGCCGAGGCGTTTCGCAGCCCGCCGCGGCGAGCCTGGCCCGGGCGCCGGCGAGCACGGTGGAGATCGTCGGCGCGGCGCTCGCCGCCTCAGGCAACGGCCTGCTCCTCGAGTCGGCGGCGCTTCTCGTCGTCCTGGAGAGCGCCGGTGAGCTCGTCGAGCTCACCCATCAGGACGCCGTCGAGGTTGTGCACGCGCAGGCCCACGCGGTGGTCGGTCACGCGGCGCTCGGGATAGTTGTAGGTGCGGATCTTCTCGGCCCGCTCGCCGCTTCCGACCTGAGCCTGCCGGCTGGCGGCCAGCTCGGCCCGCTGCTCGGCCAGCGCTCGCTCGTAGAGCCGCGCGCGGAGCACGCGCAGCGCCCGCTCGCGGTTCTGGAGCTGGGACTTCTCGTCCTGCATCGAGACGACGATCCCGCTCGGCCGGTGGGTGACCCGCACCGCCGAGTCGGTGGTGTTGACCGACTGGCCACCCGGGCCGGAGCTGCGGTAAACGTCGACCTGCAGGTCGCCCAGGTCGAGGTCGACCTCGACGTCGTCGGCCTCGGGTAGCACCGCGACGGTCGCCGTCGAGGTATGGATCCGCCCCTGGGACTCGGTCTCGGGCACTCGCTGCACCCGGTGCGTGCCGCCCTCGTACTTGAACACCGAATAGGCGCCGTCGCCCTTGACCGCGAACGTGTAGCTGCCCTCGCCAATCGACATCGGCTCGACCGTGAAGCCTCGCCGCTCGGCGTAGCGGGTCAGCATCCGGAAGAGATCGCCGGCCCACAGCCCAGCCTCCTCGCCGCCGGCGCCGGGGCGGATCTCGACGATCACGTTCTTCTCGTCGTTGGGGTCGCGCTCGACCATGGCCAGCCGGATCTCTTCCTCAAGCGCTTCCATCCGCTCGCGTGAGGAGTCGAGCAGCGCACGGAGCTCGGAGTCGCCCGCGTCCTCGGCCAGGAGCTCGCGGGCGCCTTCGGCGTCGTCGGACGCCCGCCGGTACTCGGCGGCCAGCTTGGCCGCGGGCTCGAGCTCCCGGTACGCGCGGCTGGCCGCGGCAAATCGCTCCCGGTCCCCAATCACCTCGGGATCCGAGAGTTGAGCTTGGAGGTCGGCGAAACGTGCCTCGATCTGCGATACCAGCCCCTCGATCATGCTGATTCGAGTTTAGGACCGCCACGGCGCATTGCCGGGGTTTAGTGGGCGTCGCTCGAGCCGGCTCCACCGCTCGCACGGTCGGCGGCGGATCGACGCCACGACTTCGCGGGCCGCCCGGACGGTCCCCGAATTCAGGCCACGACTTCGACGCCCAGCAGGTCGGCGGCCGAGTGCCGCTCCCCGCGCTGCTTGACCAGCACGGCCTCGAGCGCCGCGATCGCCACCGCAAGCTGGTCGAGGTCAGGCTCCGCGGTGGTCAGCTTCTGCAACTGAAGCCCGGGGTACATGACCGCCCTGACCCAGCCGCGGCGCCGATGGCGACCGGCCCACCGGATCACCTCGAAGGAGAGGCCGGCGATCAGCGGCACGCCGAGAATCCGCGTCAGGACCAGCAGCCACCAGGCCGGCAGCCCGACCGGGGCGAAGACGAAGATCGCCATGATCATGACGACCAGCAGGAAGCTGGTGCCGCAGCGCGGATGCAGGCGGGAGTAGAGCCTCGCCCGAGCCGGCGTGAGCTCATCGGAGGCCTCGTAGCAGGCGATCACCTTGTGCTCGGCTCCGTGGTACTGGAAGACGCGCTTCATGTCCGGCACGCGGGAAAGCAGCACGAGATAACCGAGGAAGATCCCCGTCCGCAGGATGCCCTCGACGAGCCAAAACAGCAGCGAGGACCCGAGCTGGTGCTTGATCAGGCTGGTCAACCCGACGGGCACCACGAAGAACAGGGCGACCGCGAATACCAGCGCGACGACCACGGTGCCGGTCCAGGCGCCCCCGGAGATCGACTGCTCCTCCTCCGGGAGCTGTGCGTTGGCCGAGATGCCGAGCGCACGCAGGCCGATCCCCAGCGACTCGGCCAAGGCGACCACTCCCCGCACGACCGGCCAGCGGTAGAGCCGCCGGCGGCGGAGCGACGCGAGCGGAAACGACCGCACGTCGATCGATGCAGCGGCGGCGCCGTCGGCCGGCTTGCGCACCGCTACGGCCCAGCTCGAGATGCCCCGCATCATCACTCCCTCGAGCACCGCCTGACCCCCGACGGGGGCATCGCGCGAGGCGGTCAACCGCCGCTCGCGGGCCCCGTCAGGCATCAGCGGTGGTCCCGGTTACGCGCCGGCGGTGGCGCGAGCCGCTCTCCGGCCTTTCGCCACACGGCGCTGGAAGCGCTCCACCCGACCGCCGGTGTCGACGAGCTTCTGCCGTCCGGTGTAGAACGGATGACAGGCAGAGCAGATCTCCACGTGGATCTCGGGCTTGGTGGAGCGGGTCATGAACTCGTTGCCGCATGTGCACCGCACGTGGGCATCGATGTACTCAGGGTGGATCTCGGTCTTCATTGCTTTACGAAGTGTAGCGGTGTCACCGCCCGGGGGAAGGGCGGAGCAGGCCCCGGCCCCGGGGCGGCCGCGGCCACGCGGGCGGCGGCCCCGGGCTCCCAGCACGCCGCCGCGCCTGACGCGCCTCAGGTCACGCGGTACAGGGGCCCGTCGCCGCCCTCGGGCGGGGTCAGGCGGCCGCCCTTGGCGGTAATCGCGCCGCACTGCACGCAGTTGGTGTAGTTGACGGTCACGTCGACCGGGCCGCTCGGCGGCACGTCCTCGGGGATCTCGTAGACCCCGGCCGGGCACATCCAGACCCAGGCCTCGGCGATCTCCCGCGGCACATGCCGATGGATCCGGATGTGGTTGGGCGCATCGTCACGGGTGGCGTTGCCGGAGATGTAGACCGAGGAGAGCTTGTCGAAGGTGTACTTGCCGTCGGGCTTGGGATAGCTCTCGTACGTGTCGCCGACGAACATCGGCTGCTCGTCGTTGGGATCCCACTCGAGCCGCCCGCGCGGGATCCGGCCCTTGGTGGCGATGGCCAGGTTGACCATCGGAGCGCCCTTGATGAAACCCTTCGAGAACGGCTGGCGGGTGTTGCGCACCTTGTAGAGCTCTTGGCCGATCGAGGACTGCTCGACCGCCTCCTCGTAGGCGTTCAGCGGCCGCTCGCCCTTCAGCGACCGGTAGATCGCCTCCGCGGCCAGGATCCCGGACTTGATGCAGTGGTGCACGCCCTTGAGCGAGACCGTGTCGACCATTCCGCCGGCATCGCCGACGAGCAGCGCGCCGGGCATCGTGAGCTTCGGCATCGACCAGTAGCCGCCGCCCGGCAGCGCCTTGGCGCCCCAGCCCGTTCGCTCGCCGCCCTCCAGAATCCCGCGCACCAGCGGATGGGTCTTGAACAGCTGAAGCAGGTCGTGGGCCGAGGTGGTGGCGTCCCGGTAGTCGAGATCGACGACGAAGCCGATGCTGACCAGATCCTCGCCGCTCTGGGCGTCCTTCATCGGGTACACCCAAGTGCCGCCGATCTGACCGTACCTGGCGGCGACCTTGAGCGGCCACGGACCGATCGTGTGGATCACCCGATCGAGCGGCTTCGGGACCTTCCAGACCTCCTTCACGCCGAGCTCCCACACCTGCGGCTCGCGCTGCGCGGCCAGGTCGAACTCCTTGATCGCGGCGCCGGTGAGATGCCCCCAGCAGCCTTCAGCGAGCACGGTCACCTGGGCCTTGATGTCGGTTCCCGGCTCGAAGTTCGACAGAGGCTCGCCGTCCCTGCCGCGGCCCTTGTCGCCGGAACGCACCCCGACCACCTGACCGTCCTCGACGATCAGCTGAACCGCCGAGGTCTCGGTGAGGACGTAGGCGCCCTCCTCCTCGGCCTGGCGCTGCTGATAGCGAGCCAGCGCCGAGACGGAAACGATCTCGTTGCCGTGGTTCTTGAACGGCGGCGGCGTCGGGATCCGTACCTTGGCCTTGCCGCTGGGGAGCATGTAGACGGCTTCCTTCGTCACCTCGCCGAAGGCGAAGCGCTCCTGGCGCCACTGCTCCCGGCTCAGATCCGGAAACAGCTCCTGCAGCGGCCCCGGGCGCATGACCGCACCCGAGAGGTTGTGGCCGCCGCAGGTCTTGGCCTTCTCGATCACCGCCACCGGGACCTCGCCGAGCTGCTCCATCAGCTCGAGGTCCTCGCCGAGCAGCTGGAGGAGGCGGTTGGCGCAGGCCAGACCCGCGGTCCCCCCGCCCACGATCGCTACGCCGACGTCGATCAGCTCCTCCTCGGGATCGAGCCCGCGCTTGACGAACTCCCTGACCGAGTCGACCGGAGGCGGGAACTCGCTCGGAGCGTGCGGCCCGTGACCGTTGCGCGATGCCATCAGCCGATCACCCGCTCTTGCGAGCCTTGATCGCCTCGGTCAGCTTGGGCAGGATCTTGTTGAGGTCGCCGACGATCCCGAGGTCGGAGAACTCGAAGATCGGCGCGTTGGCGTCCTTGTTGATCGCCACGATGTTCTCCGAGGACTGCATCCCGACCTTGTGCTGGATCGCGCCGGAGATCCCGGCGGCGAGGTACAGCTTCGGTGCGACCGTCTTGCCGGTCTGGCCGATCTGCGCGGCGTACGGGTACCAGCCGGCGTCGACCACGGCACGAGTGGCGGCGACGGCGCTGTTACCGCCGAACGCGCCGGCGAGCTCCTCGGCCAGCGAGAAGTTCTCCGCCTTGCCGAGGCCGCGCCCGCCGGCGACCAGGATGTCGGCGCCCTCGATGTCCACGTCGGCGCCGCGCTGCTCGCCGCGCTGGACCATCGTTGCCCGGTTCGACCACGGCGAGTACTCGACGTCGACGTCGACCACCTCAGCCGGGCCGCCGTCCCGGCTGACCACCTCGAAGGCGTTGATCCGGCCGATGATGATCCCGAGCTCGCCCTCGTACCGGGACACCGAGATCTTCGAGTCCTGGAGGATCGGCCGCTCGGCCACGAGCTTGCCGTCAACGGCACGGACGCCTGTCACCTCCATGGTCACGCCGGCGTGCTTGCGGGCGGCCAGGCCGGCGCCGATCTCGAACCCGAGCAGGCCGCCGCCGAACAGCGCGTAGGCGTGACCGTGCTCGTCAATCACCCTGGACATCGCGTCGACGACCGGCTGGGCCAGCCCTTCGGGCCCGCGGGCGCGGAACACCCGGGTGGCGCCATAGGCGCCGATCGACTGACACAGCTCGTCGGTCAGGTCCTCGCCGCCGAGCACCACCGCGTGGCACTCCCCGCCGATCTCGGCCGCGCGGGCCGCGCCCTCGGACACCGCCCCCAGGGAGTTCTTGTTGAGCTCGCCCTCGTAGTGCAGGACGTAGGTGAGCACGTCAGCCATCAGATCAGCTTCCTTTCGTCCAGCCAGGCGACGATCTTCTCGACCGTCTCGGTAGTGTCCTCGTCGTCGATGATCTGCCCGGCCGCCTTCGCGGGCGGATCATGGAACTCGCCGCACTTGACGCGCGAACCCGCCGCGCCCACCTTTGCGGCGTCGATCCCGACCTCGCCGGCGGCGACCGTCTGGAGCGGCTTCTTCCGCGCGCCCATGATCGCCTTCAGGGAGGGGTATCGCGGCTCGTTGATCGCGTCGCCGACCGAGATCACCGCCGGCAGCTGGATCTGCACGGTGTCGTAGCCGTACTCGGCCTGGCGCTCGCAGCGCAGTCCGCCTTCCTCGAGATCCATCTTGATCACCTGGGTCAGCGACGGCATCCGCAGGTGATCGGCCACGACCGCGCCGATCGTGTAGCACTCGCCGTCGTCGGACTGCTGGCCGAGGAGGACCAGGTCGGGCGCCTCCGTCTCGAGCGCCTTGGACAGGGCGTAGCCCGTCGCCGCCACATCGGAGCCGGCCAGGCTCGCATCGGTCAGGTGCAGCGAGCGATCCGCGCCGAGTGAGACCGCCTTGTGCAGCGCCCGGACGGCGGACTCGGGCCCCATCGTCACAGCGACGATCTCGTCGACCTGGACGGCGCCGCCCTCACGGATCTGCATCGCCGCCTCGATCGCGTGGGTGTCGTATGGGTTGAGGTTCTTCTCCCCGGACCGGTCCATGCGCCCCGTCGACGGGTCGATCCGCTTCTCGACGGCGGCGTCGGGGACCTCTTTGACCAGGACGCAAATCTTCAAGGTTGGCCTCCTAAGCGATTTCTGAGAGTGCAATATAACCGGTTGACTGACGAGTCAATCGGCCGTGGGAGGAAGGGAGAGAGGAAGTCGGCAAACGTCATCACGCCGCGAGCGGCGTGTCGGCCCGGGCGGAAGGTGCCGCGACGGCGCTCGGACGGGCGGGAAGTGCCGCGGTGGCCCCCGGACGGGCGGAACGGTCCGCGGTGGCCCCCGGACGGGCGGAACGTGCCGCGACGGCCCCCGGACGGGCGGAACGGTCCGCGACGGCCCCCGGACGGGCGGGAAGTGCCGCGGTGGCCCCCGGACGGGCGGGAGGTGCCGCGGTGGCCCCCGGACGGGCAGCCGGTCACGACCGGACGGCGCCGCGGATGAAGTCGATCGCCTGTTGGGTCGACGCGCCCGGGGTGAACACCTCCGCCACCCCGAGTTCCTTGAGCTCGTGGATGTCGTCGGAGGGGATCGTGCCGCCGACGGTGACCACGACGTCGTCGACCTCCTGCTCGCGGAGCAGTTCGAGGATCCGGGGCACGAGCGTCATGTGGGCGCCCGAGAGAATCGAGAGCCCGACCGCGTCGGCGTCCTCCTGAATCACCGTCTCGACGATCTGCTCGGGGGTCTGGTGGAGCCCCGTGTAGATGACCTCCATACCCGCGTCGCGCAGAGCGCGGGCGATGATCTTGGCGCCCCGGTCGTGCCCATCGAGCCCGGGCTTCGCCACCACCACGCGGATCTTCCGGTCCGAGGACATCGAGCGCCAGTGTACGGGGCCGGGGTTTGCCCTGGGTCCCGCCGGATGACTGCCGGCCGGCCCGGCCTCGGCGTCGTCGGATCGCAAGCAGAGCCCCGTGCCACAAGCCGTGCGACCTCGTCCGGACGGGCCCTCGCGGCCCCACGGACGCCGGGCCGGCGGCCCGGCCCCCTCAGAAGGCCGGTGATTCCGTGTAGGTGCCGAACACGCGCTGCAGTGCCTGCACCATCTCGCCCTCGGTGGCCTCGGCGCGCGCCGCCTCCAGCAGGTAGGGCATCAGGTTCGTCCGCGGGTCGTCCGCCGCCTGCGTGAGCGCGTCGAGCTCCGAGCGGGTGCGCTTGCCGTCGCGGCGCGCGCGCACGTGCTGGACCCGGCGGACCTGCGCGCGTTCGAACTCGGGATCGATGCGCAGAATCGGCGTGTCGGTGTCGTGCCCCTCCGTGTAGGCGTTGACCCCCACGATCTTGCGTACGCCAGTCTCGACCTCCTCCTGATAGCGGAACGCGGCATCCGCGATCTCCCGCTGCGGGAAACCCTGCTTGACCGCCTCAACCATTCCGCCGAGCTCGTCGATCTTGTGGAAGTATCGGTAGCACTCCTCTTCGAGGCGATCGGTGAGCGCCTCGACGAAGTAGCTCCCGCCTAGAGGGTCGATCGTATTCGCGACCCCGGTCTCCTCGGCGATGATCTGCTGCGTGCGCAGGGCGACGCGCACGGCCGCCTCGGTCGGGAGCGCCAGCGCCTCGTCGAAGCTGTTGGTGTGCAGGGACTGAGTGCCGCCGAGCACGCCGGCCAGCGCCTCGATCGCGGTGCGGACGATGTTGTTCAGCGGCTGCTGGGCGGTGAGCGACACCCCAGCGGTCTGGGTGTGAAAGCGCATCAGCAGGGAGCGCTGGTCGGTGGCGCCGAAGTTCTCCCGAAGCTCGCGGGCCCAGACCCGGCGCGCGGCCCGGTACTTGGCGATCTCCTCGAAGAAGTCGATGTGCGCGTTGAAGAAGAACGACAGCCGGGGGGCGAAGTCGTCCACATCGAGCCCGCGGGCGAGCGCGTGCTCGACGTAGGTGAGCCCGTTCTTGAGCGTGAACGCCAGTTCCTGGGCCGCGGTCGAGCCGGCCTCCCGGATGTGATAACCGGAGATCGACACCGGGTGCCAGCGCGGCATCTCCCGCGCGCACCACTCGATCATGTCGGTGACCAGCCGCATCGCCGGGTCGACCGGGAAGCACCACTCCTTCTGCGCGATGTACTCCTTGAGGATGTCGGTCTGGATCGTCCCGGCGAGCTGGTCGGGAGCAACCCCGTGTCGCTCCGCGGCGACCACATAGAAGGCGAGCATGATGGCCGCAGGGGCGTTGATCGTCATCGAGACGCTCACCCGGTGCAGCGGGATCCCGTCGAACAGGGTCTCCATGTCCTCGAGCGTGTCGATCGCCACGCCTTCCCGGCCGACCTCGCCGAGCGACCGGGGATGGTCGGAGTCGTGGCCCATCAGCGACGGCATGTCAAAGGCGGTGGAGAGACCGGTCTGCCCATGCTCGAGCAGGTAGCGGAAGCGGCGGTTGGTCTCCGCGGCGGTCCCGAATCCGGCGAACTGGCGCATCGTCCACAGCCGGCCGCGGTACATCGAGCCGTACACGCCGCGGGTGAACGGGAACTCGCCCGGCAGGCCGATGGCGGCGTCCGGATCCCGAGGCAGGTCGTCCTCGGTGTACAGCGGCCTGATCGGCTCGCCGGAGATGGTGGAAAACGGAGCGTCCCGTTCCGGCGTCCGCGCGAACGTCTCGCGCTGCCAGCGCTCGAGCCCGGACAGCCGCGGAGGGGTGGCCATGGAAGAAGTCTACGGTCGGGGGGCGCATCCGGCACAATGGAAACGCGGTACGGCCGGTAGGCAGCAACTCCACGGCGTTTGACCCCCGGACATAGAGCTTTGCGCAGGATTAGGTCGGCCCGGCCCGCCCGCCGTCTCGGCGCGGCCTGGATCGGCCTCGCGGTGCTCGCCGTGCTGAGCGTGCTCGCGCCGAGCGCGTCGGCGCTCGTCGTCCACAGCGCGCGCGGGCGCTCCTTCGGCGTGACCCTGCATCGCGACACCACGGCGACGTCGGTTCCCGGCTCGGTGGCGGCGGCCCACGCCGCCCAGCTGTCCCGACAGGTCGCCGGCCAGCCGGGCGGCGACACCGGGACGCTGACCTGGCACAACGGGCCGGTGATCCACTCGAGCACTCCCTACCTGGTGTTCTGGACACCATCGGGCGAGTCGATAGACCCGAGCACGCAGGGTCTGCTCAGCCATTACTTCACCGACGTCGCCGCCGACAGCACGCAGGCATCGAACGTCTACGCGGTGGCTCGGCAGTACTACGACCAGTCGGGCTTCGCCGACTACCGGCAGAGCTTCGATCCCGGCACTCAGGTGATCACCGACACGGCGCCGTATCCGTCGCCCGACCCCAGTGGCGCGTGCGGCGGGAGCATCGCGGCGACCTGCCTGAGCGACGGCCAGCTGAGTGCCGAGCTCGCGCGGCTCGTCGCCGCCGACGGCTTGCCCGACGACGGCGCCTCGAGCAGCGAGCTACCCGGGGGCGCCCCGGTCTACGTCATCGTCCTGCCCAGCGACGTCGATGTGTGCCTGACCTCGTCCGTATGCGCGAGCACGACCTTCTGCTCTTACCACAGCGGTTCGGCCTCGCCGCCGTACCTGCTCTATGCGGCCATCCCGTTGTACCCGGTGCTGCAGGATCCGAAGGCATGCCAGTTCGATGGCCAGACCGCGGTCCAGGAGCCGAACCAGAGCGTCGCCGACGTGGCTCTGCGGAACCTCAGTCACGAGCAGGTTGAGATGGTCACCGATCCGATGTTCACCGGCTGGTGGGACCCCCTCTCGGGTAACGAGCAGGCCGACAACTGCAACGCCTACGGCCCGTTCGATCCCGCCAACGGCACCAACCCGGACGCCTTCACGCCCGTGCTCGGCGGCGACCCGAGCCTGGGCACGGCGTACAACCAGGTGATCAACGGGGATCACTACTACTTGCAGAGCGAGTGGAGCAACGGCGACAGCGCCTGCGACATGGCGCCGGCGCCTGCCACCCTGGCGCCGAGCTTCAGCGTTCCCGCGGGTCCCCTCACCCCCGGCAGCACGGTGAGCTTCCACCCGAGCGCGAGCACGAGCGCGAACCCCCTGACGAGCGTGACGTGGAACTTCGGCGACGGAACCACGAGCTTCACCAACGGCTCGACGCTCGCCGCTGTGCAGCACACCTACGCCACGGCGGGCGACTACACGGTGACGCTGACCGTCGTCGACAGCAGCGGGAACCTGGCCGCGACCACGTCCGTGGTCTCGGTCGGCGCCGCGGTGACGGCCGGCGAGGCGCCGCCCGCCGCGACCGTCGCGACCGTGCGCGCGCCGCTGCTTCCGAGCGCGACCACGCGGGGCCTCACAGCCGCCGACCAACCGCCCGTCCCCGGCTTCGCGGTCACGACCGCAAAGCCCGCGTCGGGTCAGCCGGTCCACTTCAGCGCGTCGGCCTCGCGCGCCACGCACGGGTGGATCGCCGCCTACCGCTGGAGCTTCGGCGACGGCGCGACGAGCAGCGGCGGGGCGCCCAGCCACACCTATGCCCGACCGGGCACGTACATCGTGTCGCTCACCGTAACCGACAACCGCGGCGCGAGCGCCGGCACGGCACGGGCGCTCGCGGTCGCGCTGAGCGGGCGGATCACGAAGGTTGCGCTCAGTGGGGGCCGGACGGGAGCGATGATGCTGGCGGTCTCGGTCGACACGGCCGGCACCCTCACCGTGGGACGGCGGAGGTTCCGTCTGCGCCACGCCGGGATGGCCAGAGTGCTGGTCAACCTGACCGCCGCCCAGCGGCGCAGCCTGCGCCGCACCCACAAGCTCAGGCTGCGGCTCACGCTGCGCTTCGCTCCGGCCGCCGGCGCGCTGTCCACTGGACGGTCTCGATGACCCTCCACCCGGCACGCGCGGCGGGCGGGCACCTGCAGGCCAGCCTCGGGCGCTAGCCCCGGAGAGACCGACCACACCCGGGCTGGATCCGGGCGTGGTCGAGAAACGTCCATCAGGTGGTCGTTTCTCGACCAGGCTTGATCGAGGCCGGGCCCGCGCCGGCCGCGAGGCCGGTTCGACGCCGGCGGGTCGCCAGCGCGGCGCTCCCCACCCCGCCCGCCACCGCCGCCCCGATCAGTCCCACGGCTGCCTTCAGCCGCCGACCGAGGTGCTCGAAGCGGAGGATCTCCCATCCCTCCGCGCCGGCCACGGAGGCCAGCTCGCGGTCCGGATTGACCGCCACCGGATGGCCGACCACGCGCAGCATCGGGAGGTCGGAGGCCGAGTCGGAGTAGGCGTAGGAGGCGGCGAGGTCGATCCGCTCGCGGCGCGCGAGCTCCTCGATCGCCTGCGCCTTGGCCCGGCCGTAGATGAACAGCCCGGCCGGTCGTCCGGTGAACACGCCGTCTCGAACCTCGGAGAGCTGCGAGCCGATCGCCCCGTCGAGCGCCAGCACGTGCGCCAGCGTGTCGGCCAGCTCGGTCGCCGCCGCGGTGACGATGTACGCCCGCCGGCCCTCGTCCTGGTGCTCGTAGGCGAGCGCCAGCATCTGCGGGTAGACGCGCGGCAGCACGCCCGCCAGCACGTCGGCGCCGAGACGCTCGAGGTCGCGCACCCGCGTCCCGGCCAGCGAACCGGAGATTCGCTCCCGCAGCGCGTGGGAGTCCTCGTCGGTGGCCCCGCGCAGGCGAAAGCGCAGGTTCGCCCAGCCGTCGGCGATCAGCTGCCGCCGGCTGAGCAGGCCGGCCCGGTACGCCGCGCGACCGAACTGGAAGGCCGAGGAGCCTTCCATCAGTGTCCGGTCGAGATCGAAGAACGCCGCGGCGGTACCGGGTGCGGCCTGACGCTTCGGCTCAGCCGCCATCCACCTCGACGATTACCGCGTCGCCCTGGCCCCCGCCCGAGCAGATCGCGGCGCAGCCGAGGCCGCCGCCGCGGCGGCGGAGCTCGAGCACCAGCGACCCGAGGATCCGGGCGCCCGAGGCGCCGATCGGGTGGCCGAGGGCCACCGCGCCGCCGTTGACGTTGACCTTGTCCTCGTCGATGCCGAGCGTCCGAATCGAGTTCAGGGTCACCGAGGCGAACGCCTCGTTGATCTCCCACACGTCGATGTCCTCGGCGCTCAGGCCGGCCTTCTCGAGCGCCAGCTTGGCCGCTTTGGACGGCGTGCGCGCCAGATACGGGAAATCGTCGGCGATCTGCGCCTGGGCGAGGATCGTGGCCAGCGGCCGCTTGCCGTTGCGCTTGGCCCACTCGTCGCTGGCCACCACCAGCGCGCCGCCGCCGTCGTTGACGCCGGGGGAGTTGCCGGCCGTGTGCGAGCCGTCCTTCATGAAGATCGGCGGCAGCTTGGCCAGGCTCTCGAGGCTGGCGTCCCGGCGCGGCGCCTCGTCGACCTCGACCACGGTCTCGCCCTTCTTGCTCTTGACCGTCACCGGGACGATCTCCTCGGGCAGCCGGCCCTCGTCGGTCGCCTTGACCGCCAACTCATGCGAGCGCAGCGCCCAGCGGTCCATGTCGTGCCGGGTCAGTTCGAGCTCGGCGGCGACCTCGCTGGCCTCGTGGGCCATGTGCTTGCCGCTGAACGGATTGGTCAGGCCGTCGTGGACCATCGCGTCGATCGCCTTGCCGTCGCCCATGCGGAAGCCGAACCGGGCCTCCTTGAGCACGTAGGGCGCGTTCGACATCGACTCCATCCCGCCGCCGACGCCAATCTCGAGGTCGCCGGCGCGGATCGCGGCGTCGAGGATGCCGGCCGCGCGGATGCCCGACGCGCACACCTTGTTGACCGTCTCCGAGGAGACCTCCTTGGGGATGCCGGCCTTGATCTGCGCCTGGCGGGAGGGGATCTGGCCCTGGCCGGCCTGGATCACCTGGCCCATCACCACGTGCTGAACCTCATCGGGCTTGACCTCGGCGCGCTCGAGCGCAGCGGTGATCGCCGTCGCGCCGAGCTCGGTGGCGTCGAGACTCGACAGCCCGCCTCCAAGCTTGCCGACGGGCGTACGTGCTGATGAGAGGATCACCGTTTTGGGCATCTTGGCGGCTCCAGGACTAAGGGGATGGACGGTCGAATCGTAGTCTCCCCGATCCTCGGCCCGCTCGAACGTCCGCCTGCACCGAGCGCACGTCAGGGCGACGGCGCGCTGGTAAGGTCGCCCCGTGCACGCCGAGGCGACGACCGAGAGCCCGCTCGCCTCGGGCGCCGACACGGTCGTGGTCGGCCTGTTCGAGCAGGAGAAGGTCCCGCACGATCTCCCCGGTGCCCCGCTCGGAGCCCTGGTCGAGTCGGGCGAGGCCCGGGCCGAGTTCAAGCAGCTCGCGGTCACGCACGCCGAGGGCCGGCGCTTCGTCCTCGTCGGGCTCGGCGCGCGGCAGCGCTTCGACGCCGAGCGGGCGCGCGTGGCGGCCGCACTGGCTCACGGGCGGGCCCGCGAGATCGCCACCGGCACCCTGTGCTGGGAGCTGCCCCACCACGTCGGCGATGAGGTCGTCGCCGGGATCGTCGAGGGAACCTTCCTGCACGCCTATCGCTTCGACCGCTACAAGGACCCGCCCGCCCGCGACGATCGCCAGGTGCAGCGCCTCGTGATCAGTGCCCATCACGACGTCTCGGACGCGGTCCGGCGGGCGGCGATCGTGGCCGCCGCTCAGAACCGGGCCCGCGACCTCGGCAACACGCCGGCCAACGACCTGCCGCCGTCCGCCCTGGCCGCTCACGCCCAGCAGCTGGCCGAGCGGCACACGCTGGGGGCGGAGATCCTCGACGAGGACACGATCAGGGCGCTCGCGATGGGAGCGTTCGCCGCGGTCGCCCAGGGCTCGGCGCAGGACGCCCGGCTGATCCGGCTCGACTACGAGGGACCGGGCGCCGCGCGGGCGCCGCTGCTCGCGCTGGTCGGCAAGGCGGTGACATTCGACTCGGGGGGCATCTCGCTGAAGCCCGGCAACTCGATGGAGGAGATGAAGTTCGACATGTGCGGCGGCGCCGCGGTGATCGAGGCGATGGGCGCGCTGGCGGAGCTCGAGGCGCCGGTCCGGGTCGTAGGCATCATCGGCGCCACCGAGAACCTCCCGAGCGGAACCGCGATCAAGCCGGGAGACATCGTCCGGGCGCTCGACGGCACGACGATCGAGGTCAACAACACCGACGCGGAGGGCCGGCTCGTGCTGGCCGACTGCCTCACCTACGCCCGCCGGCAGGGCGGCGAGCGGATCGTCGACCTGGCCACGCTCACGGGCGGGGTGGTGACCGCGCTGGGCTCGACCTATGCCGGGCTGATGAGCAACGACGAAGCCTGGGCGCAGGAGGTTCGCCGGGCCGGTGATGCGAGCGGCGAGCTGGTCTGGCCGCTGCCGCTGCACGACGACTACGCCGAGCTGGTGAGGGGCCGCTACGCCCGGCTCAGCAACCGCCCCGAGAAGCGCGAGGCCAGCGCGATCGCCGGGGCGGAGTTCCTGCACCACTTCGCCGGCGAAGTGCCGTGGGCCCACCTCGACATCGCCGGCACCGCCTTCGACGTGCGGCGGCCTTACCTGGACAAGGGCGCGAGCGGCTACGGCGTGCGCCTGCTGGTCGAGCTTTGCCGCCGGCTCGGCGAGCGCGCCTAGCAGCGAGCAGTCGGGGCGGCGACTACGCCGGCGGTTCGATCCGTAGCGAGCCGAGCACGTGATCGAGCGCGAGCAGCTGACGGCGGCGGACTGTCCGGGGGCCGGCGACGACCACGTACAGGCAGAGGGGGCGGCCGGAGCTGGTGAAGAACTGCTGCGTTCCCGCCTGGCCCGGATGCGGGTGCGCGAGCCGGTTGGCCGCGAACTCCGCGGGGTCGAGCGGCAACCGCAGGCCGCGGGGGGCGAACAGGCCGGCGCCGGGCTTCAGGCCCGCGCCCGGGCGGTACTCGGTCACGGCCACGAACGATCCCACGCCGGGCATCACCGAGGTGCTGAGATCGCCGAACTCGCCGTCGTCGAGGGGAAGCTGGAAGTCGCCGGCGTGCAGCGTGGCGGTGTGAGGCGAGCGGCTGAACAGCCGCCCGCTCCAGCCCCCGGGCAGCTCGATCCGCATCCCGTGCGCGGCCAGGATCACGACATCCCCCCGACCAACGCCAGCACGAGCCCGGCCGCCAGCGAGCCCCGCGCCGCCCACCGGATCGCGCCCCGCGAGCGCTCGAGCCGAACATGGAGCGCCACCAGCTGCCGGCCGCTGCGTACGTGCGCGGCGGCCAGCGGGGTGAGTCCGCGCACGGCTCCGTAGCCGCCGATGACGATCGCGCCTGCGCGCGGGTCCCCGCTGAGGAGCGCCGCCGCCGCCGCCGCGTAGGTGGCGGCGCTCGTGACCACGGTGCCGAGGCCGACGCCGAGCTGCGCCCCGTAGCCGAGCCCGTAGACCCAGCCTCGATACCAGTCGAGCCAGCGGGGATCGACCTGGCGGCGGGGCCCAGGCACCGCCGGCGGCACGGTGTCGAGGACCAGCGCTCCGAGCAGCACCACCGCCAGCACGGCCAAGCGCGCCGCCGCGCCGACGCGATCGGGCACTACGAGCGCGCCGAGCTCGCCGAGCCCGGCACCGAGCACCAGCCCCGCGCCCGCGGCCCCGACGGCGAACGCGCTCACGGTCACCGCCCATCTCGACCCGCGGCCCCGCTCGCCGAGCGGAGTGATGCTCGCCAGCATCGACTCGCCTCAGGGCGACCAGGCGGCGGAGACCGCGCCCACCAGCGCGACGGCGACGCCCAGTACGAGCAGCTCGGTCATCGCGCCTGCCGCCCCGGGTAAAGGCTCGGGTGGCCGGGGCCGATTCCGTGGGCGGCCAGCGTCGCGTCGACCCGGCGTGCGCGCCGCGGGCCGGCGGCCGAGCGTTCGATGAGCCGCGCGTCCTCGATCGCGTCGGCGACCAGCGACACCAGCCCCTCCCAGGTGGTGGCGACGCCCTCCCCGCGGACCTCGCCGTCAATGAGCAGGAAGTACGGCGCCCCGGGCACCGCATAGTCCTGCCAGGCCGGCGAGGACATCACCACCGGGACGCCGGCGGGAGCCAGCGTGCGCAGCCGGGCCGGCCGCTCCCGGTCGCCGCCGCGGGTAACGATCACCGGCCGGACCCCGGCCGGGGGCTCGCGCTCGCCGAGCGCCTGCCAGAACCGCGCGCACGTCCCGCAGCCGCTGCTCAGGAAGGCCAGCAGCGTGGGCTGCGCCGCCGCCCCGTCGAAGTCGAGCTTGACCGCGTCGCCGGTGGGAGTCGTCCCCACCACCGGCGCCGCCCGCGGCTCGCGGAAGGCGCCCGGCGCGGCCAGCGGCGCGGCACCGCCCGGTCGCGGCTCGTCAGCCGCCGCCCGCGCCCCCGCGCGCACCGCCGAGCCGCCCGGTCGCGGCTCGTCCGCCGCCGCCCGCGCCCCCGCGGGCGCCTCGGCGCCGCCGCCGCCCTCGGCGGGGCCAACGCGCCGCAGCAGCTCGGCGTGGCTGCGCAGGAGACCGGCCACCAGCACAACCAGCACGACCAGCAGCGCGGTCTCGACCGCCACCAGCGCGACGATCATGCCCCCACCTCCCGCGCTCCGGTGATGGCCGGCGGGTGCAGGCAGCGGTTCTCGTGGCGGCAGGTGCGGTTGTCGACCTTCTCGGTGTCGTTGCAGCCCAGCTCGGGCACCGTCGAGGGGTTGTCGCACATGACGAGCCGGCAGACCACCTCCGTCCTGCCGTGAATCTGCGGGTTGCACTGCCCGTAGCGGAAGCGGTTGCAGTCGACCCGGCGATGGCGGCACTTGCCCAGGGCGCACTGGCAGCCACCGGGGAAGGCGGTGCCGGGGACGCGGTTGCAGTCGAGGTAGTAGCGGACCCCCTCCTCGCTGCACAGGCCGCCGCCGCGGTAGTCGGTGCACTTCCACCAGCCGGCCACGTACGTGTCCGCCGGACACGTGTTCCGTCCCGCCTCGATCTCGCAGCAGAACGCCGTGTAGCCGTCCCGGCACAGTCCCGAGCGGCAGTCCCGCGGGCGGATGTGGCCCCACGCGGTGCCGGGCCGGATGGAGTAGCTGAGCGGGGCCACGGCGAACGCCGAGCCGGCCACCGCGGCCCGCGCCAGCACGCCGCGCCGCGAGGAGCGCCGCTCGAGCAGGCGCCCGACGCCGGCGGCGAGGCGCTCGCTCACCGTCATCGACCGCTCCACGCGTTCCAGGCCCCGGTCAGGTGGGTGTAGAGCACAACCACCCCATAGGCGGCGCCGGCCACGCCGGCGATCAGCACCACCGACACCGCCGGGTCCTCCCGCACCGCCCACACGAACCCGGGCGGCCGCCACACCGCCGCGGCAAGCGCAACCAGCGCGAGCGCCGCGCTGAGGAGCCAGTGCGCAGCTCCCGCAGGCCCGTCCTCGCCCCCGAAACACCCGCAGGCGGCCTGCCGGCGCGCCAGAAGAAAGGCGAGCGCCGAGAGCACGGCGTACACTCCGGCGAGGGTCAGCGCCCCCGGCCGCGATGGCCGGGCCAGGCACCACGCCGCCAGCGCCACCTCGCCGACGGCGACGGCCCGCACCGCGGCCGGGGCCGATGGCAGGCCGAGCGTGCCGCCCGCGCGGCCGGCCGCACCGGGGGAGCGGAGCTTCGCCACCCCGGCGATCGCGAGCACGAGCGCGGCGATCGTGAACGGGCCGAGCAACACCTGCGCCATTGCCCTACGAATCCACCGCCGAGCGCTCGAGGATCGTCGTTGCGGCGCTGGCCGGATCGATCTCGCGGGTGACCACGCGATCGAGCAGTTCCTGCACCGCGGCGTCGTCGCGCAGCGACGCCTCGAGCTCGCGGCGCATCCGGAAGGTGGCGATGGCGAGGACCTCGTTCATCAGGTTGCGCCGCCGGCGCTCGGACAGGGTCCCCTCGGCATGGATGTAGGCCCGATGGTCGGCCAGCTTCTCGGAGAGCTCCTCGATCCCGTGGCCGCGGACCGCCTCGGTGCGGACGATCGGCACCTGCCAGCCTCCGCGCGGCCCGAGCGCGAGCACCGCCTTGATCTCCCGCACCATCGTGTCGGTCAGCGGATGCTCGGCCTTGTTGACCACGATCACATCGGGGATCTCCATCACCCCGGCTTTGAGCGCCTGGATCGAGTCTCCCGAGCCCGGCATCAGGACGAGCACGACCGTGTCGGCGTGGTCGATCACGTCGACCTCGGCCTGTCCGACGCCGACTGTCTCGAGCAGGATCACGTCACGCCCCGAGGCGTCCATCAGCAGCGCCGCCTGGAGCGCCGCCTCGCTCAGCCCGCCGAGCGCGCCGCGGTTGGCCATCGACCGTATGAACACACCGGGATCGAGAAAGTGATCGCTCAGGCGGATCCGATCGCCGAGCAGCGCGCCGTGGGTGAACGGCGACGAGGGGTCGACCGACAGCACCGCGACCGTGTTCTCGCGGGCCCGCTCGAGCTTGGTCAGGGCGGCGAGCAGGGTCGATTTCCCCGCTCCGGGCGGACCGGTGAAGCCGAGCACCGCGGCGCGGCCGGTGCGGGGATAGACCTCGCTGACCAGAGCCCAGCCCTCCGGGTCGTCGTTCTCGACCAGCGAGATCGCGCGGGCCAGCGCGCGCTTGTCGCCGGCCAGGAGCCGCTCGGCCAGGGTGCGTTCGGAGTCCGCCATGCTCGGCGAGCAATCATGCCAAGCGGGGATGCCGTCGAGGCAGCCGGACGCGTACGATCCTGCTCGCGTTCGATGAGCACCCAGCAAGTCAAGCCGCCGCGACGCGCCCCCGCCCCGCCGTCCCTCGTCCGCTCCCCGCCGCCGCCGCTGCACGGCGGTCCACTCACCTTCCTGCGCTTCGCCCGGCGAAACCGGATGCTGACGCCCGGCTACGCGCTGTTGATCGTCCGCTGGCTGTGGCTGAAGCTGCGCTGGCGCGGCCGGCTCGAGACCGATGGGGTGTGCTTCGTCTGTCCGGGGGTCAAGTTCGAGATTGGGCGGCGGGCGCACGTGCGGCTCGGACGGTGGTCGTGGCTCGGCCACGGCTGCAAGGTGCGCGTGCACGAGGGCGAGCTGTCGATCGGCGCGAAGTCGGTCCTCGGTCAGGAGTGCACGATCTCCGCCTACCAGAACGTGTCGATCGGGCGCGAGTGCATCATCGCCGACCGGGTGATGGTGATCGACTTCGACCACGGGATGGTGGAAGTGGAGCGCCCGATCCGCGAGCAGGGGATCTACAAGCGCAACGTCGCTATCGGCCACAACGTCTGGATCGGCTACGGCGCCTGCATCCTGCGCGGGGTCACGGTGGGCAGCAACTCGGTGATCGGCACGAATTCAGTGGTCACCTGCAGCTTCCCTGAGAACGCCGTGATCGGCGGGATCCCGGCGCGGCTGATCCGGATGCGGGAGGCGCCGCGGACGTTCCGCTGGGAGTGAGATTGGGGGAGTCGGCCCTCACTGCAACCAGCCGCACAGGTCGGGGGCGAGATGGCGTAGCGCCGGCTCGAGCTGTTCGCCGGCCAGCGCGCGGGCGAGCGCGACCGCGTGCCCGCGAGCCCGCTCCACCGGGTACTCGCCGGCCAGCCGGCGGGTAGCCAGGAACCCCCAATCGCTGGCCTGAAGCGCGAGCAGCTCCCGGAGCGCCCGCGGCGGCGGGGGGCCCGCGGACGCGAGCAGCGCGAGCTCGCAGCGGCGGGCCGACCACGCGAGCTCCGCGGCCGGCCCGGCGCTCCAGGTCCGCAGGTCCCTGCCCTCTCCCCAGGAGCTGACGCGCGCGGCCTCGGGCGGGGCCGGCGCAGGATCGGAGCGCTCGAGCGCGGCGTCGAGTGTGGTCAGCTCGAGCCCCTGGCGCGCGGCCTCGTCGAGTACGGCCGCGAGCCACCGGACGCCCTCGTACCACCAGTGGCCGAGCAGCTCGGTATCGAGCGCGCACACGCACACGCCTCCGCCGCTCACCCGCCGGCGCACCCGGGCGACGAAATCCGCCGCGTCGGCGGCCGTCTGCGCCGCGGCCGCCGCCCGGTCGTACGGAGCACCGTCGTTGGCCCATACCCGGTGGTGGTGGCGGGTCATGGCGTGATAGTCGCGGTAGGCGGCCGCCGCGGGGTAGCCCCGCTCGCCCCACACCAGCGACATCACCGCCCGGTCGATCGCCCACAGCATCGGTCCCTCGGCGGTGGCCAGCGGGCGCAGATGGCGCGGGTCACCGAGGCCGAAGACCCCGGTCAGCTCGACACAGGTGCTGCGCACGCCGGCGGCTCCAAGCGGCTCATCGAGCCACGAGGCGTGCGCGCACTCCGGCAGCCAGAAGCCCCCGCTCCATTCGCCGAAGCGGCGCCGGTGCGCTGCGACCCCGGTCTGCACCTGGACCGCGATCGCGGCGTCGCTGGCCAGTAGCGGCAGCACCGCGTGGGTGGCGGCGGACGTCCAGCTCACGTGCTCGCGCAGCGCACCGAGCAGCCCGTGGGGAAGCGCATCGAGGCGCTCGGCGGCGGCCGCGTAGTCCGCGGCGGAGCGCTCGATCTCGGCCGCCAGCCCCGGTTGCCCGGCGCGGCGGAAGCGCTCGCGGTCGCGCCGGTGCGACTCGGGCCGGAGCTCCCGAAGGAAGCGCAGGCACCGCTCGGCGGCGCCCGGAGCCTCGAGCTGATCGGCCAGCACCGGGGTGAGGGAGAGGGTGATCGGCGCCCGCCCGAGCACGTCGAGCAGCGGCACGTACGACGTGGCGATCGCCTCCCACAGCCATTCCTCGCCGAACGGCCACGTCCCGAATCCCTCCACGTACGGCATGTGCGTGTGGAGCACGAACGCCAGCGCGCCGTCGCTGCCACGCCGGCGGCTCACGTGCGGCAGACGGCCAGGAAGTCGAGCGCGGCGTCGAGCCGGCCCGGACGCAGCGCGAAGTCGCCGGCGGCGATCGCCGGCGTGAAGCGGGCGTAGAAGGACCGTGTGATCCCGAGCCGGGAGTGGACCCGATCCCAGCCGAGCTTCAGCGCCAGCTCGTGGAGGCGGAGCTTTCCGGCGTGGAAGAGACCGAGCAGCTCGACCTCCTCGAAGGCCGCCCGGCACAGCGCGAAGAACTCCTCGGCGCGGTACTCGCGCAGGTGCCAGGGATTGTCTGACTTCACGGCTCCCGGCCGGGCGAGCGTGAGCAGGTTCGGCGTCGAGATGTACGCCACCCCACCGGGGGCCAGGAGGGAGCGACAGTGCGCGAGCACCGCGGCGGGGTCCCCCACGTGCTCGATCGTCTGCAGGAACACCACCGCGTCGAACGCGCCCGGCTCGCCGAACGCCTCGACCAGGCCGCGCTCGAAGCGCAGGTTCTGGCGGCGGTAGCGCAGGCGCGCGTGCACGAACGCCTCCGGGTTGGCGTCCACTCCGACGACTCCGGCCGCACCGCGGGAGAGCACCTCCGAGCCGTAGCCCTCGCCACACGCCAGGTCCAGCACCCGCCGGCCGACGACGCGCGCGCCGATCCACTCGTAGACCGCCAAGTGGCGGCGATACCAGTAGTTCTCGGCCGGGACGTCCGGCAGCGTGCGCTCGCCGGTCAGCTCTAGCGGCGGCACGCCGGGCGGCTGATCACGCTGCACGTAGGCGTTCGCCACAGCCGACAGGGTAATGTGGCGCCCCGCCATGGCCGCCCTACGTACCGCGGACGAGATACGCCACGT
Organism: Solirubrobacterales bacterium; assembly: GCA_019240655.1. Taxonomy (GTDB): domain Bacteria; phylum Actinomycetota; class Thermoleophilia; order Solirubrobacterales; family Solirubrobacteraceae; genus Palsa-465. The sequence goes on from JAFAXX010000155.1 coordinate 25,355, forward strand.
CAACACGCGCTACCACGACATCGCCGCCGCGGGCTACGACTCGAAGTGGGGCATCGACTTCGGGCCGGTCGGACAGGCCCAGGTCCTCGGCAAGCTCGGGAAGCTGCTCGGGCGCGAGCTGCGCGGCGGCTTCGAGCGCTCGGTGGAGATCGGCGCCGGCACCGGCTACTTCAGCCTCAACCTCCTGCGCGCCGGGGTGGTGCGCGAGGCGACCTGCACGGACATCTCGCCGGGGATGATCCACACGCTGGCGACCAATGCCGCCCGCCTGGGCCTGCGGGTCCGGACCGCGCGGGCCGACGCCGAGTCGCTTCCCTTCCCGGACCGCAGCTTCGACCTCGTGCTCGGCCACGCCGTGCTTCACCACCTGCCCGACCTGGAACGCGCGTTCGCCGAATTTCATCGCGTCCTGCGGCCCGGGGGACGGATCGCGTTCGCCGGCGAGCCCTCGCGCATCGGCGACCGGGTAGCCGCGCTGCCCAAGCGCGGCGCGAGCGCGCTCGCGCCGGCGTGGCGTGCGCTGATCGGCGCCCGGCCACCGCGCCCCGTGGCGGCCGGAGAAGTGGGCCACACCGACGCCGATCACGCCCTCGAGCGCCTGGTCGACATCCACGCGTTCACCCCCGGAGACCTCGTGGCGCCGGCCGAGCGGGCCGGCTTCGTCGACATCAGCGTGCGCGGCGAGGAGCTCGTGGCGAACTGGTTCGGCTGGTTCAACCGTGCGCTCGAGGCAAGCGCCGATCCCGACGACGTGCCGATGCTCTGGCGCCAGTACGCCTTTCACGGCTACCTGCTCCTCCAGCAGCTCGATCGCCGCGTGCTCGAGCCCGTGCTCCCGCCGGCGATCTTCTACAACCTGCTGCTGCGCGCGCGGCGGCGCTGAACGAGATACTGCGCCCGGGCCTGGATCGGCCCATAAACTCCCCCCATGGCCGTTCGGACGGCTCGCGACTTCCCGCTCTTCCCGCTGGGCATCGTTGCTCTGCCCAATGAGCTGATCCCGCTCCACATCTTCGAGGAGCGCTACAAGACGATGATGAACGAGTGCCTGCGCCGCGAGTCCGAGTTCGGGATCGTCTGGCTCTCCGACGACGGACTGCGCGAGATCGGCTGCGCCTGCGAGATCGAGCGGGTGCTCGAGCGGACGGAGGACGGGCGGATGAACCTGGTCGCGCGGGGAACCCGGCCGATCCGCGTGCTCGAGCGCCTGGGGCACCTGGCGTATCCGGCCGGGGTGATCGAGTTCGTTGAGGACCGTGACGAGGAGCCCGGGCCCGAGCTGCTCCGCGCGGCGCACGAGGCCTACGCGGAGCTCGTGCGCCTGGCCACCGACCGCGACCCGACCGTCGAGGAGCTCGCCGGGATGAGCGCCTACGCGATGGCGGCGACCGTGGACTTCGGCTTGCCCGCCAAGCAGGGGCTGCTCGACCTGCGCTCCGAGAGCGCTCGCCTGCGCCTGGTCACCCGCCTGTTCCGCGCCGCGGTCAAGCGGCTCGAGTTCGTCGACCGGGCCCAGGAACGGGCCCGCTCGAACGGCAAGGTGAAGCTCGGCTGAACGCCGCGAGACGTCCGGACGGGCCCGCACGGACCCAAGGACGCCGGGCGAAGCCCGGCCCCTCTCCCTACAGGTTGTAGATCACCATTGCCAGCCCGAACACGATGCAGTAGAGGCCGAACGGGCGCAGGTTGCCGCGCCGGAAGTAACGGGTCAGGAAGTGGACGGTGGCGACGGCGAAGATCGCCGCCACGATCGCGGCGATCACCGCCGGCCCGCGCACCCCGGCGCCGAGCGGACCGGTGAGGTCGGACAGCTTGTAGACCCCGGCGGCGAGGATGATCGGGGTGGCGAGCAGGAAGCCGAAGCGGGCGGCGTCGAAGTTGTCGAGCCCGCGGGCCAGGCCGCCGGCCATCACCATGCCGTCGCGGCTGATCCCGGCGATCAGGGCGGTCGACTGGACCAGCCCGATGACGCCGGCCTCGCGGTACTCGAGCGAGTCGAGCACCCGGCCGCCGTCGTCCTTCACGCCCTCCCGGCGGGCGAGCGCGCGCACCTCGGCGCGCCGGCGCAGCCGCTCGGCGCCGAGCAGCACGAACCCGTTGACGACCAGGAAGATCGAGGCGACCAGCGGCTTGGCGGTGGCCACCCGCGCCGTGTGCTCGAACGCGATGCCGAGGATCCCGACCGGGATGCTGGCCACGACGATCAGCCAGGCCAGACGCTCGTCGGCCGTCTCCACCGACCAGGCGCGAAGCCGGATCATCCGGCCGAGCGAGACGAAGAACGCCTTGATCAGGGCGATCCAGGTGCGCCAGAAGTAGATCAGCAGGCCGATCGCGCTGCCCACCTGCAACATCACGATGAAGGCGAGCCAGGGCGACTCGCGCTGGGACCGCCAGCGGACGATGTTGTCCCACCC
>JAFAXX010000110.1 GCA_019240655.1 Solirubrobacterales bacterium
GATCCGCCGCATCGCCGCCACCTCGGCCGCGCCCCGAGCGCGCTCGAGCCAGCGCGCCTTGGCAATGCCGACGCCGTGCTCGGCGCTGATCGTGCCCCCGCAGTCGAGCGCCAGCTCAAGCACGGCGTCGTCGACCCGGGGGTCCTCCGGCTCGGCCCCGAGCACGTTGACGTGCACGTTGCCGTCACCGAGGTGACCGAACAGGATCACCCGCTCGCCGCCAGCGCGGGTGACCACCTCCGGCACGGAATCCAGGAAGCGGTCGAGTTCCCGCAGCGGGATCCCGACGTCCAGCTTGTGCGGGATCCCCGCGGCACCGATCGCGTCGGTGTGGCCCTCGCGGAGCTTCCACAGGCCCTCCCGGCCGGCGGTGTCGTCGGCGACGAGCGCGTCCTCGACTCCGGCCTGGGCGAGCGCCTCGGCCAGCTCCTCGGTCGGGTCGGATGGGCCGGCGCACTCGGCCAGCACGTAGAAGGGGGCGCGCTCGGCCACCGGCGAGGCGCGGCGCTGGTGCTCGAGCACCAGTCCGAGGCCGTCGTCGAGGAAGAAGTCGCAGCTCTCGAGCGACGGCGCGGCGGAGCGGAGCGCGGCGAGAAGCCGCGCGGCCTCCCGGGCGGAGCCGAGCGGCACGAGCGCCGCCACCCGCGCCGGCAGCAGCGGCACGAGCTTCCATCGCACGCGGGTAATGATCCCGAGCGTGCCCTCGGAGCCGACGAGCAGCGCAGGCAGGTCGTAACCGGCGTTGTCTTTGGTCAGGCCGGCCAGCCGGGAGACGACCGAGCCGTCGGCGAGCACCGCCTCGAGCCCGGCGACGTGCGCACGCGCAGTGCCGTGGCGGAGCGCCCGGGCGCCGCCGGCATCGCACGCCACCACCCCGCCGACCGTGCACGAGTCGCGGGCGCCGAAGTCGAGGCCGGCGTCCAGGCCGGCTGCGCGCGCCGCCTGCTGGAGCGCCGCCAGCGTCGCCCCGGCGCCCACCGTGACCTGGCCGAGGGCGGTGTCGACCTCGCCGACCTCGCTCAGGCGCTGGAGCGAGACGAGGACCTCACCGTCCCGGGGGATGCCCGCGCCGACGAGGCCGGTGTTGCCTCCCTGCGGCACGAGCGCGGCCCCAAAGCGCGCACAAGCCGCCACCACCCCGGCCACCTCGGAGGTGTCCGCCGGGCGCACGACGAATCGCGCCGATCCGCCGTAGCGGCCGCTGTAGTCGCGCTCGAACGACGACTTCAGCTCCGGGTCGCTCAGCACGTGGTGGGCTCCGACGACCTCGGCCAGGGCGTGCTGAAGGTCCATGGCGGGTAAGCCCTACCCGAAGAGAGACCGAGCCGAACAGGAGGAGAGCGATGGCTTCCGAGCACGAGACGATCTTCACGATGGAGGCCACGCCGGTGAAATTCGGCCCTGGCGCCTCCGCGGACGCCGGGTGGGAGCTGGCACGCCTGGCGGTCAAGCGCGCGATGCTGGTCACCGACCCGGGTGTGGCGGCGCTTGGCATCCCCGAGCGGATCAAGAGCCTGATCGAGGCGGAGGGCATCCCAGTGGTGCTGTACGACCGCGCGCGGGTCGAGCCGACCCTCGAGTCCTTCCAGGACGCGGCCGACTTCGCGCTCGAGCACGAGGTCGACGGGTTCGTGTCGGTCGGCGGCGGCTCGAGTATGGACACCGCGAAGGTGGCCAACCTGGTCTCGACCCACCCGGCGCCGGTGATGGACTACGTCAACCCTCCCGTCGGCGAAGGCAAGAAGCCGCCGTCGCCGATCAAGCCGCACCTGGCCATCCCGACCACCTCGGGGACCGGATCGGAGGCGACGACCGTGGCGGTGCTCGACATCCCGGACCAGAAGGTCAAGACCGGCATCTCGCACCGCTACCTCCGGGCCACCCAGGCGATCGTCGATCCCGAGCTGACCCGCTCGCTGGCCCCCGAGGTGACCGGGTCGACCGGGCTCGACGTGGTCTGCCACGCCGCCGAGTCGTTTCTCTCGAAGCCGTTTGACAGCCGTCCGCGCCCGCAATCGCCCGACGACCGCCCGCCGTATCAGGGGGCCAACCCGGTGGCCGACGTGTGGTCAGCCAAGGCGCTCGAGTTCGGCGGTCGCTACCTGCGCCGGGCGGTGACCGACGGCGACGACGTGGAGGCGCGCGGCTACATGATGCTCGCCGCGACGATGGCAGGCGTCGGCTTCGGCTCGGCCGGTGTCCACATCCCGCATTCGTGCGCGTACCCGATCGCCTCGGTCAGGCACGAATACCAGCCGCCCGGCT
>JAFAXX010000042.1 GCA_019240655.1 Solirubrobacterales bacterium
TGGCGCCGTCCGCGCTGCCGACGCCGGACTCGTACCAGTGGTTCAGCGAGACCCACGAGACCCGAGCGCCGTCGTGGCGAAACGAGGTGACGATGCGCAGCGTCGAGATGTTCACCGAGTACGAGCCCGGCACGTACCTGCCGTGGATCAGCCCGACGCCGCTGTTGATGTGCGTCGCCGAGAACGACATCCTCACGGTGGCCGACCTCGCGATCGACGCGTTCGATCGGGCGCGCGAGCCGAAGAAGCTCGTGATCCTGCCAGGCGGGCACTTCGACGCGTACGTCGACGGCTTTGAGGCGGCGAGCGGCGCCGCCGTCGACTGGTTCAGCCGGCACCTGCTCTCGCGAGCCCCCGCGCCGGCGTAGCAAGAGAGAGACAATCTGACGGATCCATTTCCATAACACTTCATCGGCGTCCGCCGGCCCAGGGATGAAAATGCCGAACGCCAGCGCCGCGGCGCCGCCCCAGCGCGTCGGTCACGAGGGTCGCCCGGCTCCAGTGCGCCCGCTCGAGTCAGAGCCATCTGAAACGAAGTCATCGACCTGGGTCGATGAGCTCCCGGAGCAGAACTCGAGCCGTCGGAGCATGTGCGCGGGCGGCAGATAGTGTCGACTTTGCGGGATACCGGCCGGGAGTTCGGGCGCCGGCTCGTAGACCGACATGATGGTGTTGAGCGCATGATGCGCTGCTCGAGCGCCCCCGACGGTGGGCGCCGGCGCGGCGATGGCATCGGCGCATATGACAATCAATGACGGCAGCGAGTGAGAATGGAGGCGTCATGTACTCGTGGATCGTCGGACGTGTCGTCCGATTCCTCTACGCGAAGGTCAGCAACGGTGAGCTGCGGGTCCCGTTGCTCGGGCTAGCGAAGGACGCTCGCCTTCGCTGTCCCGGGGCAGCTCTTTCGGTGGCGAACAGCGGGGCAAGCCGGCGATCGCGACTTGGATGCGGCGCTTCGCCTCGCTGCGACCGGAGTTCATTGTGCGCGATGTGGCGGTCGCTGGCCCGCCATGGAACATGCGCGTCTTCATGTGTTTCAGGGATCGAATCGTCGCTCCTAACGGATACGTATACGAGAACGAAGGGATGGAGCACATCGAGATCAAGTGCGGCCTGATCCGCGAGATCCGCGTTCACGTCGACACCGAGAAGGTCGCGGCGCTCGATGCGCAGCTCGGCGCCGGCGACCCTACGCAGGCCGCGGCGGCGCCGGCGGTGCTAGGCCTGCTCGCGACCGCACCACGGCCCCCGTTAGGCCTGCTCGGTCCAGAACACCGCGACGTCGCGCTGTGTCTCCGCGAAGTTGAGGTACCCCTGCCGCCGGCCGAGCTCGTCCGCCCCACGTACATGTCTCTCGCCGCGCATGGCGCGAGTGGGGCGGTTTCAGACGATCGATTACGCCAGAGCGGCGCCAACGCGTTGCTTGAGAGCATCGATGGCCGCTGTGGCCTCACCGACCAGCTGTCCGCGGTCGAGTCCGATGAGCTCGCGGTCGCGCTTGCGAGGCTCGCCATCGATGAACACGGTGTCGACATTGGCGGGCTGCGCGCACAGCACCACCTGGCCGTCGGGGACGTTGAGAGGGGCCATGTTGAGATCGGTCGCGCGGAGCAGGATGAGGTCGGCGAGCGCGCCTTCGCGCAGAGCACCGGTCACTGCGCCCAATCCGAGGTAGGTGGCGCCGGCGGCGGTGGCCTGGTGTAGGACCTCGGCGGGCTGAAATGCTGAGCCGTCCTCGGCTTTGGCGCGCTCGATGCCGAGCGTGACACGCATCGCGGCGAACATGTCGGAGTTGTCGCTGGCACCCATGGTGTCCATCGAGAGCGCGACGGCGACGCCGGCGCGGGTCATCGCGAGCACGGGCGGCAGTCCCATGCCACAGCGGAGGTTGGAGAGGATCGAGATCGAGACGTGGGTGCCGGACTCGGCCAGCCATCCGATTTCCTCTTCGTTGACGCGAATGCAGTGCACCAGCTGGAGGTCCGGGCCGAGCGCGCCGTCCCGGTGATAGACCTCGACTGCTCGGTGCTGCTCAACGTCGTGGGCAGTCATCATCGAGTGGGCGGTAATCGGTAGTCCGTGCTGGCGCGCGAACTCGAACTCCGCTTTCCAGACCTCCTCGCGCGAGAACTCCACGCCCCGTGCCGCGATCCCGAGGTCAAAGCGCCCTGGCTCGGAGAACTGCTCGGCGCGCAACCGCAGGATGTCCTCGAAGTCGATGGTCTCGGTTCCGACGGCGAACGAGCGCGGAGACTCCGGATCCGCCGAAGGCCCATAGGAGAAGCGTCCACGCATCCCGGACTCCCGCAGCGCCTGCAAAGACGCCCGGGCGTGCTGCGGAGTCTGGATGTTGTGCTCCCATGCGTGCACGGCGGTGATACCGCTATCAACCGCCTCGGCCATCCCGAAGCGAATGCTCGTGTAGTTGTCCTCGGGCGTGAACGCCGCCCCGTAGGTGAACACGTTCGTGGCGAAGTACGCCGCGAGGTCGCCATAGCACGCCCCGCCGCGCAGGATCGAGCCCCAGCAATGGCGGTGCGTATCGACCAGACCCGGCATGGCGATCATGCCTGTCGCGTCGATCACCTCAGCCCCTTCGCTCGACAGCGCTGAGCCGATCGCAGAAATGTGCCGACCCTCGATTCGCACATCGCCAACCACAAGCTCACCGTTGCCGCCGTCGAGCATCAGCAGGTGAGCCCCGCGAATTAGATACGTACCCATCAATCACTCTCCTCTCGACGATCGAGCCTCTCGATCAGCCGGTGCTCCCGCCCGGGCCGTTCCGGATCGGCGCGCGACAGGCCTCGGCGGCGTGATCCGCCCCCGCTTGCTTTCGACCCGGTGCGGCGTCTTGCTCCGGGTGCCAGCGGAGCGCCCGCCGGCGGGCGCGGGAGAGCTTGCTCACCACCAGGTCGTATGAGTCCTCGAGCATGTCAGCGATCATGTCGTTGGGCAGAGAGCCGTCGAGTACGACGGTATTCCAGTGGCGCTTGTTGAGGTGATAGCCGCCGGTGATCGCAGGATGGGCCGCCCGGAGCTGTTCGGCCAGCAGCGGCTCGCATTTGAGACTGACGCACAGGGGCTCGCCGCCAAGCCGCGAGAGCGCGAACATCTTCCCGGCCACCTTGAATACCGACGTCTCGGCGCCGAAAGGGAAGGTTTCGTGCGACCCGGGGAAGCTCAGGCACAGGGCCCGCAGCGCGAGCGCATCGATCACGGAAGGGGGTTCTCCCACCTCGGTCCGGGAAGCGCGCGACGCATCATCAGCAACCGATCGCATCATCATGAACAGAGTGAAGCATCGTGATGCGCGTGCCAGCGACCAGCGCCAGGCTCGCGCTGCAGGGCGTCGAGCAGCCGCCGGCGGTCGTCGACGGCCTCGCCGGTGCGCGACTGCAGGCGGCCCGGCTCCCCACACGCCGTCGGGCCACGGCCCGCCACGGTAGGTGAGATGCTGACCGCGTGAGCGACATCATCCTCGACTGCGACCCGGGCCACGACGACGCGATCGCGCTGCTGCTCGCGCTCGCCAGCCCCGAGGTGCGGCTGCTGGGCGTGAGCACCGTCTCGGGCAACCAGACGGTCGAGAAGACCACGGCGAATGCGATCCGCGTGCTCGACCACGTCGACCGGGCCGAGGTGCCGGTGGCCGCCGGGGCGGACCGCCCGCTGACCCGGGCGCGGCATGTGGCTGCGAACGTACATGGTGAGACGGGATTGGACGGACCCGGTCTGCCGTTGCCCTCCCGAGGACCCGGCGCACAGCACGCGATCGACTGGATCGCCACCACGCTGCGCGAACGCGCCGATCCGGTGACGCTCGTGGCCACGGGCCCATTGACCAACGTGGCGCTGTTCCTCGCCCGGTACCCCGAGCTTGCCGCAGAGCTCGAGCGCGTGGTGCTCATGGGCGGCGCCTTCGGGGAGGGCAACACGACGCCGGCGGCGGAGTTCAACATCTGGGCCGATCCCGAGGCGGCGCAGCGCGTGTTCCAGGAAGGCCTCGACACGACGATGGTCGGCCTCGACGTGACTCACAGGGCCCTGATGACGCCGGCCCATGCCCGGCGCCTGGCCGACAGCGGGCGGGCCGGCAAGCTCGTCGCCGACCTCTACGAGTTCTACGTCCGGTTTCACTCCCGCGCCTACGGCTGGGACGGAGCGCCCGTGCACGACGCGGTGGCACTCGCGCATGTCGTCGATCCCTCGCTGCTTGACACCGTGCATTGCGGCGTCGTCGTCGACACCGGCCCGGAGCTGTCCCGGGGCCGCACGCACGTCGACCTTCGACGCGCGTCGTGGGAAGCGAACTGTCAGGTGGCGGTCGACATCGACTCCGAGCGTTTCCTCGCTCTTCTGATCGGTCGCATCGGGTCACTCGGCTGACGCGCACGAGCGTCGCCACTCGCGGCGGCGCCAGCAGGGAGTCGCGGCCAACGCCGGCGCCCGCGCGCCCAACCCTAAACCCGGGCCCGGAGCGCCGACCGCAAACCCTCCTCGCAGAACGCGGCGTCGATCGCGGTGCGGGTGATCTCACGCAGATCGTCCTCGCCGAATCCCAGGCGCCGAGCGCACACCTCATACTCGCCCTCGATCGTGGCGCCGAAGTAGGGCGGATCGTCGGAGCCGAGCGTGACCCTGACGCCCGCCTCGCGCAGCTGCGGCAGCGGATGCTGCTCGTACCCCGGGTAGACGCCGAGCACGACATTGCTGGTCGGGCAGCAGTCGAGCACCGTCCCCCGCGCCGCGAGCTCGGACACCAGCCCGGGGTCTTCGGCCGCGCGAACCCCGTGCGCGATCCGCGTGATCGGGAGCTCGAGCGCCGCGCGCACGCTGTCCGGACCCTGCCACTCTCCGGCGTGGATCGTGCAGCCGAGCCCGGCGCCGGCGGCGATCCGGAACGGCTCGGCGAAGTCGCGCGCCGGGAACCCGGCCTCGTCCCCGGCCATCGAGAAGCCCACGACATAGGGGTGGGGGCGCTCGGCGGCGCGACGGGCGATGCGCAACGCCCGCTCGGCTCCGAGGTCGCGCACGGCCGAGATCAGGATCCGCGCCTCGATCCCGGTGTCGCGCCGGGCGTCGTCGATGCCCCGCGCGATGCCGCCGAGATGCTCCTCGTCGCTCAGCCCGACGGCCGCGGCGTGATCGGGGGAGGCGGTCAGCTCCACATAGATTGTCCCTGCGGACGCGCACGAGCGCAGGTACTCGTAGGTGATGTCCCGGTAGTCCTCTCCGGTGCGGATCACGCTCGCCGCCAGGTCATAGGTGCGCAGGAAGTCGAGGAAGTCGGTGTAGCGGAAGCGCCCGTCGACGCCGAGCAGCCGGCCCGGCAGCGCGAGCCCGTTGCGGGCGGCGATGCGCCGGACGAGCTCGGGAGGGGCCGTGCCCTCGAGGTGAACGTGCAGCTCGGCCTTGGCCAGCGTCCGCATCGAGCGGAGGTTAATCGGCCCCCTCTGATATGTCTCAAAGGGTGCGGATTCTCGTCACCGGCAGTTCTGGACACCTCGGCGAGGCGCTGACTCGCGTCATGCGAGCCCAGCGCCACGACGTCACAGGACTCGACGTGCTCGACTCGCCGTCCACCGGCGTGGTCGGATCGATCGCCGACCGCGACTCAGTGCGGCGCGCCATCGCCGGAGTGGACGCCGTCGTGCACTGCGCCACGCTCCACAAGCCCCACGTGGGCTCCCACGATCGCGCCGCCTTCATCGACACCAACATCACCGGCACGCTCAACCTGCTCGAGGAGGCCGTGGCGGCAGGCGTCGGCCGGTTCATCTACACGAGCACGACGAGCGCGTTCGGTCGGGCGCTCGCCCCGCCCGACGGAGCCCCGGCGGCGTGGATCACCGAGGACGTCGGCCCGGTGCCTCGCAACATCTACGGCACCACCAAGAGCGCCGCCGAGGCCCTGTGCGAGCTCATCTCGCGCGAACACGCTCTCCCGTGCGTGATCCTCCGCACATCGCGCTTCTTCCCCGAGCCTGACGACCGCGACGACGTCCGCGCCGCCTACCCCGACCTGAACGTCAAGATCAACGAGCTCCTCTACCGCCGCGTCGACCTCGAGGACGTGGTCGGCGCCCATCTGCTCGCGCTGGAGCGGGCGCCCGCGATCGGCTTCGGTCGCTACATCGTCAGCGCGACGTCGCCGTTCACCCCCGCCGATCTCGCCGACATCCGAGCCGACCTCCCAAGCGTCGTGGCACGGCTGTATCCCGACTACCCCGAGATCTACGCCGACCGCGGGTGGCGGATGTTCCCGTCGATCGAGCGGGTATACGTCAACGAGCGGGCGCGACGCGAGCTCGGCTGGTCCCCCCGCTACGACTTCCGCCACGCCCTCGACCGCCTCGCCGAGGGCGCCGACCCGCGCAGCCCGCTGGCCCGCGAGATCGGGGCGAAGGGCTACCACGCCGTGTCGACCGGCGTCTACACCGTGCGCTGAACCTCGATCACCGCCTTCCCCACCACCTCGGGCGCGGCATCGCCGACCGAGTAGGCGGCGCGCACCGCCTCCGCGCCGCGCCGCGCGCTCGTCTCATCGCGCGCGTGCACGAGCGCGAGCGGCCGGCCGCCGGGCTCGACCCGCTCGCCAACCGCCGCCACCTCGGTCAGGCCGACGCCGTGGTCGACGACGTCGTCCTCGCGAGCGCGGCCGCCGCCCAGGCCGACGACCGCGATCCCCACCGCCCGGACGTCGACGGCGCCCACGACTCCCGCGCTCCGCGGCTCGACCGCCTCAACCACCGGGGCGCGAGGGAGGTAACGGGAGGGAGCATCGATCACGTCGGCCGGCCCGCCGAGCTCGGCAACCATCGCGCCGAAGCGCTCGGCTGCGCCCCCACCGGCGAGCGCCTGGGCCGCCGCGGCGCGGGCGCTGTCGAGATCCGCCGCCAGCCCGCCGAGCACGAGCGCCTCGGCGCACAGCGCGAGCGTCACTTCGAGCAGCCGCGCGTCGCGGGCCGCGCCGGTCAGGTGGTCGATCGCCTCGCGCACCTCGACCGCGTTTCCGGCGGAGCGGCCGAGCACCTGGTTCATGTCGGTCAACAGCGCGGTCGTCGGCAGGCCGTTCCCGCGCGCCACTTCGACGATCGCCCCGGCCAGCTCCCGAGCGTCGTCCAACGACGGCAGCATCGCGCCCGAGCCGGCCTTGACGTCCATGACCAGCGCGTCGAGCCCCGCGGCGAGCTTCTTGGACAGGATCGAGCCGACGATCAGGGGAATCGACTCGACCGTCCCGGTGGCGTCGCGGATCGCGTACAGCCGTCGATCGGCGGGGGCCAGGCGAGCCGTCTGGCCGACGATCGCGCAGCCGACCCGCCGCACCGCCGCGCGCAGGCGATCCGGCTCGACAAGGATGTCGTAGCCGGGGATCGACTCGAGCTTGTCGAGCGTCCCCCCGGTGTGCCCGAGGCCGCGCCCCGAGATCATCGGCACCGCCGCGCCGCAGTCGGCCAGGATCGGCGCCAGCAGCAGGCTGACCTTGTCGCCGACGCCGCCGGTCGAATGCTTGTCGAGGACCGGGCCGGACAGCCGGGCGGCGCTCCAGTCAACGACATTGCCCGAGCGGGTCATGGCGCCGGTCAGCGCCACCCGCTCGCCGGCGCTCATCCCCCGCCACACGATCGCCATCGCCAGGGCGCCGACCTGCGCGTCGGTGACCGTGCCGTCGGCGATGCCGCGGACGAGCTCGTCGATCTCGCCCTCCGACAGCTCGTGGCCGTCGCGCTTTCGCCGGATCAGCTCAGCGACGAGCATCGTCCCGGCCGCGACGTGGGCGCTCAGGCAAGAGATGATCCGTCATCTGATTCTGTCCGATTGACGTTAGCCGGTGAAGGCGAGTCAGGAGGCCTCCATGGTCGCGCGCGACAGCGAAGCGCAGGCGCCGCTCGCTGACGCCGCCTCCCGCAGCCGATCGTCACACACCCACCATCGACAAGATGGAGCCGGTGTCGACCTCGGCGTCGTGCCAGCTCGCACCGCGATCGGTGCTGTGGAACAGACGACCGGTGGCCATGCCGGCAACCAGGCCTTCGGCGCTCACCGCCAAGGCATAGGGCATGCTCTCATCGGGCAGCGGAAGCTCATGCCACCTTCCGTCGGCCCAGCGGTACAGGCGGCCACGGGAGCGGCGTTCGCTGTGCGCGGTCCGGGGGCCAGAGGCGGCGCTGACGTACCAGCACTCGGGGTCGTCGGCGTCGACCGCCACGGCCCAGCAGTAGGGAAGCTCGCGTCCGGCGTTCGTGCCGTCCCAGTTGAGGCCGCCGTCGTGGCTCCAGGCCGCTCCGTCCCCGGCCGCCTCATAGACCCGCCCTTCGGCGCGCGGATGCCACACCATGCTGTGCACATCGCGCTTTGCGCCCGGCCGGTGATCGGAAAAAGTCGCTCCACGATCGTCGCTGTACATCACCCCGCCGAGCTCGATGCCCACCAGGAGCCGGTTCGCGTCCATTGGGTCGGGGGCGATCCAACGGACGTGGTGTGTCCATGGTCGAGGCGGGAAGCTCCAGCGATCGCGCGAGGGGATGTCCTGAAGTGCACGCAGCTCGGTCCAGGCGCCTCCGTCCCGGGACGCGAACAGGCGGCTCGGCTCGGTGCCGGCATACAGCGCTCCGTCGGCGCCGCTGATCGCCACGGAGAAGACGCGTGGTTCCGCGAGCTCCACGTCTTGCCAGCTGGCGCCGCCGTCATTGCTGAGCAGCGCGCCGCGATCCCGCAGGCCGACCAGGACGCGCCCGCCGTGGCTGGCGACGCACTGCGCCCCTACACCGCCGAGCAAGGTGTCGCTGCTCCAAACACCACTCGTCAGCGCCACGCGCAGGAGCCGGCCATCACCGGTGCAGATGAACAAGCGGCCAGCCTCGCTCACAGTCGCACCAATCCTGTCAGGTCAGGAGCCTGGGACGGTGGCGAGGTGGGGAGGAGCGCCGTGGTGTCCGGCGAACCTTTCTCGGTGCGTAGCCTCGCGTCCATCGCCTCCACCTCAGTCTCGCGGACCTCTAGCCTCGCGGCCGCTTCAGTCTGGGAATGTTCGATCAGCTTGACTTCGTCTACCTGCCGAGCCGGGACGTCGCCGCCGACCTGAAGCACTTCACCCGGGGGTTGGGTGCGGAGCTCGTATTCGCGATCGAGGCCTTCGGAACACGCGTGGCGATGGTGCGGTTGACCCCGGATCCTCCTCCGCTCCTGTTCGCGGGGCATCTCCACGGCGACCAACCAGTCCTCGTCTACCGCGTCGGGAACCTCGATCGGGCCGTCGCGGAGCTGAGCGACCGCCACGTCGACCTTGGGCTGCGGTTCGAGATCCCTCACGGGCGCGGCGCGGAGATAACGAATCCGGGTCCGCAGCGGGTTGCTCTGTACGAGCGCACGCGGCCGGAGGCCGACAGGCGGCTCGCCGGACGGCGCGACTTCTAAGACCCCCACCATGCCTTCAGCAAGCCCTCACCGCCGCGCCGTTGCTAATTCTGGAGCCTCGGGATGAAGCCCAGGAGCAGCCGGGCCAGATCGCCGGCTCCGGCCTCGGCCGCCCGCAGTGTCTGCTCGTGGCTGAGCGGCTCCTCGCCCATGCCCTCGGCGAGGTTGGTGATCACCGACACCGCCGCGACGCGCAGCCCGCAGTGGCGGGCGACGATCGTCTCCTGGACGGTTGACATGCCGACGGCGTCGGCGCCGAGCACGCGGAACGCGCGGATCTCGGCCGGCGTCTCGAAGCTCGGGCCGCCGACCGCCAGATACACGCCCTCGGCGAGCCGAACCCCGAGCTCCCGTGCGCAGTTGCGAAGCTCGTCGAGCAGCCCGGGGTCATAGGCATCCCGAAGCGCCGGGAACCGCGGCCCGATGGCGTCGTCGTTGGGACCGGCCAGCAGGTTCACGCCGGTCAGGTTGATGTGGTCGGTGATCGCCATCAGCGACCCCGGACCGACCCCCGGGCGCAACGACCCGGCCGCGTTCGTGAGGACCAGGATCTCGGCCCCGGCCGCACGCAGCGCCCGGACCGGCACCCGGAGCGCGTCGGGATCGCCGCCCTCGTAGAGGTGCGCCCGTCCCTGGAGGACGGCCACCGGGACGCCGGCGACCCGGCCGAGCACGGCCCGGCCGGAGTGTCCCGCGACCGTGGGACGGGGAAAGCCGGGCATCTCCTCGTAGCCGATGACCACCGGGTCCTCGACCGCGTCGGCCACGGCGCCGAGCCCCGATCCGAGGACGACGCCGACCCGCGGCGCGACCCCGGCGCGCTCGGCCAGCACGGCGGCGGCCGCCTTCACGGCCCGAGCGCCTCGCGGCCGAAGGATCCCGGCAGGAGCTCCCCGAGCGTCACCGTCCGCGGACTCGAGCCTGGACGCCCGAGGTACACCGGGGTCTCGTCGCGGCCGAATTCCAACAGCCGCTGCCGGCAGCCCCCGCATGGCGGGCAGATCTCGGCGCGCTCCGCCACCACCGCGACGGCCGTGATCGCCGCCTCGCCGGCGGCCACGAGCACGCCGAGCGCGGAGGCCTCCGCGCACTGGCCCTGCGGATAGGACACATTCTCGACGTTGGCCCCGGCATAGATCGCCCCGCTCGGCGCGCGCACGGCCGCGCCGACCCTGAACTTCGAATACGGCGCATAGGCGTTGCGCATGGCCTCGGAAGCGGCCCGAAGCAGGGCCTGCGGCCCGTCCAGCAGCATGTCCGCATAGCCGCCCGCCGCCAGGACGTCGTCGTCGATCGCCAGCTCGCCGCGCAGGCGGGCGAGCTTGGCGTGCGCGGTGTCGAGGTCGCCGGCGCCCGGCAGGACGGCCTCGAACTCGATGAACGTGCCGAGCCCATCGACGTCGTCGAGGTGGATCCGCACCCCCTGCCACAGGAACAGCCGTCGTCGCTTCGAGACCACGACCACGGCCGGGCCGAGCGCGGCCTCGAGTGCCTCGGCGAGCGCATCCGGCGCCGACACCGGCGCCAGCACATACGCGCTCTCCCGGGCCTCTGAGGCGTCCGCGCGGCGGTAAGCGATCAGCTCGCTGCCCGCGTCGCCCTGACAGCGCAGCTTCAGCCGGCCGTGCCGGCCCGCGAAGTAGGTGTCGCGCTGGTGCAGGGTGCCGGCGGGCACGGCGCCGAGCGCGAGGCACCGCGCCGCGGTCGCCTCCGGATCGCGGTCAACGGCCTTGAGCTCGAGGTTCGCGCGCGCCATCGACGCGCGCGAGGGTATCGCGCGGATCGCGGCGCGTGGATAGCATCGCGTCGTGCCCCGAGCGCTGAGAGTGGTCGAGCACCCCGTGCTCGCCGACCGGCTGTCGGTGCTGCGCGACCGCGAGACGGCGCACGGCGCGTTTCGCCAGGCGCTGTTCGAGGCGGCGGCGATCATGGCCGTCGAGGTCGCGCGGGAGCTGCCCGTCAGAGACGTCGAGATCGAGACGCCGCTCGAGCCCACCCGCGGCCTGCGCCTGCGCGACGAGGTCGCCGTGGTGCCGGTGTTGCGGGCGGGGCTGGGGATGGTGGAGGGGTTCCTCCGCCTGCTGCCGGATGCCCGCGTCGGGCACGTGGGGATCTACCGCGACGAGCAGGAGCACGTGCCGGTCAGCTACTACGAGCGGCTGCCGCCCCGGTTGCCGTCATCCCGGGTGTACGTGCTCGATCCGATGCTGGCCACGGGCGGCAGCGCGGTGAGCGCGCTCGAGCGCCTCAAGCGGGCCGGGGCCCGGCGGCTCGAGCTCGTGTGCCTGGTGGCGGCGCCCCAGGGGCTCGAGGCGGTGCAGCGAGCGCACCCCGAGGTTCCGGTGTGGACCGCGGCGGTCGACCGCGAGCTCGACGAGAACGCCTACATCCGTCCCGGGTTGGGCGACGCCGGCGACCGCGTGTTCGGCACCGTCTGATCGACGCCGGGCCGATCGAGCCACTTGTCCGCCGTGCGATGCTCGTAGGAGCCCAGGCGGTCGACCAGCGCGGCGGCGTCGCGCTCGACCAGCAGCGTGTCGAGGTGCTCGGCGTGCAGGAAGCGCTCGTTCACGGCGTGCTCGAGGAAGGCCAGCAGCGGCTGCCAGTAGCCGCCGATGTCGAGCAGCCCGATCGGCTTGTGGTGCAGGCCGAGCTGTCTCCAGGTGAAAAGCTCGAACAGCTCATCGAGCGTCCCGGTGCCCCCCGGAAGCGCGATCACCGCGTCCGAGAGCTCACCCATCAGCCGCTTGCGCTCGTGCATCGTCTCGACCACGTGCAGCTTGGTCAGGCCGGCGTGGGCGATCTCGGACTCGACCAGCCGGGTGGGGATCACGCCGATCACGGTTCCGCCGGCGGCCAGCGCGCCGTCCGCCAGCGCTCCCATCAGGCCCACGCTGGCACCGCCGTAGACGACCTCGAGCCCGCGCGAGGCGAGCAGCCGGCCGGCCGCGTCGGCGTACTCGGCGTATTCGGGCCGGCTGCCCGGGCTCGAGCCGCAGAAGACGAGGACCCGCTTCACCGGCTCCAGCGTAGTAGCCTCGGATCGTGATCCGTCGCCTGCCGCATGTCGACCGTGTGGGTGTCGAGGAGCGCGCCGCCCAGCTGGGGAAGCGCTCGATCAAGGCCACGGCGAAGCAGCAGGGGATCTGCCTCGCCGTCTCGATGCTCGACCTGACCACGCTCGAGGGCGCCGACACGGCGGGCAAGGTCCGCCACCTGTGCGCCAAGGCCGTGTGCCCGGCCCCGACGATGCCCGAGGTCCCCTCGGTCGCGGCCGTGTGCGTGTACTCGTCGCTGGTCGCCGTGGCCCGCGAGGCGCTCCGCGGCACCGGAGTGAGGACGGCCTCGGTGGCGGCCGGCTTCCCCGCCGGCCAGGTCTCGCTCGAGGCCAAGCTCCGCGACACCGACGACGCCGTTCAGGCCGGCGCCGAGGAGGTCGACATGGTGATCTCCCGCGAGGCGTTCCTGGCCGGCGAGGACACGCGCGTAATGCAGGAGATCGCGGCGGTCAGGGACCGCGCCGGCGATGCGCATCTGAAGGTGATCCTCGAGACGGCCGAGCTCGGGTCCTACGACCACGTCCGCCACGCCTCGATGCTGGCCATGGAGGCGGGCGCGGACTTCATCAAGACCTCCACCGGGAAGGCGGCCAGCGGCGCCACGCCGGGCGTCTGCCTGGTCATGCTGGAGGCGATTCGCGACTACGCCGAACGGACGGGGCGGATCGTCGGCTTCAAGGCCGCCGGCGGGGTGTCTACGAGCAAGGCCGCGCTCCAGCGCCTGGTCCTCGTCAAGGAGACGCTGGGCGACGAGTCGTTGACGCCCGAGCGCGTGAGGATCGGCGCATCGTCCGTGCTCAATGATCTCCTTCTGCAGTACGCGAAGACCGAGAGCGGCCGCTACGGGCGCGCCGAGGACTTCTCCCGGGAATGACCCCGTCCGTCGAAACCCGAACCAGCGTGGTCTGGGACTATGCCCCGGCCCCGGAGTCGGCCGAGCACATCCGGCTCCGCGGTCGCTACGGGCTGTTCCTCGACGGCGACTTCCGCGCCCCCGCGGACGGCCGCTACGTCCCCACGCTCAACCCCGCCACCGAGGAGCCGATCGCCGAGGTGGCGTGGGCGGGGCCGGCCGACGTGACCGCGGCGATCGAGCGCGCGCGGGCCGCGTTTCCGGCCTGGGCGGCCCTGCCCGCCCTCGAGCGCGGCAAGTACCTGTTCCGGATTGCGCGTCTGATCCAGGAGCGCGCGCGCGAGCTGGCGGTGGTCGAGACCCTCGACGGCGGCAAGCCGCTCCGGGAATCGCGCGACGTCGACATCCCGCTCGCCGCCGCGCACTTCTTCCACTACGCCGGGTGGGCGGACAAGCTCGGCTACGGCGTCGCCGCGCGCGAGGTGGCGCCGCTCGGGGTGGTGGGGCAGATCGTGCCCTGGAACTTCCCGCTGCTGATGGCGGCGTGGAAGCTCGCGCCGGCGCTGGCGTGCGGGAACGTCGCGATCCTCAAGCCGGCGGAGACGACTCCCCTGACCGCTCTGTTGCTGGCCGAGATCTGCGCGGAGGCGGAGCTGCCCGCCGGAGTGGTGGCGATCCTCCCCGGCGACGGGGGCGCCGGGGCGACGCTCGTACGCGCGCCCGGCGTCGACAAGATCGCGTTCACCGGCTCGACCGCGGTCGGCCGGGATATCCAGACCGCGCTCGCCGGACAGGACGTGCCGCTGACGCTCGAGCTCGGCGGCAAGTCGGCGAACATCGTCTTCGAGGACGCCGCGCTCGATCAGGCCGTCGAGGGCATCGTCAACGGCATCTTCTTCAACCAGGGCCACGTGTGCTGCGCCGGATCGCGGCTGCTGATCCAGGAGAGCGTGCGCGACGAGGTGATCGCAAAGCTCTGGCGGCGGATGGGCCGCCTGCGGGTCGGCGATCCGCTGGACAAGAACACCGACGTAGGCGCGATCAACTCCGCCGAGCAGCTCGCGCGGATCGAGACTCTGGTGGCCGCCGGCGAGGAGGAGGGCGCGCTGCGCCGCACGGTCGCGTGCGAGCTGCCCGAGCGCGGCTACTGGTTCGCGCCGACGCTGTTCACCGACGTCTCACCCGCCCACCGGATCGCGGCCGAGGAGATCTTCGGGCCGGTGGTCTCGGTGCTCACGTTCCGCACCCAGGCCGAGGCGATCGAGAAGGCGAACAACTCGCGCTACGGGCTCGCGGCCGGGATCTGGACCGACAAGGGAGCGAAGGCTTTCGAGGTGGCGAGCGCGTTGCGCGCGGGCGTCGTGTGGCAGAACACCTACAACCACTTCGACCCGACGGCGGCCTTCGGCGGCTACAAGGAGTCGGGGTTCGGACGCGAAGGGGGTCCCGCCGGCCTGCGTCCGTACCTGCGGGTGTTGCGGTGACGCGGCGGCTGGCGGTCCGCAAGACCTACAAGCTGTGGGTCGGCGGCGCCTTCGTGCGCTCGGAGTCCGGGCGCTACGACGAAGCCGACGGCGTGAACTTCCCCCGGGCCTCGCGCAAGGACGTCCGCGACGCGGTCGCGGCCGCGCGCGGGGCCGCCGCTCCTTGGGCCGCCCGCACCCCTTACAACCGCGGCCAGATCCTCTACCGGGCCGCCGAGGCACTTGAGTCGCGAGCGGATTCGATGCGCGCGCCGCGCGACGAGGTGGACGCCTGCGTCGACGTGCTGCTGCACTACGCCGGCTGGACCGACAAGCTCCAGCCGGTGCTCGGCGGCGTCAACCCCGTCGCCGCGCCGTTTCTGTCGTTCTCGCTGCCCGAGCCGACCGGCGTCGTCGGGGTCGTCGCCCCCGACGCGCCGGCGCTGCTCGGCCTGATCGCCGAGCTGGCGCCGACGCTGGCCGCCGGCAACGTCGCGGTGGCGATCGTGTCCGAGTCCGAGCCGCTCGTCGGCCTCGACCTGGCCGAGGTCCTGGGCGTCTCGGATGTTCCCGGGGGCGTGGTGAATCTCCTCTCCGGCCGGCGGGCCGAGCTGGCCACCGCGCTCGGCGCCCACCGCGACCTGAATGCGATCGTCGACGCCGGCGCCGACGCCGAGCTGTCGGCCGAGCTCGACCGCCTCGCCGCGGAGACGATCAAGCGGGTCCGCCACGGCGACGCCGCGACCAGCTACGACGCCGCCGTCGGCGACGCGCTCGAGCGGATGGAGGCGGTCACCGAGCTCAAGACCGCCTGGCATCCGGTCGGGGCCTGATCGGGGCCGCCTGCGGCGGCGTCCGTGGGGCCGTGCGACCCCGTCCGGACGGGGCGGTTAGCCTTTGCCGGTGCCGGGAGCACGAGCGGCGGCGCACAGTGGTCATGCACGCCCACTATGTCGTCAACAACAGGGAGGACTT
>JAFAXX010000058.1 GCA_019240655.1 Solirubrobacterales bacterium
GGGGCGGAGGTCGCGCTCGACCGCTGGACGCTGCTCGGCTGTTATCACCCGAGCCAGCAGAACACGTTCACCGGACGGCTCACCGAGGTGATGCTGGACGAGGTATTCGGGCGAGCGCGAGCGCTGGCCGGCGGGATTACGTGCTCTGCGGTCCGCGCGAGACCGAGCCAGACGTTCGCGGATCAGGCGGCCGCCCACAGGCGGTAGGTGGGATACACCATGAAGATCGTGTGGAACGCGAGTCCCGTACCGCGGCCGCATTCGAACAGATACGGCTGCGGGCGGTGGCTCGTGAAGCAAACGCAGCCGTCGGGCTGCTCCGGAGTCGGATTGTGGTTGTAGGCTCTGGCGATCCGCTCGGCCGTGCGGCATGTGGTGCGGGCACCCAGGACGACGCGTTCGACATGGTTGCGGGTCAGCCACAGCCCACCCCAGGATTGGCTCGAGATCAAGCCGCAGTTCTTGCGCGCGGCGGCTGATGCGATCTGTGGGGCGGCGGCGGCGCCGGCCAGCATCAGCGTGGCGAGGCACGTCGCAAGTGCGCCAAGCCTGGTCATGGCGCGGGCAGTGTAGTGGGCTTCGCTTCGCTCAGCGTCCGTGGGGCCAGCCAGCCCCGTCCTGCCGGTAGCCTCATCTACACCATGTCGCTGGCGTACTTCACCGAGGCCACGCGCGACTGGTTCAGCAAGGCCTTCGCCGCGCCGACGCCGGCCCAGGCACAGGCCTGGCCGGCCATCGCCTCGGGCGAGCACGTGCTGATCTCCGCCCCGACCGGTTCGGGCAAGACGCTGGCCGCCTTCCTGTGGGCGATCGACCGGTTGGCGAGCGGCGTTGAGCCCCGGGGCGGGATCGGGCTGGTGTACGTCTCGCCGCTCAAGGCGCTCTCCTACGACATCGACCGCAACCTCAGGGCGCCGCTGCGCGGCATCGGCGCGCCGCTGACGGTCGCGGTGCGGACCGGCGACACCCCGCAGCGCGAGCGCCAGGCGATGCTCCGAGAGCCGCCGGACATCCTCATCACAACCCCGGAGTCGCTCTACCTGATGCTCACCGGCCGCGCGCAGCGGCTGTTCACCGGCGCGCGCTGGTGCATCGTCGATGAGATCCACTCCGTCGCCGCGAGCAAGCGCGGGGCGCACCTGGCGCTCTCGCTCGAGCGGCTGACCGAGGCCGCCGGCGCCGAGGTGCAGCGCGTCGGCCTCTCGGCCACGCAGAAACCGCTCGAGGAGATCGGGCGGTTCCTGGTCGGGCCGAAGCGGAGCTGCCGGATCGTCGACACCGGGATCCGCAAGGAGCTCGATCTGCGGATCCACGTCCCGGTCGAATCGATGGTCGAGCCCGATCAGACCGACGCCCCCGCGCTCGACCCCCTCGTCGGCGGCTCCGAGGCGACCCGCCGCTCGATCTGGCCGGCGATCTACCCGGAGCTGCTCGAGCTGGTCAAACAGCACCGCTCGACGATCGTGTTCGTCAACAACCGCCGTGGCGCCGAGCGGCTGGCGCTGCGCCTCAACGACCTCGCCGAGTCGGAGATCGCCCGCGCCCACCACGGCTCGCTGGCGCGCGAGGAGCGCCAGGTGGTCGAGGAGATGCTGAAGTCGGGCGAGCTGCCCTGCCTCGTCGCCACGTCGAGCCTCGAGCTCGGCATCGACATGGGCGCGGTTGACCTGGTCATCCAGGTGGAGTCGCCGAAGTCGGTCGCCCGCGGCCTGCAGCGGATCGGCCGGGCCGGCCACTCGGTCGGCGACGTCAGCCGTGGGCGGATCTTTCCCAAGTTCCGCGCCGACCTGCTCGAGTGTGCGGTGGTCGCCAAGCGCATGCGCGAAGGCGCGATCGAGACCACGGTGGTGCCCCGGAACGCGCTGGACGTGCTGGCCCAGCAGATCGTCGCGATCGCCGCCGCCGCCCCCGAGGACCGGCCCGTGCCGGTCGACGAGCTGTTCGCGCTGATCACCCGCACCCACTCCTACGCCGAGCTCAGCCGCACCCAGCTCGAGAACGTGCTCGACATGCTCGACGGCCGCTACCCCTCGAGCGAGTTCGCCGAGCTGCGGCCGCGGATCGTGTGGGACCGGATCAACGCCACGATCAAGGCCCGCTCGGGTGCACGCCAGCTCGCGGTCACCAACGCGGGCACGATCCCCGACCGCGGCCTGTACGCGGTCACGCTGCCCGACGGCCGCCGCGTCGGCGAGCTCGACGAGGAGATGGTCTACGAGGCGCGCCCCGGGCAGACCTTCCTGCTCGGGGCGAGCACCTGGCGGATCGAGGAGATCGGCCGCGACCGGGTGATCGTCACCCCGGCGCCCGGGCTCCCCGGCGCGGTGCCGTTCTGGAAGGGCGACGGCGTCGGGCGACCGAAGGAGCTCGGCGAGGCGATCGGGGCGTTCGCTCGGTGGGCAGTCGAGCAGGACCCAGACGACCTGCAGGCCGCCTACGACCTCGACCGCCGGGCGGCGCAGAACCTGGTCGCCTTCCTGCGCGAGCAGCAGGACGCCACCCGTGTCGTCCCCTCCGACCGGGCGATCGTGATCGAGCGCTTCCGCGACGAGATCGGCGACTGGCGGCTGTGCATCCTCAGCCCATTCGGCGGCCGCGTCCATGCCGCCTGGGGCCTGGCGCTGAGCGCGCGGATCCGCGAGGAGCTCGACCTGGAGTCAGACGCGATCTGGTCAGACGACGGCATCATCGTCCACCTGCCCGACGCGGACGAGCCGCCCGGGGTCGACCTCGTGCTGATCGATCCCGACGAGATCGAGGATCGGGTGGTGGCCGAGCTGGCCTCGAGCGCGCTGTTCGGCGCCCGTTTTCGCGAGAACGCCGGCCGCGCGCTGCTGATCCCCCGTGCGCGCCCCGGCCGCCGCACCCCCCTCTGGCAGCAGCGGCTGAAGTCGCAGTCCCTGCTCGAGGTGGCGAAGAAATACGGGGAGTTTCCGGTCATCCTCGAGACCTATCGGGAGTGCCTGCGCGACGTCCTCGACGTGACCGGACTCAGAGAGCTGCTCGCCAAGCTCCACCGCCGGGAGATCTCGCTGGTCGAGGTCGAGACGCCGACCGCGTCGCCGTTCGCCTCGAGCCTGCTGTTCGACTACGTGGCCACGTACATGTACGAAGGCGACACCCCGAACGCCGAGCGCCGGGCCGCCGCGCTGTCGCTGGATCGCGACCTGCTCCGGGAACTGCTCGGCCAGGAGGAGCTCCGGGACCTGATCGATCCCGCCGCGCTCGTCCAGGTGCAGGACGATCTGCAGTTCCTCTCCGAGCCCCGGCAGGCTACCGGCCGCGATCAGATCCACGACGTGCTCCGCACCGTCGGCGACCTCAGCGCCGCCGAGGCCGCGGCGCGTGCGCTTCCCGGGCTCGACGCGCTGCGGATGCTCGACGACCTCCGCGCCGACCGGCGCGCGGTTCGCGTGCGCCTGGCCGGCGAGGAGCGCTGGATCGACGCCTCCGACGCCGGTCTCTATCGCGACGCGCTCGGCGTGGCGCCGCCGGGCGGGCTGCCGGCGGCCTTCCTCGAGGACGTACCGGACGCGCTGGTCAGGGTGCTCCGCCGCTATGCGGCCACGCACGGGCCGTTCACCACCGGGGAGGTCCGCGCGCGCTACGGCGTCGATCCGGCTGCCGCCCTGCGCGAGCTCGAGCGGGGCGGCGGGCTCGTCCGCGGCGAGCTCCGCCCCGGCGGGACCGAGCGGGAGTGGTGTGACCCGGAGGTGCTCCGGCGCCTGCGCCGCGCGTCGCTGGCCCGCCTGCGCCGGGAGATCGAGCCGGTCGACCAGCGCGCCCTCGCGCGCTTTCTGCCCGCCTGGCAGAACGTCGACCGCCACCCCGCGAGCGGCGCCGGCATCGACCGGCTGCGCGAGGTGCTCGTCCCCCTGCAGGGGCTGGCCCTGCCCGGCGAGGTGTGGGAGCGCGACGTTCTGCCGCGCCGGCTCGGGGCGTACTCGCCGGCCTGGATGGATCAGCTGTGCGCCGGCGGGGAGCTCGTCTGGATCGGCGCCGGCGCGCTCGGCCGCAGCTCCGGGAAGGTGGCGCTGTACTTCCGCGAGGACGTCGGGGTGTTGGCGCCACCGGTGAGCCGTGCGGCCCTGCCGGAGGCTGTCGCCCACCAGCGGATCCGGGGGCGGCTGGACGCAGGAGCCTGTTTCTTCTCCGACCTGCTCGCCGACGTCGAGCTCTCGCCCGAAGAGCTCCAGGAGGCCCTGTGGGACCTCGTCTGGGCCGGCCAGGTGACCAACGACGCGTTTGCGCCGCTGCGCGCTCCGCGGCTGACCCTCGCCCGCGCCCAGCGTGACCGCGCCCGGCTCGGGGCCAGGCGCACCGGCCGCTTCGGTGCCCGCCGGGGCCCCGGCGCGGCTCAGGTCCAGGGACGGTGGTCGCTCACCGCGCCGCTGGTCGACCAACGGGTCGACCCGGCCACCCGGCGGCGGACTTTGGCCGAACTGCTGCTCGAGCGCTACGGGATCCTCACCCGCGAGCAGGTGCTGGCCGAGGGCGTGCCCGGCGGCTTCTCGGCCATCTACCCGGAGCTCTCCCAGCTCGAGACGCTTGGGGTGGCCCGGCGGGGCTACTTCGTCGAGGGCCTCGGCGGGGCGCAATTCGCGCTGCCGGGAGCCGTCGAACGGCTTCGTGGCGCGCCCGTCGACGACGACAGAGCGGTCGTCCTGTCCGCCGTCGATCCCGCCCAGCCCTACGGCGCCGCGCTGCCCTGGCCCGTCCGTCCCGACGCCGAGCGGATCGGCGGCGAGCGCCGGCCGGCACGGGTCGCCGGCGCCCACGTCGTACTGGCCGCGGGCGCACCTGTCCTCTACGTCGAGCGCGGCGGGCGCGCGCTCCAGACCCTGGTGGCACCCGGCGACGGGCGCCTGCGCCCGGCGCTGAGCGCGCTGGTCGAGCGGGTCCAGCGCGGGACGATCAGGCGGCTCGCGCTCGAGAAGGTCGACGGCGAGCCGGCCTCGGCGTCCGCCCTCGGCCCGCTGCTGGTCGAGCTCGGCTTCCAGGCGGGACCGCGCCGGCTGACGCTGAGCGCGTGAGGTCGCGCCGCCGTGCCGGAGGGAGACACGATTGCCTGGCACGCGAACCGGATCCGGCCCGTGCTGGAGGGACGGGTGCCCGATGAGATCCGCATGCCGCACCCGCGGCACGCCCGCGACCGGTGGCCCGAGCGGCTGCGCGGCCGCGCGGTCACGCGCGTCGACAGCCACGGCAAGCATCTGTTCCTGCACTTCGAGGGCGACCTCGTCATCCATTCGCACCTCGCCATGACCGGCGCTTGGGGCGTCTACGCCCCGGGCCGGCGGTGGGGACGCTCGCCCCGGCGGGCGTGGCTCGTCCTGTGCGCGGACGGCCGCGAGGTGGTGCAGTTCGATGGGCCGCTGCTCGAGCTGATGACCGAGGCGCGGGTGCGCTTCGACCAGCGGCTGGCCGCCCTCGGGCCCGACATCCTCGCCGAGCCCTTCGACTCCGGACGCTTCCTCACCCGGCTGCGCGGCGATGATCACACACGCACGTTCGGCGACGCGCTGCTGGATCAGACGAATCTCGCCGGCATCGGCAATCTGTGGAAATCGGAAGGTTGCTGGGAGGCCGGGCTCGACCCCGGTCGCCATCTGGAGTCCGTCTCGGACCGGGAGGTGCTGGCGGTCCTCGACGCGGTGCGCCCGCGGATGCTCGCCTCGGCGCGCCATGGTCCCCGGGTGATCGAACCCCGCGTCTACGGCCGGAGCGGACGGCCGTGCCCGCGCTGCGGCACGCGCATCGTCGCCGCCGGCCAGGGCGACGCCAACCGCACGACATACTGGTGTCCGGGATGTCAGCGGTAGGCCTGCGCCGGGTCGGCCACAAGGGAGCCGACCTGATCGCGCCCGGCAACACTCTGGCCAGCTTCGACGCGGCGCTCGCCGCCGGCGTCGACATGATCGAATTCGACGTGCTCCGCGAGTGCGGGTCGGATCGCCTGATCCTCGCGCACGACTACGAGGACGCGGCGCGCCGCTCGCCGCCCACGCTCGCGGACGGCCTGGCCCACCTGGCCTCCGAACGCTTCTCTGGGATCGAGCTCGACGTCGATCTCAAGCTGCCCGGCTATGAGCTCCGGGTGCTCGACGCGCTCCGCGCTCACGGCTTGACCGAGCGCGCGCTGATCTCGAGCCAGGAGCGCTCGAGCCTCGGCGCGCTCCGCGCCGCCGATGCGAGCGTCCGGCTGGGCTGGTCGGTCCCCAAGCTGCGCCGGGATCCGTTCCGCTCGCCGGCGCTCGCCGCTCCCGCCGCGGTAGTGCTGGAGACGCTGCGGGCGGTGCTGCCGTGGCAGGCGGGCGCGGCGATCCGCGCGCGCCGCTGCGACGCGCTGATGGCGCACTGGCGCCTCATCACCCCGCGGCTCGTGCGCGCGGTGCGGGCGGCTGGGGGCGAGCTCTACGTATGGACAGTCGATGAGCTCCCGCAGATGCGCCGCCTCGAGCGCCTCGGGGTGACCGGCGTGATCACCAACGACCCGCGTCTGTTCACCGCGCTGGCGGCGGTGTGACCCCCGTACGGATCACCGGCGTCTCCGGTCGGCGCGCGTTGCTCATCGGTGTGCCGCCGCGAGCGGATCGTTCCTCACCGGTGTGCCAACTTGCGCGAAGTCGTAGGCTGCCGGGGTGTTTCGCGAGCGTCGGTTACAGCCCCGTCCCGACGATGGTCGGCGGATTGGGAGGATCGGACGGCTGGCCGAGCACTCCGGCGGAGGCGCTTGGTGACGGGCGAGGAGACAATCGATCTCCTCGAGCGCGTGCCGGTGTTCTCGACGCTGGCGGTGGAGGACCTCGAGCAGGTCGCCATGGTCGCCGTGCCGCGACTGCTGGCCGCCGGGGAGGTGGTGTTCCGTGAGGGCGACGAGAGCGACACGTGTTACGTGGTGCGCTCCGGGCGCGCCCGCGCGGTGCGCGAGCATCTCGACGGCCGGACGCTGACCCTCGCGCACTTCGGTCCGGGGGACATCTTCGGCGAGCTGGCTATCTTCGGCGACGAGCGGCGCTCGGCCACCGTCGAGACACTCGAAGAGACCGCGGTCCTCGCGATTCTCGGCGCCGACATGCGGCGTCTGCTGGGCGAGCACTCCGAGATCGCGGTCAAGCTGTTGACCGCGCTGGCCGCTCGCCTGCGCGATACCAACGAGCGCCTCACCCGCCGGTCGTTCCAGACCGTGCAGAGCCGGGTGGCGGCGGTGCTGGCAGAGCTGGCGGCTGACGCACGCGAGGATGGGGCGAGCGCGACCGACGTGCTGATCACCTCGACACAGGCCGATCTGGCACAGCTCGCCGGGTCCTCCCGGGAATCGGCGAGCCGCTTCCTCGCCGTGCTCGAGCGCGCGGGCATAATCACCCAGGGTCGCGGAAAGCTGACCGTGCATGACCCCGCAGCCCTCGAGCGATACGTCTTCTGAGGAATTCTCGGCCGGGGGAGTCGTGGTGCGCGACCGCGACGTGGTGGTGATCGTCCCGGTCCGCCGCGGCGCGCGCGGAACCAAGGTGCTGGCACTGCCGAAGGGCCATCCCGACCGCGGCGAGAGCGCCGAGGCGGCCGCCGCGCGCGAGGTCGCCGAGGAGACCGGGATCGCCGCCGAGTTCGTCGAGAAGCTGGGCGACGTGCGCTACAACTACGTTCGCAACGGGCGCCGGGTGCCCAAGCGGGTCGAGTTCTTCCTGTTTCGCTACCGCTCCGGCGACCCCGCCGACCATGACCACGAGATCGAAGACGCCCGCTGGATGCCGCTCGAGGAGGCCGCCCAGGCACTCACCTACGCCGGAGAGCGGGAGATGGTCGCCCGCGCGCTGTCGCGAATCTCCCAGGATCGGTAGGCTGGCGGCCGTGCGCGTGCTGAACTTCTATTCCGCGGTGTTTGCCGACCAGCTGCGTCGCGGCCGCAAGACGGCGACCATCCGCCTGGGGGACAAGTCGCACAAGTACCGTAAGAACGAGTGCGTGCTGGTGACCATCGGTTACCAGCACTCCCCCCGCGAGAAGATCTTCAACGCTGTCATCGACCAGGTCGAGGTGAAGCTCGTCAGGGAGCTCTCGCCGCGCGACATCGAGCATGACAACCCGGAGTTCCGGCGCGTCGACGACATGGTCAACTTCCTCGAGCAGATCTACGGCCGCAAGGTGACAATGAACGACACCGTCACCGTGGTGCGCTTCTCACAGATCATCGAGAATCCCCCGAAGATCCGCGACCGCATGCACGGGCTCGGCGGGGTGCAGAACTAAACGACGCTCAGGCCGCTCAGCGCGAGCACGAGCAGGATCAGCAGCGCGACGGCCGTGGCTAGCAGCACCAGCGTGCGCCGGGACGCGGTGGCCAACCGGGAAGCCGCCGGTCGCCGGGCCGCCTGGCCGACGGCACGGCTGCGCGGACGCGGGCGGTCGGGATCGTGCGCCGTTCCGCCGGCGCACCTCTGCCGGTTGACCGCCGGCCGGTTGGCGGCGGCGGAGGGGGCGACCGGCGTCGTCAACTCGGTACCGACGATCAGCCGGCTCTGACGGCGGGGCGGCGTCTCCGGCGGCGCGTGGGTCGAAGCCGGATCCTCCCGCCGTGCCGGCGTGGCTGCCGGATCCTCCGGCAGCGCCGGCGTGGCAGCGTGCTCACCGGCGTTTTGATCGCCCCCCGGCGGGGCGTCCGGGCGGCGCGCCAGACCGCGCTTCCGCTGGGGCCCTACCTGGCCGCGGGCGGAATCCTCGCCGCGCTGATCGGCAATCCGATCCTTCACGCTATCTGTACCTGCACCTGCATCGCTGAGCGGCGGCCACATCGCGAGCGCGGGCGCGCGGTCGCCAAGCACACGCTGCGTCGGCGGTGCGGATGCGCCGCTGGCACTCTCGACCCGTGAGTGCCAAGCCCGCCCTTGATTACGCAGACGGACCAGCTATATTGTCCGCATTGGCACTCCCTCCCCTCGAGTGCCAACACGTCAGACCAGCATCACTTTCCACCGGAGGTTTTCATAGATGAAGCTCAAGCCCCTAGGCGATCGGCTGATCGTGCGGGCAATCGAGGAGGAGGAGACCACCGCGAGTGGGATCGTCCTGCCCGATACCGCCAAGGAGAAGCCCCAGAAGGGCAAGGTCCTCGCGGTAGGCGACGGCAAGGTCAACGAGGACACCGGCAAGCGGACTCCGCTTGACGTCTCGGAAGGCGACGAGGTCCTCTACAGCAAGTATGGCGGCACTGAGATCAAGGTGGACGGCGAGGAGCTGCTCGTCCTCCGCGAGTCCGACGTGCTGGCCAAGGTCCAGTAGTCCGCTCCCCTAGGAGACCCAGAACAGATATGGCACACAAGGAACTGAAGTACGAGGCGGACGCCCGCAAGGCGCTCGAGGCGGGCGTCGACGCGGTCGCCAACGCCGTCAAGGTGACCCTCGGCCCCCGTGGCCGCTATGTCGTCCTCGACAAGAAGTTCGGCGCGCCGACGATCACCAACGACGGGGTGACGATCGCGCGGGAGATCGAAGTCGAGGACGTCTTTCAGAACCAGGGCGCGCAGCTCGTGCGCGAGGTCGCCACGGCGACCAACGACGTCGCCGGCGACGGCACTACCACGGCGACCGTGCTCGCGCAGGCGATCGTCCGCCAGGGCCTCAAGAACGTCGCCGCGGGGGCCAACCCGCTGTCGCTCAAGCGCGGCATCGAGAAGGCCGTCGACGACGTGGTCCGCAACATCGAGTCGCAATCGACCGAGATCTCCGGCAAGCAGCAGATCGCCCGCGTGGCGACGATCTCCGCCGGCGACGACGAGATCGGCGACGTGATCGCCGACGCGATCGACAAAGTCGGCAAGGACGGCGTGGTCAACGTCGAGGAGGGCCAGACGTTCGGCATGGACCTCGAGTTCACCGAGGGCATGCAGTTCGACAAGGGCTACATCTCGCCGTACATGGTCACCGACCAGGAGCGGATGGAGGCCGTGCTCGAGGATCCGTTCATCCTCATCGCCAACCAGAAGGTCGGCTCGGTCCGGGACCTGCTGCCCGTGCTCGAGCAGGTGATCCAGTCGGGCAAGCCGCTGCTGATCATCGCCGAGGACGTCGAGGGCGAGTCGCTCGCCACCCTGGTGGTCAACAAGCTGCGCGGCACGTTCACCGGCGTCGCGGTCAAGGCGCCTGGCTTCGGCGACCGCCGCAAGCGGATGCTCGAGGACATCGCGATCCTCACCGGCGGCGAGGTGATCACCGAGGAGATGGGCCTGAAGCTCGAGAACACCCAGCTCTCGCAGCTCGGCCGCGCCCGTCGCGTGGTCGTCGCCAAGGACACCACCACGATCGTGGACGGCGCCGGCGATTCCGAGGGGATCAAGGGCCGGATCAACCAAATCAAGACCGAGATCGACAACACCGACTCCGACTTCGACCGCGAGAAGCTCCAGGAGCGTCTGGCCAAGCTGTCGGGCGGCGTCGCGGTGGTCAAGGTCGGTGCGGCCACCGAGACCGAGATGAAGGAGAAGAAGCACCGCGTCGAGGACGCGCTCCAGGCCACCCGGGCGGCGCTCGAGGAGGGCATCGTGCCCGGCGGCGGCGTCGCGCTGCTGGCCGCCCAGGACGCGATCCAGGGCGACGCGCTGACCGAGGCCGACGAGCGGACCGGCGCCCAGATCGTGCGCCGCGCGCTCGAGGAGCCGCTGCGTCAGATCGCCGAGAACTCGGGCCTCGAGGGCTCGGTCGTGGTCAACGACGTGCGCAAGGCGGGCAAGGGCGACGGCCTGAACGCCGCCACGGGTGAGATCGTCGACCTGGTCAAGGCGGGGATCATCGACCCGGCGATGGTGACGCGCTCGGCGCTTCAGAACGCCGCGTCGATCGCCAAGAACATCCTCACCACCGAGGCGATCGTCGCCGAGGTGCCGGAGAAGGAGTCTGCGGGCGGCGCCGGCGGCGGCATGCCCGACATGAGCGGGATGATGTAATCCTCGCCACCGGCGAATGCAGTTGTGACGAGGGCCCGGCGCGATCGCCGGGCCCTCGCTCGTTTCTATGGGCCGGTCCTGCGGACCGGCATCCGTGGGGCCGGGCGGCCCCGTCCGGACCCCGCCGCGCCCGACCCCACAGGGTGCCGCGACCTGTTCAGGGCGTAGCGAGCAGGCCGTCGGTGTTGCCCGCGCCGTCGACATAGAAGCCGACCAGCTGGCCCTGGTCATTGAGGCCGTTGATGGTCGTCGTGCCCAGGCCGTTCGGGTCATCGACGGTCCGGAAGCCGTCGGCCTGGCTCCAGGTGAAGCCGTGCGTCG
This sequence comes from Solirubrobacterales bacterium, assembly GCA_019240655.1. Classification (GTDB taxonomy): domain Bacteria; phylum Actinomycetota; class Thermoleophilia; order Solirubrobacterales; family Solirubrobacteraceae; genus Palsa-465. The sequence goes on from JAFAXX010000058.1 coordinate 11,262, forward strand.
CCTGTCCGACGGCGTAGGACCCAACGACCTCGCCGTGGTCGTTGATCCCGAGCGCCATCGTGTTCGTCGAGCCGGAGAATTGCAACACGATCGTCCGGCCACCGGTCGTCGCGAAGCTCACCGTGGCGCCGTGTGCGTCGGTGCCAAACCCGGCGAGGTCACCGTGGTCGTTGATGGCCGCCGCGGTGATGTTCGTCAGGCCCGAGACGCCGACGTCCTTCGCGCGCCCGGTGTTCGCGTTCAGGACGAAGCCGTGGTTGACGTTTTTCGCATCGGTGTAGAACCCGACCGCCACGCCGGAGCCATTGATGCCCAGCAGCTGCGTGACGGTGCCGTTGCCCCGCTGCACCGACACGTAGCGGCCCTTCGTCGTCCGGTAGAAGCCGCGGGTGACGCCCTTCCCGTCGATCCAGAAGCCGACGGTCTTGCCGTTGCCGTTGACGCCGGTGACCTGGGTCTGAACCGAGCCGGGGAAGTTCTCGTTGACGTAGTTGCCCTGGCCGTAGGGTGGGTTCAGCCGGTAGCCCTTGTTCGGATGCCCAGCCAGCCCCGAGCCGAAGTAGCCGACGATCAGGCCGCCGTCGTTGATCCCGAGCAGCTGGTTGAACGTCGGGTCGGCCTGGTCATCGAGCGTCGTGAACCGGTAGGTGGTCGACTGCGGGCTCACCTGCTGGGCCGACGCGGTCGCCGGCAGTCCGAGCGCCCCGATCGCCAGCGCCGAGCTACCGACGGCCAGCATCGTCCGCCGCAGCCGGCCACGGCGTCCCTTGGTCTTCGCCGCCGCGCCGCGTACCGGCACGGCGGCATCGATGTCGTCGGTGTGCGGGCCCTCAAGCCCTGTCCAGTCAATGCTCATCTTGCCCTCCCTTTACGGTGGTTGGTATCGATCCGCAGCCGCTCGGCTGCGTGACAGAGCATGGGGCTAAAGCGACCGGCGCACATCGGGCAAGCACACACTTCTGAGTCGGGGCGGTTTACGCGAGGCCGGCCCTCGCTTAGAGCCGGGCCCCGATCTTTAGCCGGCTGTTTAGACGGCGATCAGGTCGTGAACGACGCGGCCCCGACCAGCGACCGGTAGAGCGCGGCCGTCCGCCGCGCCACCTCGCTCCAGCCGAATCGCAGCACATGCGCTCGCGCCTCGGCGACCGTGCGCGCCCGCGCCTCATCGTCGGCGAGGACGTGCTCGAGGATCGCGCCGAGCGCACCGGCGTCGCTCGAGGGAAAGCGCAGGCCGGCGCTGCCGTCGGCGGGCACGACCTCGCGCAGCCCGCCGGTGTCGGCCACGATGCAGAGGCAGCCGGAGGCCATCGCCTCCAGCGCCACGAGGCCGAACGGCTCGTAGATCGAGGGCACGATGCAGAGGTCGGCGACCCGGTAGAGCGCGTGCAACATGTCGTCGCCGACCCAGCCGAGGAACGACCCGCGGCGGCTCAGGCCGAGCCGGCGCGCCTGCCGCTTGAGCTCGGCCTCGGCGATGCCGGTGCCGGCGACGACGAAGCGGACGTTCCCGAGCCGCCTGGTCACCGGGGCGAGCGCCTCCAGTGCCAGGTGGAAGCCCTTCTCGTGGACGAGCCGGCCGACCATCAGCACCAAGCGGTCGGACGGCGCGGCAAAACGAGCGCGCAGCGCGTTCAGGTCACGCCGCGCGCGAACCGGCTCGAGCTCGCGCGGATCGATGCCGTTGGGGATCACGGTGATCTGCTCCGGCGCGACGCCGAATACGCTGGCGGCGTGGACCCGCATGAAGCGCGAGCAGGTGATCACCGCGTCGGCGTCCTGCACCATCGCGCGCTCGGCGGCATGGATATAGGACTGCGGGTGATGCTGGACCCAGCCCTGGTGGCGGCCGTACTCGGTCGCATGCACGGTGACCAGCCACGGCCGGCCGAGTCCGCGAGCCAGCCGCCGGGCGGCGGCTGCTACCAGCCAATCGTGGGAGTGCAGGATGTCGAAGTCGAACCGCTCACCGAGTTCGGCGCCGAGCTCCTCGAGGTCTCCGTTCATCGCCTCCACCCAGCGAACAAAGGCATTCGCGTCAGCCGGAAACGGCGGCTCGGGCACCCGGTGCACGCTCACGCCGTGGCGCTCTTCGGACGCCGGCAGGCTGCCGCCGCCGCGTGTGAGCACATGCATCTCGACCCCGTTCTCGACGAGTTGCTCGGAGAGCTTGCGCACGTGCCGCCCGAGGCCGCCTTCGATCACCGGCGGGTATTCCCAGGAGACGAGCAGCACGCGCATGGTCGCCGCCACCCTATCGGGTGCCGGGCGGCCGGGCGCCGCCCTACGCGCGCTCGAAGACGGCGATCCCGTGCTCGTCGACGACCTCGCCGATCGGGGTGGGGCCGGCGAACGAGCGCTCGTCGCCGTGCAGGACGTCGCGCCAGCGGCCGCTGGGCGCCTGCAACGTCCCGTCGTCCACGTCGCCGTGGGGGACGACCACCACGAGCACGTCGCCGTCGCGCGTGAACGCGCACGCCCGGCTGCCGCCGTCCACCGGCTCGTAGGCGCCGGACAGGAAGGCGCCGGGCCGCCGGGCCCGCAGCCCGAGCAGCCGCAGGGTGACGAACAGCTTGCGGGTCTCGCTGTCCGGCGGCGAGCCGCCCATCAGCCGGCGCAGCATGGCCTGGTGCCAGTGCCAGTCAACCGGCCGGCGGTTGTCGGGGTCGACGAGCGCCCGGAAGGGCAGCTCGTCGCCCTGATAGATGTCGGGGATGCCCGGGACGGTCAGCTTCAGCACGATCTGGCCGAGCATGGCCCGCTCGGCGGCGGCGGCCACGCGCGCGGCGAACGGCTGGAAGTCCTCCAGGAACGCGCGGTCTCCGTAGAGGGCGACGCAGAACCGGCCGACCGCATGCTCCCAGTCGGCGTTCTGATCGATCCAGTTGGTGTTGCGCTTGGCCTCGCGCAGCGCCTTCTCCATGTAGCCCTGGAGCCGTTCGAGCTCGAACGGCCACGCCCCGAGCAGGGTCTGGAAGATGAAGTAGCGTTCGACGTCGTCGGGCGCCCCGCCCGAGCACAGCGCGTCGGTGGCCGAGAACCAGCGCTCCACGTGCGCCGCCCACTCCTCCGGCAGCCACGAGAGCGCGGCGATCCGGCTGCGCACGTCCGCCGAGCGCTTGGCGTCGTGGGTCATCGTGGTCAGCAGGTTGAGCGGGAAGCGCTCGGCGCGCTCACGATTGCCGGCGTGGAAGCGCTCGACATCGATCCCGAACCGCGACGGATCGCCGCCGACGTCGTTCAGCGCCAGCAGCCGCCCGTAGCGGTAGAAGGCGGTGTCCTCGACGCCCTTGGCCATCACCGCCGGGCTGGTCTGCTGAAAGCGGGTGACGAACGCCGCCGGTGCGTCGCGCTCGAGCAGCAGCATCTCGGCCAGCTCGGCCGGCATCTCGGCCTGCGCGATCGCGCGCCGGTCCTCGTCATCGACCCGGCCGCTCCACGGCTCAACGTAGGTGCGGTACACCGGCAGTGAGGCGACCGCGCGCTGCAGCGCCTCACGGCCTCCGGGAAAGTCCGTGTCGCCAAGCTCGCGGGCCAGCCGCTCGAGCTCCGGTGCGAACGTGCCCCGCGCCTGCTCGAGCTTCGCCTCGAGAGCCACCTCGCCGAACCCGCGGCGATCGCCGGACACCCGCTCCCACAGCGAGGTGAGCGGCGCCTCGGCGGCGGGGTCGACGAACAGCGCGCAGACGTCGTTGAGGAACTCGTAGCCGACCGTGCCGGACACCCGCCAGTCGCGCAGGCGCTCGCCCGGGTCGAGAATCTTCTCGACCCACACCCGCTGGGCGCCGCGCTCGCACAGCCGGACCAGGTACCCGGCCGGATCGGCCAGGCCATCCGGATGGTCGACCCGGAGTCCGTCGACCAGGCCCTCGTGGACAAGCGAGAGCGCGAACGCGTGGGTGGCCTCGAACACGTCGGGATCCTCCTGTCGGATCGCCGCGAGCTCATCGATGTCGAAGAAGCGGCGATGGCGTCCGGTCCGGGGATCGACGTCGAAGAACTTCTCCCGCAGCTCCGGGTTCTCCCAGTAGCGGTTGGCGTCATCCGCGCCCATGTGGTTGGGCACGACGTCGAGCAGCACGCCCATGCCGGCGTCGTGCGCCTCGGCGCTCAGGCGCCGGAACTCCTCCTCGCCCCCCAGGGCGTCCGAGAACCGGGCCGGATCGACGACGTCGTAGCCGTGCGTCGATCCGGGACGGGCCTGGAAGGAAGGCGACAGGTACAGGTGCGAGATGCCGAGGTCGCGCAGGTAGGGAACGAGCGAGCGGGCCGAGGCGAAGCCGAAGTCGGAGGTGAGCTGGAGGCGGTAGGTGGCGCGCGGCTCGCTCATCCGGCCACCCGCTTGAGGATCACGATCGAGTGGGCGATGACCGTGAGCTCGGTGCGGGCGCCGTGGTTGGAGCTGCCGGCCGCGGCGTCGGGGTCGGGTGAGGAGAGCTCGAGCGCCCACTGGGCGCCGAAGCGCCGGCGGGGAAGCATGAACGTCCGGTCCTCGTGGTGGGCGTTGACCAGGACCAGGAAGGAGTCGTCCTGCACGGCTTCGCCGCGCGGCCCGGGATCCGGGATCTCCCGACCGTTCAGGAACATTCCCAGCACGTGCTCGCCGCTCTGCCAGTCGCGGCGAGTCATCTTGAGCCCGTCGGTGCGGAACCACCAAACGTCGGGTAGCCCCGAGCCGGTCCCGTCCTCGCCGCGCAAAAAGCTCTCGCGCCGGAAGACCGGATGCTCGCGGCGCAAGCGGATCAGCCGCCGCGTGAACCGGCGCATCTGCTCGGCTTCGATGTCCTCGTGCCAGTCGTACCACGAGAGCTCGGAGTCCTGGCACCAGCCGTTGTTGTTGCCGTGCTGGGTGCGGTTGATCTCGTCGCCGCCGAGCAGCATCGGGGTGCCCTGGGAGAGGAGCAGCGTGACCAGGAAGTTGCGCTGCCGGCGCGCGCGCAGCGCGCGGATCTCCGGGTCGTCGGTCTCCCCCTCGACGCCGGAGTTCCACGAGCGGTTGTCGTCCGTGCCGTCCCGGTTGTCCTCGAGGTTGGCTTCGTTGTGCTTGTCGTTGTAGGAGACGAGGTCGCGCAGGGTGAAGCCGTCGTGCGCAGTGATGAAGTTGATCGAGGCGAACGGGTCTCGTCCGTCTGACTGATAGAGGTCGGCGGAGCCCGACACGCGCGAGGCGAACTCCCCGCAGCTGGCGTACCCCCGCCAGAAGTCGCGCATGGTGTCGCGGTAGACGCCGTTCCACTCCGACCACAGCACCGGGAAGTTGCCCACCTGATAGCCGCCCGGTCCCACGTCCCAAGGCTCGGCGATCAGCTTGACCTGGGAGAGGAGGGGGTCCTGGTGGATGACGTCGAAGAACGCCGAGAGCCGGTCGACGTCGAAGAACTCGCGCGCCAGCGCTGAGGCCAGATCGAACCGGAAGCCGTCCACGTGGCAGTCCGCCACCCAGTAGCGCAGCGAGTCCATGATCAGTCGCAGGACGCTGGGGTGTACCGGGTTCAGCGAGTTGCCCGTGCCGGTGAAGTCCATGTAGTGGCGGAGGTCCTCGGGCACCAGCCGGTAGTACGCGGCGTTGTCGACTCCCTTGAAGCTGAGCATCGGCCCGAGGTGGTTGCCCTCGGCGGTGTGGTTGTAAACGACGTCGAGGATCACCTCGATCCCGGCGCGGTGCAGCGCCTTCACCAGGCCCTTGAACTCGCGCACCTGCTCGCCCCGCCGTCCGGTGGCGGCGTACTCGGAGTGGGGGGCGAAGTACCCAATCGTGCTGTAGCCCCAGTAGTTGCGCAGGCCCCGCTCGCACAGGAACGACTCATCCGAGATGTGGTGGACCGGCAGCAGCTCGACCGCGGTCACCCCGAGGTCGACCAGGTAGGCGATCGCCGCCTCCGAGGCGAGCCCGGCGTAGGTGCCGCGGAGATCTTCGCGTACGCCGGGGTGGCGCATCGTGAAGCCCTTCACGTGGGTCTCGTAGATCACGGTGTCGGCGAACGGAACCCGCGGCGGCCGGTCGCCCTCCCACAAGAACGCGTCGTCGATCACCACCGATTTCGGCATCGCGGCGGCGTCGTCCTCGTCGTCGGGCTCGAGGTCGGCGTCGTCGCGGCCGGCGGCGTCGGGCACGTAGGGCAGCACGTTGGCGTCGTGGGACCAGTTGACGACGCCGTCGATCGCCTTCGCGTAAGGGTCGATCAGGAGCTTGGCCGGATTGAAGCGATCCCCTTCGGGCGGCGCGTAGCGCCCGTGCACGCGGAACCCGTAGCGCTGTCCGGGGCCGACGTCGGGCAGGTAGGAGTGCCAATTGAGCGCCCGGCGGCTGCTCATCTCGATCCGGGTCTCGTTGTCCTGCTCGTCGAACAGGCAGAGCTCGACCGCCTCGGCGTGCTCGGAGAACAACGAGAAGTTGGTCCCGCTGCCGTCCCAGATTGCGCCGAGCGGGAACGGCACCCCCGGCCACGTCGTGGTCATGGCTCGATCAGTGCTCCGGAGCACGGCGCCAGCTCCACCCGCCCATCGCCGATCGGCGGATGCGGGCAGGTGGCGAGCCGGATCGCGCCCCCGGCGCAGCGTATCCGTTGCGCCTGCGACGCGAAGTTGCACACGAGCTCATACTCTCCGCGCCGCACCCGCAGCCAGCGCTCGGCCTCGTCGAACTCGATCGCGTCGGCATCGCCCCACGGCAGCTCGAGCCGCACCTGCAGCAGCTCGCGGTACAGGCGAGCCAGCGCGGCGTTGCCCTGCCGGGTGAGCTTCGAGCGCGCGAAGGTGCCGGGGTGCTGCGGGTCCGGCACGTCCTCGCGAAACTGCGCGAATGCGGCGAATTCGTTGCGGCGTCCCTCCCGCGTGGCCTCGGCGATCTCCACGTCGATGTGGTCGGAGAAGAACTGAAACGGGGCCGGCTCGCCGTACTCCTCGCCCATGAACAGCATCGGCACGAACGGCGAAAGCAGCGTGCAGAGCGCCGCCAGCGGGCGCGCGCGCTCGGGGAGCCGATCGCCGAAGGCGCGGTTGCCGACCTGGTCGTGATTCTGCGAGAAGACGATGAACCGCTCCGGAGGGACGTCATCGGCCGGCGCACCGAAGCGCTTGCGCCGAAAGCGCGAGAACGACCCGTCGTGCACGTGGGGGCGGTGAAACGCCTTGGCCAGCTGAGCGACGCGGCCGAACTCGGCGTAGTAGCCGTCGCGCTCGTCGGTGATCAGCGTGCGCAGCGCGTGGTGGAAGTCATCGGCCCACTCGGCGTCGCAGCCGTAGCCGCCGCGCTCGCGTTCTCGCATCACCTTCGGGTCGTTCAGCCCGCTCTCGGCGATCACCAGCGCCCGGCGGTCGACGCGGTGCACGCGCCGGGCGAGCGCGGCGACGATGTGCTCGGCGCTCGCGTCGAAGATCGCGTGGATCGCGTCGAGGCGCAGGCCGTCGATTCCGAAGTCCCGCACCCACCCCTCCGCGCTCTGGAGCACCCATTCGCGGACCGGGTCGCAGTCGGAGTCGTCGTAGTTGATCGCGCGTCCCCAGGGCGTCTGGTACTTCGCGGTGAAGTAGGGGCCGAAGGCCTCGAGCGCCGCGGTCCCGGACGCGCCGACGTGGTTGTACACCACGTCCAGGATCACCGCGAGGCCGACCTCGTGGGCGGCGGCGACCAGGCGCACCAGCTCATGCGGCCCGCCGTAGGCTGACTGGGCGGCCGAGAGGTACACGCCGTCGTAACCCCAGCCGTGACGGCCGGGAAACTCGGCCACCGGCATGATCTCGATCGCGCTCACGCCGAGCTCGGCCAGCGCCGGGAGCTCGCGGATCGCCGCCGCGAACGTGCCCTCAGGCGTAAACGTGCCGATGTGCAGCTCATAGAGCACGAGGTCCTCGGCCGGCGGCGGCCGGAACCGCGCAACCGGCTCGGGCGGGGAGAACACTCGCGAGGGCCCACGCAGGCCCTCGGGCTGCCAGCGCGAGCACGGATCCGCGAGCGCCCGGCCGTCGAGGACGAACCAGTAGTCAACGCCGGGGCCCGCGGGCGCGACGGTCTCGTAGACGCCGTAGCCGGCTGGCTCGAGCGGGTGCTCGCCGCTGGGGAGTCGAACCGCGACCGTGCCGGCCCGAGGCGCCCACGTGCGGAACTCGGTCTCGCCGTCGCGGAGCGTCCGGGCGCCGAGCGGCCGCTCCCAGGGGTACTCGGCCGCCGCCCGCTCGCCGCCGAGCCGCGGCTTCGGGCGGGCGTCAGTCGCCATCGGGAATGAGCCACAGCGCCGCCAGCGGCGGCAGCGTCACCTCTGCGGAGAACGGCTGGTCGTGCCAGGGGATCGGCTCGGGCGCGACGCCGCCGAGGTTGCCGACGTCGCTGCCGCCGTAGTAGGTCGAGTCGGTGTTTAGCGCCTCGCGCCAGCGGCACGCGCGCGGCAGCCCGAGCCGGTGCGCCGCGCGCGGCACCGGGGAGAGGTTCGCCACGAATACCAGCACGCGCTCGCGGTCGCGGGAGGCGCGGGCAAAGGCGATCACGTTGTTGTCGGCGTCGTTGGGCTCGAGCCACCAGAAGCCGGCCGGGTCGGAATCGAGCTCCCACAGCGCCGGTTCCTCGCGATAGCGGCGATTCAGGTCGCGGACGAGCGACTGCACGCCTGCATGCTCGGAGCGCTCGAGCAGATGCCAGTCGAGCGAGCGCGCGTGGCCCCACTCCGCTTCCTGTGCCAGTTCCCCGCCCATGAACAGGAGCTTCTTGCCCGGATGCGCCCACATATACGCATACAGGGCGCGCAGGTTGGCGAACTTCTGCCAGCGGTCGCCCGGCATCTTGTTGATCAGCGATCCCTTGCCGTGGACCACCTCGTCGTGGGAGAGCGGCAGGATGAAGTTCTCGCTGAACGCGTACATCAGGCTGAAGGTCAGCTCGTGGTGGTGGTAGCGGCGGTAGATCGGGTCCTGCTGGAAGTAGCGCAGCGAGTCGTGCATCCAGCCCATGTTCCACTTGAATCCGAAGCCGAGCCCGCCCACGTAGGTCGGACGGGAGACGCCCGGCCACGCGGTCGACTCCTCGGCGACCGACACGATGCCCGGCTCGCGCCCGTAGAGGACCTCGTTCAGCTGCTTGAGGAACGCCACCGCGTCGAGGTCCTCGCGGCCGCCGAACTCGTTGGGCACCCACTCGCCCTCCCGCCGCGAGTAGTCGAGGTAGAGCATCGACGCGACGGCGTCGACCCGGATGCCGTCGACGTGGTACTCGCGCAGCCAGAACAGCGCGTTGGCGATCAGGAAGTTGCGCACCTCGTGGCGCCCGTAGTTGAACACCAGCGTGCCCCAGTCCGGATGGGCGCCGCGGCGAGGGTCGGCGTGCTCGTACAGTGCAGTGCCGTCGAAGCGCGCGAGCGCGAAGTCGTCGCGCGGGAAGTGTGCCGGCACCCAGTCGACGATCACGCCGACGCCGCGCGAGTGGAGGCGATCGACGAACCGGCGCAGGTCGTCGGGCGAGCCGTAGCGCGGCGTGGGGGCGAAGTAGCCGGTCACCTGATAGCCCCACGAGCCGGAGAACGGGTGGGCCATGACCGGCAGGAGCTCGACGTGGGTGAACCCCATGTCGGTCACGTAGGCCGACAGCTCGTCGGCGAGCTCCACGTAGGTGAGCGAGCGGTTGCCCTCGACCGGGTTCAGCCGCCACGAGCCGACGTGGACCTCGTAGATCGACATCGGCTCGGCCAGCGGCCGGCGGGAGGCGCGCCGAGCGAGCCAGTCGCCGTCCGCCCAGCGGTGGTGGGGCTCGAACACCACCGAGGCGGTCTTCGGCGGCAGCTCGGTCTCGAAGGCGTACGGGTCGGCCTTCAGCTTGAGCTCCCCGTCGCCGCCGAGGATCTCGTACTTGTAGCGCGCCCCCGGCTCCACCGCGGGCAGAAACAGCTCCCAGATCCCGCTCGAGCCGAGCGAGCGCATCGCATGCAGGCGGCCGTCCCAGGAGTTGAAGTCGCCGACCACGCTGATCGCCCGCGCCGCGGGCGCCCACACCGCGAAAGCGGTGCCGCGGACGCCCTGGTGCTCGCGCACGTGGGCGCCGAGCTTCGCGTAGAGCTCCTCGTGGCGACCCTCGCCGATCAGGTGGAGGTCGAGCTCGCCGATCGTCGGCGCGAACGCGTAGGGATCCTCGATCGTGAAGGTGCCCCCCGGTCCGTAGTCGACCTCCAGGCGGTAGTGCGGCGGCCGCTCGACGCCGTCGACGCGACCCTCGAACACCCCCCCGGCGTGGATCCGCTCAAGGGCCACCGTCTCGCCGCCGTCGATCAATGCCTTGATCTCCGTCGCCGCGGGGCGAAAGGCGCGGATGACCACGCCGCCCCCGTCCGGGTGCGCGCCGAGGACACCGTGGGGGTTGTGGTGCTGGCGCCGGACGACCGCCTCGAGCTCTCGGCTGGCGACGCTCATAGGTCAACCTTCGCGTTGCGGCCGATGTGATTAGGTCGCGCAGCCGACCGCCGCCGGGAGAGGGCCTTCGACGCTTGCCCCTGGGAGGGCCCGCGTGAGACCTGCCCGTCCCGGCGGTGGGGGCTGCCGCAAGCGGCAA
>JAFAXX010000096.1 GCA_019240655.1 Solirubrobacterales bacterium
ATCTCGCCCGAGCAGGCACTCGGCGAGCGCGCCACCGCGGCGAGCGATCGCTACGCGCTCGCCGTTGTGGCGTTCGAGCTGCTGACGGGCGAGCGCCCCTTTACGGCCGAGGGCTTCGCTGCGCTCGCCCGCTGCCACGTCGAGGAGGCGCCGCCGGCCGCCAGCTCGCGTCGGGAGACGTTGCCGCCGGCGATCGACCCGGTGCTACGACGCGGTATGAGCAAGGATCCCGAGGAACGCTGGCCGACGGCCGCTGCGCTCGCTGCTGCAATCGACGCCGGACTGTTCGAGCGACGGGTCTCGTTCTCGCGCGCCGGTGCGCCGCTGCCCGTGAACGGACGGCGTCAGCCGCGTCCGAGCCTCGGAGGGCGGCGCAAGGCTTGGCTGGCGGCGGCGGCAGCCGCCGCCGCGCTCGTCGCGGGCGGCATCGTCCTCAGCCAGCCGGAATCCCCCAAGCGCGGTCACCTGGTGGCCGCGAGCCGGTCGCCGCAGAGCTCGACGAGCACGACGCCCGCGCTCGTGCACGGCACCCGGCAGCCGGCTACGTCCACCCCCGCGAACCACGCCCCGCCAAGCAAGCCCGTGACGCCCGCGCGGCCCAGTTCGAACCAGTCGGCGGACACGCTTGAGGCACAGGGCCACAGCCTGATGCTCGACGGGCGATACAACGCCGCGATCCAGGAGCTCGAGCAGGCGCTTCACGCGGCCGCCCCCGGAAGCCTCGTCTACCAGTGGGCGCTCTATGACCTTGGCCACACCTATCGGGAGATGGGCGACCTCCAGGCGGCGATCCCGCTCCTCGAGGAACGGATGCAATACCCGTACGAGCGGCAGATCGTCCAGTCCGACTTGAGTGCCGCGCTGAGCCAATACCACGCGCCGCAGACCTCGACCGCCACCGGCGGTGCTTCAGCGGGGCCGAACGCCGGAGACGGCCCAGCGGCGGGTCCGCCCGGCAAACCGCCGAAGGGTCCCAAGCACGGACACGGCGGCGACTAACCCGCCGGTTCGACCCGTGCCCTGACTGCCAACGCGGCCAAGACGGCCTGCGCCGCCTGGCGGCCCGTATCCCGCTTGGAACCTCCGGTCACCCGCTCCAGCGCCTGCTCCATGCTGTCGACCGTGAGCACGCCAAATCCGCACGGGACGCCGGTGTCCAGCTGGACCTGCTGGATGCCGCGCGCGGCTTCGCTGCACACGTACGCGTAGTGGTCGGTCTCGCCGCGGATCACGGCTCCGAGGCACACGGCTGCGTCATAGCGGCCGGACCGCGCGGCGTAGCTCGCTATCAGCGGCAGCTCGAATGCCCCAGGCACGTCGAAGCGTTCGATGCTGCTCACCCCCTCCTCCGAAAGCGTGTCACGGGCGCCCTGTGCGAGCTTCTCGGCCAGCTCGGCGTAGAAGGTCGCCACGCACAGCGCTACGGCGGTCCCCCCCTCGGGGCTCACTCGCCCTGGCGCTCCCGGTGGATCATCTCCTCGTCGAGCGGCAGGCCCTGATGGTGCAGCGTGTGGCCCAGCCGGTCGCGCTTGGCGCGCAGGTACGCCTCGTTGTGAGGGTTCGGGAGGTGCTGGATCGGGATCTGGTCGGTGACCGAGAGGCCGTACCCGGACATACCCGAGATCTTCTTCGGATTGTTGGTGAGGATGCGGATGCTTGAAAGCCCCAGGTCGACCAGGATCTGGGCACCGATCCCGTAGTCGCGCAGATCGGCGGGCAAACCCAGGCGTAGGTTGGCGTCCACGGTGTCGAGCCCCTCCTCCTGGAGCTTGTAGGCACGGAGCTTGTTCAGAAGGCCGATGCCCCGCCCCTCCTGCGAGAGGTAGAGGAGAACCCCGCAGCCCTCCTGCTCGATCATCGAGAGCGCCGAATCCAGCTGCTCGCCGCAATCACAGCGCAGCGAGTGAAAGACGTCGCCGGTCAGGCACTCCGAGTGCACGCGCACGAGCACGTCCTCCTGGTCGGCGATGTCTCCCTTGACCAGCGCGACGTGGTGCTTGTTGTCGACCAGCGAGCGGTAGCCGACGGCCACGAACTCCCCGAACGCGGTCGGCAGGCTGGTGTCGACCACCCGCTCGACCAGCTTCTCGGTGCGCCGGCGGTAGGCGACGAGATCCGCCACTGTGACCATCTTCAACCCGTGGCGCTGGCAGTACACCTGCAGGTCCGGCACTCGCGCCATCGTCCCGTCGTCGTTCATGATCTCGCAGATCACCCCGGCCGGGATCAGCCCGGCCGCCCGGGCGAGGTCGACCGCCGCCTCGGTCTGCCCGACCCGCTCGAGCACGCCTCCCTTCCTGGCCTTGAGTGGGAACACGTGACCGGGCTGGACGAGCTCGCGCGGGCTGGTCTGGGGGTCGATCGCCACCTGGATCGTGCGGGCACGGTCGGCCGCCGAGATACCGGTGGTTACGCCGTGCCGCGCATGGGCCTCGATCGAGATGGTGAACGCGGTCTCGAACGCCGACTCGTTCTTGGCCGCCATCAGATCGAGCCCCAGCTTGTCGCAGCGCTCGGGAGTCAGCGCCAGGCAGATCAGCCCGCCCGCCTCCTTGCGCATGAAGTTGACCGCCTCGGGAGTGATGAACTGGGCCGCCATCGTCAGGTCGCCCTCGTTCTCGCGGTTCTCGTCGTCGCAGACCACGACCATCTTCCCCTGGCGGATGTCCTCGATCGCCTCGTCGATGGTCGAGAACGGAGCCTTGACCGAGCTCATGGCGCTCCGGTGATCGCCCGCACCGCCTTTTCCACGTATTTCGAGAACACGTCGACCTCCAGGTTCACTCGAGTTCCGGGCTGTGCGCCCCCCAGGGTGGTCCGCTCCAGCGTCTCCGGTATCAGAGAGACGGTAAAGGATCGATCGTCGAGCGCGGCGACGGTGAGCGAGACCCCGTCCACCGCGACCGATCCCTTGTGGACCAGGTAGCGGAGGACCTCCTCCGGGGCGGAGATCGTGAGCCGGCGGGCGAAACCGTCCCCGGCGGTCGTGGCGACCGTCCCGAGTCCGTCGACGTGCCCCTGCACCACGTGTCCGCCGAGGCGGTCGCCGGCACGCAGCGCCAGCTCCAGGTTGACCTCGGCGCCGGGCTGCAGGTCGCCCAGCGACGTGCGCTTCAAGGTCTCGTTCATCGCCTCGGCGGCGAAGGCGCCGTCGCGGATGTCGCTGGCGGTCAGGCAGACGCCGTTCACCGCCACCGAGTCGCCGGTCCGCAGCTCCCGAGTCAGCGCGGTCCTGACCGTGAGCCGCGCGCCGCGGTCTGAGGCGTCGAGCGAGCCGACGCGGCCGATGTCGTGAACCAGCCCGGTGAACATGCCGGTCGCGGGGCGGCTACCACTCCCGCATCGGCGCGGTGATCAACAGGTCCTCGTCGATCCGCTCGGCCGCGATCGTGAGGGCGTGGATGGCGTCGGAGATCGTCTCGGCGCCCTCGCCCTCGAGTGGGTCGCGCGCCGCGCGCCCGCCGAGCACGGTCGGCGCCAGGAACAGGCGCATCTCGTCGATCTCGCCGGCGTCGAGGAAGGCGCCGGCCAGGTGGGGGCCGCCCTCGAGCAGGATCGAGGTGACCCCGGCGGCGCCGAGCTGCTGGAGCGCAGAGCGCACGCGCGCCGGCTCGTTCTCGCCGGTGGCGGTGAGCACGGTAACCCCGTGGGTCTCGAGGACGTCGGTGGCGGCGCGCGGGGCGGCGCGGGAGACGACGACGGTGAGCGGGACCTCGCGGGCGCCGACGACCAGCTTCGAGGTGAGCGGCAGCCGGGCCAGCGAGTCGAACACCACTCGGCAGGGCTGTCGCGTGGCGGTGGGGATGCGCGCGGTCAGCTGAGGGTCGTCGGCCAGCGCGGTGCCGATGCCGACTACGACCGCGTCGGCGTGGGCGCGCCAGTGGTGCGAGCGGGCGCGGCTGCTCTCGCTCGAGATCCACTTCGAGTCGCCGTTGCGCGTGGCCACCTTGCCGTCGAGCGTCATGGCCGACTTGAACAGCACCCAGGGGCGACCGGTACGCGCGTGCTTGCGAAACGGCTGGTTGAGCAGTCGGGCGCGGGCGGCCAGCTCCCCGTCGGCCAGGATCACCTCAACGCCGTCGTCGCGGAGGATGCCGAGGCCGCGGCCGCAGGCATGCTCGCTCGGGTCGTCGGAGGCCACGACCAGCCGGCGGATTCCGGCCTGGCGGATCGCGTCGGTGCAGGGTGGAGTGCGGCCCTGATGGCAGCACGGCTCGAGCGACACATACAGGGTGGCGCCGTCGAGGTCGCGGTCGCCGGCGGCGCGGATCGCTTCGACCTCGGCGTGCGCCTCTCCCACCTGGCGGTGGAAGCCCTCGGCGATCGTCCGATCGTCCCGGCCGATCACGGCTCCGACCATCGGGTTGGGACTCACCCGGCCGCGTCCTTGCTCAGCCAGTTCGATCGCGCGAGCGAGATGCCGGCGATCGGTTTCATTGTCGAGGGTCATCAGTGGCCTGGGAGGGAGCATATTGCGCCGGCGGGGGTGGCGGGGGCTGGTGGGCTTGCGCCGGCGCCTGGAGCTGCCGGCGGTGGTCGCGGGGCAGGCGCCCTTGGCTACGCGTTCCTCACGCCCCGCACTGCCCCCCGGTCAGCCGGTACACGCTCATCTCTGGACCCGGCCGGCGGTACTGGCGGGGGTAGTAGTCGATCGACCAGTCGAAGCTGAACGGCACGGGGTGCGCCCCGCTCGCGAACGGGCTCGTGTGGTAGAGCAGCCGCGAGCGCTGGGCCAGCGCCGAGTAATAGGCCACCGCGGCCGGCGCGGCCCGAGGATCGGCGAACGCCCGCCCCGCCTGCAGCGACCCCAGGACGATCCAGCAGTAACCGGCGGCCGCGTAGCGGTCGAGCAGGGCCGGCTGCAGCGCCCGCTCATACTGGTCGACGAACACGTAGCGGTGCTCGCCGTCCGGCAGCGGCGAGCCGTCCGTCGCGAACGGCGAGAGCCACGTCTGCCAGCGCGTCCACCGCTCGCCGGTCGGCGTCCACGGTAGCGACCGCCCCACGTCGGAAGCCCACTCGTCCGGCACGAGCGGCTCGATCAGCACCCTCGCGCCGGCGGGCACATGCCGCACCATCCAGGCGCGGGTCAGGTTCCGCGTGTCGGGCCGCGAGAGCACCCTGTCCACGTGGATCACCGCCACGACGCTCTGGGCCAGCATCAGCACGGTCACCACGGTCCCCGCCACCGGCGCCGGCAGCCTCCGGCCGTGCGCGAACCACCGCACCAGCTCTACCCCCCCGTAGGCGGCCAGGATCGCCACGATCGGGAACACCGGCAGCAGCCAGCGTCCAAAGAATCGCTGCTGGTCGCCCATGAACACGATGAACGCGATCGGCGCCGGCACGAGTACCAACGCGAGCCCGAGCCTTCGGCGCGCGACGAGGAGCAGCCCGCCCCCGATCGCCGCCAGCGATGGCCCCCACCCAAGCCCCCAGGTGAAAACCCAGAGGTAGTAGGCGGTGCCGCTCCCCGGGTTGCTGCCGAGCTTGACCGGGTCTTGACCAGCGGCCAACGAGGCCTGTTGCGCAACGCCCGAGCGGAAGGCCGAGAAGTCGAGGACCGCATAGGGGTTGGCCGCTACGAATACCGCGAGTGCCGCGCCCCCGGCGATCAACAGATTGCGCACCGCCACCCACGGCGAGCCGCCGGCGCCGTCGCACACGCACGCCGCCACCAGGCAGACGAGCGTGATTCCGGCGGTGTACTTGGTCGCCGCCCCCAGCCCGACGCCGACTCCGGCGACCACGTAGTCCCGCCCGCGCCCTCGTCGCACGATGCCGCCCGCGCCGTATAGCGCCAGGGCCACCGGCGCGAGCGTGGGGACGTCGTTCAAAGCCAGATGTGAGTAGAAGACGGGCAGGAAGGCGAAGGCGAGGATCGCCGCCGCCAGCAGGCCGACCCAGCGGTTGAACAGCCGTCTGCCGGCGAGGTAGGTCAGCCCCACCGCGATCGTGCCGAGGACCGCCGCAACCACGCGGGCGACCACGAACACGCTCGTGGGGTCGCCGACGAACGCCCGCACCGCGGCGTCGGCGCTGCCGAACCAGAGCTCGAAGACGCCGTGGAGCAGGTAGGAATACGCCGGCGGGTTGAGAAAGTAATGCGGGTTGAGATCGTGCGAGAAGAACCCGATCGCCCGTGGGACGAAGTGGGTCGCCTCGTCGATGTTGTAGCTGTACGGCAGTCCCTGCTTGATCCCCCAGACGCGCACCAACAAGGAGACAGCCAGAAGCAGCGCCAGCGCGGCGCCGGTGAGGCCGCTCACCCTCGTTGGCGCCGGGTCGCGCCGGCGCGTCCGGCGGCGCCGGCGTCCCGTCTCGGCGCCGTCGCGGGCCGCCGCCGCGGGGGGCGGTGTGACGGTCGCCGCTGCCATGATCGCGCACGAGTATCCCGCTACCGTGTGGTGACCGCTCCGAGCAGGGCCCACTGCACGCACGAGCGTCCCGCCGTCCGACTCTCATGAAGCTCATCATCCAGATCCCGTGTTTCAATGAAGAGGCACAGCTGCCGCTGACCCTGAGCCGCCTCCCGCGCGAGGTCGCGGGCTTCGACGTGGTCGAGTGGCTGATCGTCGACGACGGCTCCGCCGACCGGACGATCGAGGTGGCGCGCGCCGAGGGGGTCGACCACGTTGTGCGCCTGACCAACCACAAGGGGCTCGCCGCCGCCTTTCAGGCCGGCCTCGACGCCGGCCTCAAGCTGGGAGCCGACGTGATCGTCAACACGGACGCCGACAATCAATACGACGGCTCGGACATCCCCAAGCTGGTCGCCCCGATCATCCGGGGCGAGGCCGACATGGTGGTCGGGGACCGCCAGGTCCAGACGATCGAGCACTTCTCGGCGGGCAAGAAGGTTCTCCAGCGGCTGGGGTCGTGGGTGGTCCGCCACGCGTCCTCGACCGAGATCCCGGACTCAACCTCCGGCTTCCGGGCCTACAACCGCGAAGCGGCCCTGCAGGTGCAGGCGGTGTCGAAGTTCACCTACACGCTCGAGACGATCATCCAGGCGGGCAAGCTGCTGGTGGCAGTCGACCAGGTCCCGATCGACACCAATCCGAAGACTCGCGAGTCGCGCCTGTTCCCTTCGACCGCGGCCTACGTGCGGCGCAACGCACTCTCGATCTTCCGCGTCTACTCGCAGTATCAGCCGCTCAAGGTGTTCTGGACCGGCGCGCTGATCACCGGCATTCCCGCGCTCGCGCTGTTCCTCCGGTTCCTCGTCTACTTCATCGCCGATCCCCATTCGGCCCGCGGGCACGTGCAGTCGCTGATCGCGGGCGCGGTCCTGTTCAACGCCGCCATGCTGCTGGGATCGCTGGGCGTCATCGGAGACCTGCTCGACGCCCAGCGCACGCTTTCCCAGCGTACCTTCGAGCGGGTGCGGCGGATCGAGCTCCAGCTCGGGGTGCTGCCCTCGCACTATGAGCCGGGCGCGGCGGCGACGCCCCGGCCGGCCGACGGCCGGCCGGCCGAGGGCCAGCCGGCCGACGCCGAGCGGCCCGGCGGCGCGGACGCCGGCCGGGCGCCCGCGCCGGGGCGTCCGGTAGAGGTACCCGGGCCAGAGCGGGAGCCCTCCCGCGGCATGAGCGCGATCGACGCATGAGCGCCGTCGAGCAGGCCGTCCCGACCGGGAACACGTTCGACAAGTACGGCTCGGGGAACCCGGTGGTCCGCCGCCTGATGGCCGGCTTCGAGCGCGCCCTCCAGGGCCTGCTCGACCGCGCGGCCCCCGGCTCGATCCTCGACGTCGGCTGCGGCGAGGGCGTCCTCACCGCCCGCTGGGCCGAGCAGCTCGCCGACCGCCGGGTGGTCGGCATCGACCTCGAGGACCCCAAGCTCGCGGCTGAGTGGGCCACCCGGCGCCGGGCGAACCTGGAGTTCCGGACGCTGGCGGGCGAGATCCTGCCCTTCGGCGACGGCGAGTTCGACCTCGCGGCGGCGATCGAGGTGCTCGAGCACGTGCCCGACCCCGAGCGCACGGTGACCGAGATGGCGCGGGTCGCGCGCTGCCACCTGCTCGTCAGCGTGCCCCGAGAGCCACTCTGGCGGGCGCTGAACCTCGCCCGCGGCGCCTACGTACGGGAGGTCGGCAACACCCCGGGACACGTCAACCACTTCTCCCAGCGCAGCATCGAGCGGCTGCTGGCCCGCCACGGCCGCGTGCTGGCGGTGCGCTCGCCGCTGCCGTGGACGATCCTGCTGGTCGCGGTGAGCTGATGGCCGGAGCCTCTCAGAGCACGGCGACCATGACCAGGCGGGCGGATGGCGCCTCGGTGCCTCGGCCTGCGCCCGGATCGAGCTCGTACGCGGCTGGCGCGCGCATCCTCACGATCGGCATCGCCTCGACCGGGGTCTTCACCTTCCTCTACCTGGCGGTCGCCTCGCACGCCCTCGATCCCGCGTCTTACAGCCGGATCTCGCTGTGCTGGGCGATCATGTTCGTGATCCTGTCGGTGATCTACCGGCCGATCGAGCAGCTGCTGTCGCGGACGATCGCCGACCGGCGCGCCCGCGGCCTGCACGGCCACCCGTTGCGGATCCCGGCCACGATCCAGTTCGGCTTCGCGCTCTTGTTCCTGGCCGTCGCCCTCGCCCTGCGGCCTCAGATCGAGAGGGGGATCTTCGACGGCTCGAGCGCCCTGTACTGGATCTTGGTCGTCGGCGTGCTCGCCTACGCCGCCAGCTACTTCGCCCGCGGGTGGCTGGCCGGGCATCAGCGCTTCGACCTCTACGGAGCGCTGGTGTTCCTGGAGTCGACCTCGCGCTTTCTGTTCGCCCTCGCGGTGGCGGTCGGGATCGGCTCCGGGCAGGGCGTGGTCGGCCTGGGGATGGCGGTCGCGCCGTTCGCTTCGCTGTGCGTCATCCCGTTCGCGTTCTCGCACCTACGCCGGCGCGCCGATCCGGAGGACGCCGCGGTCGCCACCGTGGACGCCGCGGGCGAGGGACCGGCCCACGCTCAGCTCGAGGAATCGGCCACCGATCTGACGATGAAGCGCGGGGCCGGCTTCGCGATCTCGGTGGTCGGGATCATGTTCGCCGAGCAGACGCTGATGAACGCCGGCGTGCTGATCGTGGCGGCCAACTCGAAGGGCGCAGCGCTGACCGCGGGTCTGACCGGCTTTGTCTTCAACGTGCTGTTGATCGTGCGGGCGCCGCTGCAGCTCTTCCAGGCGATCCAAACCTCGATCCTTCCCCACCTGGCCGGGCTCGAGGCCCGCGAGAGCGGCGACGAGTTCGGGCGCGCGATTCGATTGACCGTGCTCGCCATCGCCGCCTTCGCCGGCGCGGTGGCCCTCGGGCTGCTGCTGATCGGCCCGCCGGTGATGACCGCGCTGCTCGGCGACAAGGGCTTTCACTATGCCCGCGCCGGGCTCGCGCTCGTCGGCCTGGGCATGGGCTTTCACCTGACCGCCGGCACGCTCAATCAGGCCGCGCTGGCCCGCGGGCACGCCGCCCTGGCCGCGGCCGCATGGCTGCTGGCCGCCGCGCTGTTCGTGGTGTTCGTGGCCCAGCCGACGATCGCCGACGAGGTGACCCGGGTGGAGGTCGGCTACTTCCTGGCCACCCTGCTGCTGTCCGGGCTGCTGTGGTCGGTCTACCGGCGCGGATGCGGCCGCACCGCGGTTCACTGAGCTGACGGCGCGGTCGGGCCGCCGACCCCATCCGGGGCGCGAGCTCAGCCGTTGCCCATTGACTTGCACGCGGGCTCGTCGGCCGCGGCCTTCTCGACCTCCGCGCTCCTGAGCGTGCTCGATTGCAGATTCGTGCCGATCCTGGTCATCGAGGCGCGGACCGTCGTCCCGAGCGCCTGAGCGTCGGCCTTGAACGCTGCGGCGCTGTCGGTGGGCAGCGCGCCGGCTTGGTTGACCGCCTGCACCATGGTGCTCTTCAGGTCGGTGAAGGCGCTCACGATCGCGCCGGCGATCTCCTTGCCGTTCTTGACGTTGGGTGCCCCGGCCGACTTCAGCTGCGCGAGCGCCCGGTCGGTGTCTTCGGAGACCGCCTGGAGGAAGCCCTGGAGCGCCGCCTTGCCCTGGGCGGCATCGGTGATCGTGGCCAGGTCGAGGGTGCTGCTGCGATTGACCACATCCTTCTCGAACGGGCCGACGCTGGAGCACACGGACTTGACGTAGGCGCTCGGGCTGATGGCGGAATTTCCGGACGACCCGCAGCCGGCGAGTGCAATCGCGACGAAAACGACTGCGCAATGCTTGCGAAGGTTGGTCATTCGGGCCACACTACCCGCCGCCGAGGGGGTTTCTCGCACTCCGCGCGGCGCTGGCTCAGACTGCGCCGGCGGCCGCCGCGATGGCGGTGTAGGCCGCGGCGGGATCGTCGGAGCCGAACACCGCGGAGCCGGTGACGAGGAGATTGGCGCCCGCGTCGGCCACCGGTCCGGCCGTCTCCCCGTGGATCCCGCCGTCGACCTCGAGCGCCACCGCGCCCGGGAGCGCCTCGCGCATCCGGGAGAGCTTGCCGAGCGAGGCGGGGATGAACGTCTGCCCTCCCCAGCCGGGGTTGACGCTCATGCACAGTGCCAGGTCGAGCACGTCCTCGGCCACCACCTCGGCGAGGCTGTCGGCCGGGGTACCGGGGCAGATCGCCGCTCCGGCGGTGCAGCCGGCCTCCCGGATGGCGGCCAGGGTGTAGGTGAGGTGCGGCGTCGCCTCGACGTGCACCGTGACGTTGTCCGCCCCGGCGCGCGCAAACTCCTCCACCTGCCGCTCGGGGCGCTCGATCATCAGGTGCACGTCGAGCATGCCGCCCGCGCCGTGCACGCGGTCGGCCAGCGCTCCGACGATGATCGCTCCGAAGGTGATCGGCGGTACGAAGTGACCGTCCATCACGTCGACGTGGATGACCCGAGCCCCGGCGGCCAGGACGTCCTCGACCTGTGAGCCGAGACGAGCGAAGTCAGCCGAGAGGATCGACGGGGCGATTCGGCGTTCGCGCATCAGCCCGGACGCCAAGCCCTACACCGCCCTCAGCATGCTCTCGTGGCAATGGTTGCAGGCGACGATCGCCGTGCTCGACATGCGCACGATGGTCGAGTGCTCCCCGCAGTTCGGGCACACCGACACGAGCTCGTACCGGTGCAGGCAGTACAGGCAGCGATACCGCCCGGCGACCGCGGTCGGCTGCAGCCACGGCTCTCCGCATCCGGGGCATTCAGGCCCGGGCTTCATCGATGGCTCTCTCACGCTCTCCGTCAGAGGGTAACGAGCCCCCCAGTCGGCGCAGCCGCGCGATGAAGAACCCGTCGGTTCCGTCCCGGCTCGGCAGCAACTGCACGCCCCGGCCGGACCACCGATCCGCCTCACCGGCGCCGGTGGCCTCGGCGGCGAACCCGGCATGCCGCTCCAGGAACCGATCGACCACGGCCGCGCTCTCGGCGCGGGAGATGGTGCACACCGAGTAGACGAGGACGCCACCGGGGCGCACGGCGGCGGCGCCGGCGGCGAGGACCCGGTCCTGGAGGGCGGCGAGCTCGCCGATCGCCTCCCGGGTGACCCGCCAGCGCAGGTCCGGGCGGGACTGGAGCGTGCCCAGGCCGCTGCATGGCGGGTCGACGAGCACGCGATCGAACGCCATCGCCGGCGCGCGTGGGACCGCGGCGTCGGCCACCTCCACGCGCACGCACCGGGCGCGCATCCGCTCGCAAGTCCGCGCGAGCGCCGCCGCGCGTCCAGGATGGCGCTCGACCGCCACCACCGAGCCCACACCGCCCATCAGCGCGGCCAGGTGCGTGGCCTTGCCGCCCGGCGCGGCGCAGAGGTCCAGCACCGCCTCGCCGGACCGTGGGCCGACCGCGCGCGCGACCAGCATCGATCCGCGGGACTGGGGCATGAGCGCCCCGCGCCGCCACAGCTCGGAGCCATGGACGTCGAACGGCGCCGCGAGCACGAGCCCCTCCTCGAGCCCCGGCGCCGCGCGGGCGGGCACGGGCAGTTCGCTGCGCACCGCGTCGGCCGAGGCGACCAGCGAGTTGACCCGCACCGCCGACTCGGCCGGCTGGTTGATCCGCTCGAGCAGCTCACGGGCGTCCGCCGCCCCGAGCTCCTCCCACCACAGCTCGGCCAGCCATCCCGGGACGGAGTGCCGGATCGCGGCCTCCGCGGCGGTGGCGTCGTTCAGGCCGTCCAGCAGCCCCCCGCGCTGAGCGGCCGCCCGGCGCAGCACCGCGTTGACCAGCCCCGCTCCGCCGCGGCTCACTCGCTTGGCCAGCTCGACGCTCTCGTGCACGGCCGCGTGGTCGGCCACCCCCTCGAGGTACAGCAGCTGAAACAGGCCGAGCCGGAGGACCGCCAGCACGCCCGGCTCGAGCGCGTCGAGCCGGCGCGAAACCAGACGCGCCGCCACGTGGTCGAGCGTGGCGCGGCGCTGCACCGTCCCGTAGGCCAGCTGCATCGCGAATGCCCGCTCGCGGGGTTCGAGGCCGGCCGCCTCAGCGTTCAGCGCGCGGTCGGCGTAGGCGCCGTGCTCGCATACGCGGCGCACCACGGTGAGGGCAACCGCGCGAGCGGAGGCCACCCTAGCTCCGGCGGCCACGCAGGTACTCCCCGGCGGTCATCGCCCGCCGGCCCGGCGGCTGCACGACCAGCAGCTCGAGCGCTCCGGCGCCCGTGCCGAGGATCAGCCGCGGCCCGGGCTCCGGCGCATCGGCGACGACGCGCGCCTCGCGGACCGCGAGCGATGTCCCGTCCGGCAGCTTCACAACCGCGCCGATGTGCGGCGTCAGCGCCCGCACCCGGCGCTCGAGCTCGGCTGCGGGCCGGCTGAGGTCGAGCTCGCGGTCGGCCGGGCCGATCTTCGCGGCGTAGGTAGCCAGCGCCTCGTTCTGCTCGGCGCACGGCGGAGCGTCGGTCAGCGTGCTGACCAGCAGCTCGCCGCCGGCCGCCGCCAGGCGGGCGGCCAGCATGCCATAGGTGTCCGCCGCGAGGATCGGCTCGGCGCGCTGCACGCACACCGGGCCGCTGTCGAGCCCAGCGTCCAGCAGCATGATCGACACCCCGGTGCGCTCGTCCCCGGCCATGATCGCGCGCTCGATCGGCGCTGCCCCGCGCCAGCGGGGCAGCAGCGACGGATGCACGTTGAGGATGCGGTGCTCGGAGATGAGCGGGTCCTTGATCAGCGCGCCGAACGCGCATACGCAGAGCGCCTGCGGCTGCACCTCGGCGATCTGCTCCCGGGCCGCGGCCTGGTTGACCGATTCCGGCTGGGCGACCTCGATTCCCAGCTCGCGCGCGAGCTCCGCGACCGGAGGCGCCGCCATCCGGCGTCCCCGGCCCCGCGGCCGGTCGGGCCGGGTGATCACCAGCGCCGGCCGGTGCGCCGAGGCGGCGAGGATCCGCAGCACCGCGGAGGCGAACTCCGATGTCCCGAGGTAGACCGTGCGCACCCGGCGCGTCAGGCGGCCGTCTCGGCCTCGCGGAGCCGGCGCATGGCTTCCTTGCGCTGCTCGCGCGTGGTGCGATCCAAAATCAGCACTCCGTCCAGGTGGTCGACCTCATGCTGAATGACGCGCGCCTCGAGCCCGGAGGCCTCGATCATGATCGGCTCGCCGTGCTCGTCGCGCGCCTGGACGCGCACGTGCACGGGGCGGTCGACCTCGACCAGGACGGACGGAAGGCTCAGGCATCCCTCCTCCATCGCCTCGGTCTCCTTCCCGGACCACACGATCTCCGGATTGATCAGCGCGGCCACGGGGGCCTCCCGCTGCACCCGGTAGACCAGCAGGCGGTGCAGCGCTCCCACCTGTGTGGCCGCGAGCCCGACCCCGAGCGCGTCGTCCATCAGCTCGCCCATCCGCGCGACCTCCTCCCGCAGGGAGTCGTCGAAGCGCTGCACCGGTCGCGCCTTGGTGCGCAGCACGGGATCGCCGAAGCTGCGGATCTGCGCAAGCGCGGCGTTGCGCCGAGCCGCCACCTCGGGATCGAGCGGCTCCTCTTCGGGCTCGGATTCGATTGCCGGGGTGTCCGCCAGCTGCTCGCTCACAGCTGTTCAGTCTATTGCGGGTCCACGTCGACGCTGATGCTGACCCCGCGGCGCGCGGCGCCCGCGGCCACACCGTCCACCGCGGCGCCGACGGCTTCGATGGCCGCTCGGCGCTTGGTCGTCTTGATCACGAGCTGGCTACGCGAGCGCCCGCGCAAGCGGAACAGGGGCGCCGGCCCGAGCACCGTGGCGGGCGCGGAGGCCAGCGCCCGCCCCAGCTCGGCGCCGACGGCGAGCGCGTCGGCGGCCTGCGCCGAGCCGCACACGATCCGCACCAGCGATGCGAACGGGGGGTACAGCAGCGCCCGGCGCCTCGAGAGCTCGTCGGCCAGGAAGCCGTCGCTGTCGTGACGGGCGGCGTAGGCGATCGATCGCGCGCCCGGGGCGAGCGTCTGCACGAGCACGGTCCCGCCGGCGTCGCCGCGTCCCGCTCGGCCGGCCAGCTGGGTGATCAGCGCGAATGTCCGCTCTTCGGCGCGGAAATCGGGGAACCGGAGGGTCTGGTCGGCGTCCAGGACCACGCCGAGGGTCACGTCGGGGAAGTCGTGCCCCTTGGCGACCATCTGCGTTCCCACCAACACGCCCGCCGGCGCCGCCTCGAACCGGGTCAGGGTTCGGGTCAGCGTGTCGCCGCCCGCCGTCGCGTCGGCGTCGAGGCGGAAGACGGGAAACGAGGCGTCGCCGAGCGCCTCGCTGAGCTCGTGCGCAAGCCGCTCGGTGCCGGCCCCGTGGCGGGCCACGGCCACTGAGCGGCACGCCGGGCAGCGATCGGGCACGGGCCGACGGTGGCCGCAGTGATGACAGGCGACCAGGCTGGAAGCCCGATGCAGCACGAGCGCGACGTCGCAATCGGGGCACAGCCAGACATGGCCGCAAGAGCGGCAGGAGAGGAAGTTCGACCATCCGCGGCGGTTGAGCAGGATGATCGCCTTGCCGCCGCCGCGGCGCAGGTCGGCCAGCGCCATCCGCGTGCGCGGGTGCAGCGGATGGTGCGACCCGGTCATGTCGAGCACCTCGACCGGCGGCAGCGACCGGCCGTCGACCCGCGCGGCCAGGCGCAGCCGCCTCAGCGCGACGACGCTCTCGGGCCGCGGCGTGGCGCTGCCCGCCAGGAGCACGGCCCCGTGGGCGCGGGCGCGGCGCAGGGCGACGGTGCGCGCGTCGTAGCGCGGGTCGCCCTCGTGCTTGTAAGACCCGTCGTGCTCCTCGTCGAGGACGATCAGGCCGATGTCGGCCAGCGGAGCGAACACCGCCGAACGGGGTCCGATGCAGACCCGAGCCTTGCCGTCACGCAGGCGCAGCCATTCCTCGTGGCGTTCGCCGCGACCGAGGCCGGAGTGGAGCACCGCCACGACGTCGCCGAAGCGCGCCACGAAGCGTGCCACCGCCTGGGGGGTCAGCGCGATCTCGGGTACGAGCACGATCGCGCCGCGCCCCGCCGCCAGCGTCGCCTCCACCGCGCGCAGGTACACCTCTGTCTTCCCGGAGCCGGTGACTCCATGCAGCAGGAACCGGCCCGGATCGCGGGCGCGCGCGCTCACCGCGGCCAGGATCGGTGTGAGCGCGTGCTGCTGGTCGGCGGTCAGCGCGGGGGGCGTCGCCAGCGGCGCGCCGACGGCCGGGGGGTGCTGGGGGCGGCGCGGGCGCTCGCGGAGCGTGAGCTTGACCAGGCCCCGTGCCTCCAGGCGCCTGAGCGCCGGGGTTCCGAGCTCCGCCGCCGCGCTCGCTCCGGCGAGCTGCAGCGCCTCGAGCCGGGCGCGCTGGCGCTCGGTGAGCGGGCGCGCACCGTCGTCCGGAGCCCAGTCTCCGGCCACCGCCCGCCGGCCCGCCGGCGTGAGCTCGGCCGCCAGCGTCTGCCGCGGCGCCATCCCGGCTCCGGCGCCGGGCGCCAGCAGCATGCCGAGCGCCCGCGCCGTCGTCGAGCAGTACTCGGCCGCCATCCAGCGCCCGAGCTCCACCAGGTCGGGCGGAAGGCCGGAGGGCAGCACGGCCTCGGGCTCGGCCAATCGCTCGGGCGCGAGCTCGGAGCGCCCCGCCAGCTCGATCACCACGCCGAGCGTCGTGCGCTGGCCGAACGGGATGCGCAGCAGCGAGCCCACCTCGACCCCGGCCAGCGCGGGACCCAGCCGGTAGTCGAACGGGCCGCGCACCGCCCGCGTCCGGGTGAGCGGCTCAACGCGGGCGATGGTCAGCCGGTGGTCGTCGAGCACGGCGCCCATACGGCAGGCCAGGGTAGAGCGCGTCCAGGATGACGCCGGCCGGGCGGCAGTTCGACGGCGCCGACCGGGCGCCAGTTCGACGGCGCCCGACAACCACGGGGTGGACTTTCGCCAACTCGAGCGCCACGGGCGCCGAGCCACGCAAGGCGCGTCCTCCTCGCGACCGCCACCGCCACCTCGACCGGCCGGTTACGCTGGGTGCCATGCGCCCCGAGCCCGGCGAGCGCGTCGTCTTCCACGGCCATCCCTCGTGGCTGTCGATGCCCGCGCTGTACGTGAAGGGAGTCCTCGGCGCGCTCGCCGTCGGGGTGCTCTCCGGGCTTGCCAGCGCGGACGGGTCCGGGCGGGTGCGGGACGGGTGGGTCGTCGTGGCCGTGCTGGCGGTCTTCATGGCGGTCACGCTCCGCGGTTACCTGCGGCGGCTGCGCACGACGTATACGGTCACCGACCGGCGCCTGGCCATCCGCACCGGCCTGCTCGCATGCGACGTGCTCGAGACTCGCCTCGAGCGGATCGACCGCGTCAACTCGCGCCAGACGCTGCTCGAGCGGCTGCTCGGGGTGGGGACGCTGCACTTCCGCGGCGCTGCCGAAGCCGGCGACGAGCTCAGCTTCCGCGGCGTGGCCGATCCGCGGGATCTCGCCCGCACGGTAGACGCAGTGCTGGCCACCCGCCGCGGCCGCGCCGCGTGGGACTGATCCAGGCTGGGTCGCCTGCTGCCGGCGCCCAGACGCCCGGGAGCGGCCCCGCCGCTCGCGCAGCCGACCGATCGCGCGCGCTACGCCCCGACGGCGGCGCTCACGCCTCGACGGCGGCGCTACGCCTCGACGGCGGCGCTACGCCCCGACGGCGGCGCTCACGCCTCGACGGCGGCGCCGAGACCGGCCGCGGCCCGCAGCGCGTCGGCCTTGTCGGTGCGCTCCCAGGTGAAGTCGTGGTCTTCGCGGCCGAAGTGCCCGTAGGCGGCGGTCTTCTGGTAGATCGGCCGGTGCAGGCGCAGGTAGTCGCGGAACGCCCCCGGCCGCAGGTCGAAGTGCTCGCTGACCAGCTCGAGCAGCCGAGCGCGGCCGACCTTCTCGGTGCCGAACGTCTCGACCATCACCGACACCGGGTGCGCCACGCCGATCGCGTAGGCCACCTGGACCTCGGCCCGCTCGGCCAGTCCGGCCGCGACGATGTTCTTGGCGACGTAGCGGGCCGCGTAGGCGGCCGAGCGGTCGACCTTCGACGGGTCCTTGCCGGAGAACGCACCGCCGCCGTGGCGGGCCATGCCGCCGTAGGTGTCGACGATGATCTTGCGCCCGGTTAGGCCGCAGTCCCCCATCGGACCACCGATCACGAAGCGGCCGGTCGGGTTGACGAGGAAGTTGCGGTGGAGCTTGTGGGAGTCGTAGAGCTCCTCGGGCAGGATCGGCTCGATCACGTGCTCCCAGAGGTCGTCCTTGAGCAACGACTCGGCGCCGTCGCGGTGCTGGGTCGAGATCAGAAGCTTCTCGATCTCGACCGGGCGGCCGTCGACGTACCGAATCGTCACCTGCGTCTTGCCGTCGGGGCGCAGGTAAGGCAGCATCTCGGCCTTGCGGACGTCGGCCAGCCGCTTGGCGATCTTGTGGGCGAGCGAGATCGGCAGCGGCATCAGCTCGTCGGTCTCCCGCGTGGCGTAGCCGAACATCATCCCCTGATCGCCCGCACCGGCGACGTCGAGCGCGTCCTCGTCGCTCGGGTCGGTACGCGCCTCCCACGCCTGGTCCACCCCCTGGGCGATGTCCGGGGACTGCTTGTCGATCGCGTTGATCACCGCGCAGGTCTGGTAGTCGAAGCCGAACTCGGCGTTCGTGTAGCCGATCCGCTTGACCGTCTCCCGGGCGACCTCCTGGATGTCCACGTAGGTCTCGGTGGTGATCTCGCCCGAGACCACGATCAGGCCGGTGTTGACCAGTGTCTCGCAGGCCACGCGACCGGTCGGATCGTCGCGCATGACGGCGTCGAGCACGCCGTCTGAGATCTGGTCGGCGATCTTGTCGGGATGGCCCTCCGTGACGGACTCGGAGGTGAAGAGAAACTCGTTATCGGCTGAAATGCTCATGGGATCTGGAGGGTCGGCTCCGCGGTCGTGGTCGTGTCGGTCTCCTCGCTCGTTGAGTCCACGGCAACGGCCCGAGCTCGGCGGCAGTCGGGCGGCCGCCCCGCCGAGCGGGGCGCTGCGCGTGATGCCGAAGTGGGCTCCGAGATCGAGGAGTGGTTGAACTCGTGAAGACTAGCGGGGAGCCTCCTCACCCTCGATCCCGACGACGGCGCCCGGCCGATCGCCCGTGCCAGCACGGCGCTCGGCCGCGCGCCGGCGCCCGACCCGCCGCTCGCCGCGCTCGACGAAGTCGATGATCAGCGGTATCCCGTCCAGCCGGTAGCGCTCGCGCAGCCGGTTCTCGACGTAGTAGGAGTAGTCGCGGGTGACGCGCGCCCGGGAATTGACCTGGATGGCGAAGCGGGGTGGCGCCACCCCGACCTGGGTCATGAACAGTAGCTTCAGGCGATGGCCGGTCGCGCGCGAGCCCGCGCCCACCGGCGGCTGCCGGGCCGCCACCACGTCGGAGAGGAAGCGGTTCAGCTGTGGCGTGGGGATCCGCCCGGACCGCCGATCGGCCAACCCCACGACCTCCACGAGCAGCCGCTCGACGTGCCGGCCGGTCAACGCGCTCGCGGTCAGCACCCGCGGGCGGAGGCGAAGCTTCTGGTGCGCGCGGGCGCGCTCGTGGTCGAGGTCGAGCTCCGTCGCGATGTCCCACTTGTTGAGCACGAGCGCGGTGGCGCAGCCGCTGCGCATGGCGAGCTCGGCCACCCGCAGGTCCTGCCCGGTGATTCCGTCGGTCGCGTCGCAGACCACGAGCGCGACATCCGCCCGCTCAGCCGCGCGGCGCGAGCGGAGCGCCGTGTAGTACTCGAGCGACTCCCCGACCTTGGCCTGGCGGCGCAGCCCGGCGGTGTCGACCAGGGTCAACCGCCGCCCCTCGAAGGTCATCGGCAGGTCGATCGCGTCGCGGGTGGTGCCGGCCACCGGCGAGACGATCACGCGCTCGGCCCCGAGGAACCGGTTGACCAGCGAGGACTTGCCCACGTTCGGACGGCCGATCACCGCCAGGCGGATGACCGCGGCCGATTCGGCGTCGGCCGGATCCTCCTCCGGGCTCGGGCCGACCGCGACGATCCGGTCGAGCAGATCCCCCGTACCGAGTCCCTGCGTCGCCGAGACCGCCACCGGGTCGCCCAGGCCGAGGGCGAAGAACTCGGCCGCCAGCGGCAGGTCACGTGCGGAGTCGATCTTGTTGGCCGCCACGACGACCGGCAGCGGCGAGCGCCGCAGCAGGTCGGCCATCTCCTCATCGCCCGGCCGCAGCCCGGCCCGGGCGTCGACGACCAGAACCGCCACCGCCGCCTCCGCCAACGCGGCGCGCGCCTGCTCGTGGATCAACCCGGCGAGCTCCGCCTGATCGGAGAAGTCGACGCCGCCGGTGTCGATCAGCGTCAGCGCACGGCCGTTCCAATCGGTCGTCAGCTCCTTGCGGTCGCGCGTCACCCCCGGTCGCTCGTGCACGACCGCCTCACGGGATTCCGTCAGCCGGTTGACCAGCGAGGACTTTCCGACGTTTGGATAACCGACGATCGCCACTTTCATCGAGATTCGAGGCTAGCGAGCCGACTCGCCGCGCGATCCCGGTTCGGCCTCTGGCGACCGCTCGTACGCTGAGGCCCACGCGACTGGTCCGGGCGGTCGCCGGGTGAGCTGATGCGTGCGGCAGGATAGTGCCGTGCTCGCCTCCGTCGGATTGGCGCTCGGTGGCCTGTTTGTGATCCTCGTCGTGCGATTGCTGACGGCGAACACGAGCGTTCCCTCCGCAGTGGTGCTGGTGGTCGTCGGGCTCGTCTATTCGGAGTTGCCGGGGCAGAACCTCCGGCTGAACCCTCAGGTCGTGCTGGTGCTGGTGATCCCACCTCTGCTCTACTCGGCGGCGCTGAAGGCGGGGGTGCTCGAGATCCGCGCCAATCTGGCGCGGATCGCGTCGTTGTCGGTCGGCCTGGTGCTCGCCACTGCGCTCGGGGCGGGCGCGGCTCTGTCGGCCGTCGTGCCGGGTTTGGGCGTGGCGGCTGCCATCGCGCTTGGGGGCGCGGTCGCGCCTCCGGACCCGGTCGCCGCGTTGACCATCGCCCGGCGTGCCGGGCTGCCGCGGACGCTCCTAACGCTGATCGAGGGAGAGGGCCTCCTGAACGACGCCATGGCGCTGACCGTTTACGAAGTGGCGGTGGCGGCGGCGGTCGGCGGCGGTTTCTCGCCGGTCGCCGGGGTCGGGCGCTTCTTCTTGGCGGCCGCGGGCGGGCTGGTTGCAGGACTGCTGATCGCCGCGGTCGCAATGTCGGCACGGCGCCGGCTGGACGATCCGTTGGTCGAGAACTCGATCTCGCTCGCCACGCCGTTTGCCGCCTACGTGCTCGCTGAGGTCGTCCATCTGTCGGGGGTGCTCGCGGTCGTTGTGGCCGGGCTGGTGCTCGCTCATCAGGCGCCGGCGATCGAATCCGGCGCCGCCAGGCTCCAGACCCGGGCCGTGTGGGCGCTCGCGGACTTCCTGCTCGAGGGCTTCGTGTTCCTGCTCATCGGAGACCAGTTCAAGGTGGTGATAGACGGACTCGGCCCCTACCGACCCGGGACCGTGGCGGCGGCCCTCGGCGTGACGGTCGCGGCCGTGCTGCTGATCAGGCCGCTATGGCTGTTCCTCACCCGCCCCCTGGTCGAGGGCCGTGGCACGGGCGCGTCCACGCGGGAGCTGATCGCTCTCTCTTGGTCGGGGACGAGGGGAGTGATCACCCTGGCGGCGGTGTTCGCGCTGCCACTCGAGGCGCACGGGAGAGGGTTCCCTGACCGTGATCTGCTGCTGTTGTGCGCCTACGCCGTGGTGATCGTGACTCTGGTGGGTCAAGGCCTCACCCTGGCGCCGCTGCTGCGGGCGCTGCAGCTGGGTAGTCCCACGGCGGACGAGCGGCGGATGCGCGCTGCCGCGCGCGTCGCGGCGATCGACGCCGCGCTCCGGCGACTCGAGGAGATCGGTAGCGAGGAGCCGCGCAGCGCCGTTGTCGCCAGGCTCGAAGACGTTTACCGTGGCCGCCGCCGGCACGCGCGTGAACGAGTGGCCTGGGCCGCAGGCCCGACCCTCGACGAGAGCGAGGAAGAGACGATCGAGGCCTTCGGGCGGCTTCGACGGGCGCTGCTCGACGCCGAGCGCGAGGAGCTGATGCGCTGGCGCGACAGCGGCCGGATCACCGACACCGGTTTCCGCGCGCTGCAGCGCGAGCTCGACCACGAGGAGGGGATTCTCTCGCTCTCCTCCCGCCCATGAGGGCCCGGCCGGCTATCGCGCGCCGATGCGCTCCCGGACCAGCCGGGCGATCTCGGCCACCACCTCGGCGAGGGTCATTGCGGTCGTGTCGAGCACCACTGCGTCGGCGGCGGGCGCCAGAGGGGAGTGCTCGCGGCCGCGGTCGCGCTCGTCGCGGATCGTCTGCTCGGCGAGCACGGTGGCGGGGTCGACGCCGAGCTCGGCCGCCCGCCGTCGCGCCCGCTCGGCCGGATCCGCGCTCAGGAACACCTTGACCGCGGCCTCCGGCGCCAGCACCGTGCCGACGTCACGCCCCTCGGCCACCCAGTCTCCGGCGACGAGGAGCCGGCGCTGCTCGGCCGCCATCGCCCGGCGGACGACCGGATCAGCCGCCGCTCGCGAGGCCGCCTCGGACACCTCGGGGCGGCGGATCGCCACGGTCACGTCCTCGCCGTCGAGCCACACTCGCTCGCTCACCGAGATCCGCACCGAGCCGGCAACCTCGGATGGGTCCACGCCCCGCCGCAGCGCGGCCAGCGCCACCGCTCGGTACATCGCTCCTGAGTCGAGGTAGCGATACCCGAGCTGGCTCGCCAGCGCCCGGGCGACGGAGGACTTGCCCGCGCCGGCCGGCCCGTCGATCGCCACCACGCTCACGGCTACCGCACAGCCAGGCTCACAACCGCACCGCCAGGCTCACAACCACACCGCCAGGCTCACAACCGCGCCACCAGACTCACGACAGCAGCGCCGCCACGTCCGCGGTGAAGCCCGGATACGAGACAGCCGCGGCCTCCATCCCGGCCACCTCCACGCCCTCCGCGGAGGCGAGCCCGGCCACTGCTCCGAGCAGCGCCAGCCGGTGGTCGCCGTGCGCGTCGATGCTCCCTCCGCGCAGTCCGGCCGTCCCGTGAACGGCGAAGCCGTCGGGGAGCGCCTCGATGTCGGCCCCGAGCCCCCGCAGGCCGGACACCACGGTGGCAATCCGGTCGGACTCCTTGACGCGGAGCTCGGCCGCTCCGCGCACGACGGTGTCGCCGTCGGCAAAGCACCCGAGCAGCGCGACCAACGGCAGCTCGTCGATGGTCAGCGGGACCTCGTCGCCGTCCACGGTCGTGCCTTCGATCGGCGCACTCTGGACGTCGAGGTCGGTGGCCGGCTCGAGCGCCGAGAAGCTACCCTCCGGCTCAACATCGCCGAGCACGATCGCGCCCATCCGCTCGAGTACGCGCAGGAAGCCCGCGCGGGTCCAGTTGACCCCGACATCCTCGAGCACCAGCCGCGAGCCGCGGACGATCACCCCGGCGGTGATCAGGAACGCCGCCGAGGAGAGATCACCGGGGATGTCGATCCGCTCGAGCTCGAGCTCATCCGCGGCGCAGACCGTCGTGCGGTACTCGCCCAACCCGCTCCCCGTCCGGGCCACCGGCGCCCCGGCGCGCAGTAGCAGACGCTCGGTGTGGTCGCGGGCCGGCACGGGCTCGACCACCGTCGTCGCCTCCGTGACGAGGCCGGCCAGCAGCAGGCACGACTTGACCTGGGCGCTGGCCACGGGCAGCCGGTACTCGATTCCCCGCAGCGGCGCTCCGTGGATGGTAAAGGGCGGGTAGCGCCCCTCCCGGGCCTCGAGCCGCGCGCCCATCTCGGACAGCGGTTGCGCGATCCGGTCCACCGGACGGCGCCGGATCGACGCATCGCCGTCGAGGGTGAAGCGCAGGCCGGCCTGGAACGCCAGCCAGCCCGGAAGCAGCCGCATCAGCGTGCCGGCGTTGCCGACGTCGATCGTCCCCGCGGCCGAGCGGGCGTTGCGTAGGCCGCATCCGCGAATCACCAGCTCGCCCTCGCGCGCGTCGACCAGCGCGCCGAGCTCCTGCACGGCGCGGAGCGTCGAGCGGGTGTCCGCCGCGTCGAGGTAGTTGCCGATCCGTACCGGCTCGGCCGCCATCGCGGCGATGATCGCCGCGCGATGGGAGACCGACTTGTCGGCGGGAACGCGCAGGGTGCCGCGCAGCCGGCCGGAGGGCTCAAAGCGCGCGTTCACAGCCGCGCCACCGGGAACCCCAGCCGCCCCACGAGCTCCTGCGCGCGGCGCGCCGGCTCCTCGCCGGCGATCCACAGGGCGATCACGCCCTCGCTCATGTCCGGCGCCGGGTAGAGCGCCATGTCGGTGATGTTGACCCCGGCGCGCCCGAGCTCGAGCGCAAGCTCGGCGACCACCCCGGGCCGGTTCGGCACCGACGCGCGCAGTTCGCACAGCGGCCCCCCGGCGAGCTGCGCCTCGAGCAGCCGGCGGCGGTCGGCCGCCGCCGCGTCGTTCCATGCGGTCACCCGCTCGCCATCCGCCCCCTGCAGCGCTTCGCGCACGTCCTCGAGCGCGGCGATCGTCTTGCCGATCTCCTCGCTCAGCACGTCGCGGTTGGAGAGGTAGATGTCACGCCATACCGCGCTCGAGGCGCCAGCCACCCGGCTGGCGTCGCGGAAGCTTGGCCCGAGCGCCGGCAGCCGCTCCTCGCCGGCGGCGAGCGCCTGCGCCGCCTGCGTGACCAGCACGTTGGCGAGCACGTGCGGCAGGTGCGAGACGGTGGCGAGGATCCGGTCGTGCGTCTCGGCCTCGATCGCCGCCGGCCTCGCCCCGAGCGTCCGCAGCAGCCGGTGCAGCCGCTCGTAGAGCATTCCGGAGGTACGCGCGGTCGGAGTCAGGTACCAGGTGGCGCCCTCGAACAGATCCGCCCGCGCGTGCTCGACGCCGGAGGTCTCGGCGCCGGCCAACGGGTGGCCGCCGACGAAGCGGGGGTCCGTGTGCGCCGAGACCACCGCCCGCTTCGTCGAGCCGACGTCGGTGACCACGGAGTCATCGCCGGCGGCGTCCAGCGCCGCGCTTACCGTCTCGCTCAGCCCCCCGACCGGCACGGCCACGAACACCGCGTCGGCATCCGCCGCCGCCTCGGCCACTGACGCTCCCACGCGATCGAGCGCGCCTCGCCCGAGCGCGGTCTCGAGCGCGGCCGGCGACGCGTCGTACCCGCAGACCACCGCGCCCAGGCGCTCGCGCGCCGCGAGCGCGATCGAGCCGCCGATCAGCCCGACGCCGAGGACGCCCACCCGCGGTCGCCGGAGCAGCGCCGCGGCCTCCGAGCACCGCTCAGCGGGCACCCGCGTCGCGGCGGGCCGTGACCGCCGCGGCCAGCCGCTCGAGCACGTCGACGGTCGTCTCCCAGTCCAGGCACGCGTCGGTGATCGACTGCCCGTAGGTCAGTGCGGCGGGCGAGTCGAGGTCCTGACGTCCGCCGACCAGGAAGGACTCGAGCATCACCCCGGCGATCGCGCGGTTGCCGGTGGCAACCTGGGCGGCGACCTCGCGGGCCACCGCCGGCTGGCGCGTGGCGTCCTTGCCGCTGTTGTCGTGCGAGACGTCGATCACCACGCGTTCGGGCAGACCGGCGGCGGCGAGCAGCGACAGCGCCTGTGCCACCGGGCCGGCCCCGTAGTTCGGCGTGTCGCGGCCGCCGCGAAGGATGATGTGACAATCCCGGTTGCCGCGCGTGTGGAGGATCGCCGGCATCCCGCTGACGTCGATTCCGGGGAACACGTGCGGAGCCGCGGCGGCCCGCACGGCGTCGACGGCGACCTGGACGTTGCCGTTCGTGCCGTTCTTGAAGCCGACCGGCATCGATAGCCCCGACCCGAGCTGGCGGTGGATCTGACTCTCGGTCGTCCGCGCCCCGATCGCTCCCCAGGAGACGGCGTCGGAGATGTACTGCGGGGTGATCGGATCGAGGAATTCGGTTCCGACCGGAAGCCCCCGCTCGAGCACCTTGAGCAGCAGTCTCCGCGCCAGCCGTAGGCCGGTGTTGACATCGCCCGAGCCGTCCAGATGGGGATCGTTGATCAGTCCCTTCCAGCCGGTCGTGGTGCGCGGCTTCTCGAAGTACACGCGCATGACGATCAACAGCTCCCCCCGCGTCGCGTCGGCGGCGCGGCCAAGGCGGTCGGCGTACTCGAGCGTGGCCTCAACGTCGTGCACGCTGCACGGCCCGACCACGACGAACAGCCGGTCGTCGGCTCCGTCGAGGACGGCCCGGATGTCGGCGCGTCCGCGCACCACCACGTGGGCCAGCTCCTCGCTCAGCCCGAGCTCCTCGAGCAGAGCGAGCGGCGAGACCAGCGGCTCGACGCGCGCGATTCGCTGGTCGCGAACCCGCTCGCCCGGCCTGACGGGGACCTGCGTCACCTCAGACAAACGCCTCGACGAGCGTGTTCCCGGCCACCGCTGCGGCCGCCCGCACCCGCTCGGCGTAGGCCTCGAAATCACCGGTGCGAAGCGATTGCGGGCCGTCGCAGATTGCCTCCTCAGGGCGGGGATGAACCTCCACGATCACCCCATCCGCGCCGGCGGCGGCCGCCGCCAGAGACAGCGGGCCGACCAGCTCCCGGCGCCCGGCGGCATGGCTCGGATCGACGACCACCGGCAGGTGGGTGAGCTCCTTGAGCACCGGCACGCCGCTGATGTCGAGCGTGAACCGGTAGGCGGTCTCGAACGTGCGGATGCCCCGCTCGCACAGGATCACCGCGGGATTGCCCTCGGCCAGGATGTACTCGGCCGCCATCAGCAGCTCCTCGAGAGTGCTCGACAGGCCCCGCTTGAGCAGCACCGGAGCGCCGGCGCGGCCGACCTCCGTCAGCAGCGAGTAGTTCTGCATGTTGCGCGCGCCGATCTGGACCACGTCGGCCACCTCGAGCACCGCGTCGAGATCGCGCACGTCCATGAGCTCGGTGACGATCGGAAGCCCGGTCTCGCGCTTGGCCTCCGCGAGCAGGCGAAGCCCCTCCTGACCGAGGCCCTGGAACGAGTACGGCGAGGTTCTCGGCTTGTAGGCGCCGCCCCTGAACATGGTGGCGCCGGCGTCGCGCACCGCGCAGGCGGTTTCGAGCGTCTGCTCGCGCGACTCCACCGTGCACGGCCCCGCGATCAGCGCGAAGTGCCCGCCGCCGATCCTCCGGCCGGCGATCTCGAGCACGGTGCGCTCCTCTCGGGCGGCGTATTTCATGTCGATCGTCACTGCTCGTCCTTTCTGTGCCTGGGAACTGTAGGGAGGTCGGGTCGCTAACGGCGCTCGGGCCCCGACGGCGTCAGGGCAGCGACAGGCAGGCCGAGCGCCTAGCTAAATCGCCAGGCGTACCAGAGGGACCAGCGGCGAGGGGTGGTGTGGCCGTGGTCGCTCATAGGACTCGGGACGGTTTTTATCAGAGGCGGGTTGGCCATCGCAAGCCACGGCCCGGGACGCGCCCGACCGGCCGCCGCGGGCGACGGCCCAGGGCTCAGGCCAGGAGCTCGGCCATCGCCGCCACGAACTTGCGGTTCTCGGCGTCGGTGCCGACGGTGACCCGCATCGCGCCGTCCCGCCCAAGCGAGCGGCCCGCCCGCACGAGCACGCCCCGGTCGCGCAGGCCGGCGATCACGTCCGTCTCCTCGACGCCGTCGGGCAACCGCGCCCAGAGGAAGTTGGCGTCCGCTTCGGCCACCCACAGCCCGAGCCGGCGCAGGCCGTCCTCGAGCTCGAGGCGGGAGGCGATCGCCGAGGTCACGCGCCGCTCGACGTCGTCCTGGTGCCTGAGCGCCTCAACCGCGGCGGCGTGGGCGGCGACGTTCAGATAGAACGGCTGGCGGACCTGCTCGACCGCGGCGCGGAACGCCTCGGTGGCGCAGAGCGCGTAGCCGACCCGCATTCCGGCCAGGCCGTAGACCTTCGAGAAGGTCCGTAGCAGGACGAGGTTGGAGTGGCGGCGGAGCAGCTCGACCGAGGCGTAGGGGTCGCCGAGCGCGAGCGCGAACTCGCAGTAGGCCTCGTCGAGGATCACACACACGTGGCGCGGCACGCGGGCCAGGAACGCCTCGATCTCATCGAGCGGCAATGCTGTCGCGGTCGGGTTGTTGGGATTGCAGATCAGCACGAGCCGGGTGGCCACGGTGATCTCGGCCGCCATCGCGCCGAGGTCGTGGCGCTCGTCGACGTCGAGCGGCACCTGAATCGCCCGCGCGTCGGACGCGGCGGCGAGGTGCGGGTACATCGAGAACGACGGCCACGCGTAAAGAATCTCCGCGCCCGGCTCGAGGAGCGCCGCGCCGGCGGCCAGCAGGATGTCGCAGGAGCCGTTGCCGAGCGCGATGCGCTCGGGCGGGATCCCGTAGCGATCGGCCAACGCTCGCCGCAGCGGCCAGTAGGAGGGATCCGGGTAGCGGTGGGCCCCGGCGAGGGCGCGGTGGGCCGCCTCGACGACCTGGGGTAGCGGCGCGAAGGCCGACTCGTTCGAAGCGAGCAGCGCGATCTCTGCGCCGAGGTCGTAGCCGGCGGCCAGCGGATACGACGGCATGCGGCGGATGCGCTCGGCGAACTCGATGCTCACGGCGCGCCTATTGTGCCGACTCGAGATCGGCCCTCAGCACGCGGGCCTCGCCGAGGTAGACGTGGCGGGGACGGTGGTCCTCGGGCGCGTAGTAGTGCAGCAGCGTCCTGATCACCCGCGGAAGCGAGCCCGGCACCGGCACCTCCCGCGTGCACAGCAGCGGGACGGCGTTCAGCCCCAGCCGCCGGGCCGCGACGGCCGGGAACTCGGCGTCGAGATCCTCGGTGAGCGTGAAGATGCAGCTCACCATCGCCTCCGGCACGAGGCCGTTTCGCTGCATGAGCTCGCGCATCAGCTCGTCGGTGGCGGCGAGGATCGCCTCAGCTTGATTGGCTTGCACGCTGTTGGCGCCCCGTAGCGCGAAGAGCCGCATCGCCGGCGGATTCTGCCAGAGGCTCGCTCGGCCGGCTGGGCGTGTCGAGCTCGTACACGCTCGAGCACCCGAACCGGGTGACCGCCACGGTAAGCGGCGCCAGCTGGCGGTCGAGGTCGGGCGTCGAGCCGCAGTCGGCGAGCACGAACCGGGCTCCGGTGGAGCGGATGAACGCCTCGGCCTGGCCGTCCGGCAACGACCCGCCGAACAGATTGTTGAGCTCGCCGATCCGCGTGTAGCAGCCTGGTTCTGACCACAGGCAGTCGCCGTAGTACGTCTTGCGCCCGGTTTCGGCCGGCACGGCCTCCCCCAGGTACGAGCTCGCGACCACTCCGCCGGGCTCGGGGTTCTTGGCCAGGTAGCGAAGCGCCTGCTTCTCGTCGCGGGCGATGAAGTTTGCGTTGGCCGGCTGGGGCGACGCATGATTGGCCGCGAACGCGAGCAGATACACGGTCGCGGGGACCGTCATCAGCGTCACGGCAGCCGCCGCGACCGCGCGGGGGCGCCGCACCCGGTGTAGGCGCAGGCGCTGCGCCCCGCGCACCGCGAGCACGGCCAGCGGGATGGTGACGCCGTTGAACGCGTGCAGCGGGGTGGCGCTCAGCTCGGTGGCCGACAGCACCCACACGGCCAACGCCGCGAACGGCCAGATGCGCGTCGCCGAGGTCAGGAACGAGACCGAGCGGCCGCGGTAGGCGAGCGCGGCCGGGATCGCCAGCGGGGCGAGCCCGAGCACGATCGCCCACAGCGAGAAGCCGTGCTTGCTGGCGTCGCGCGCCAGCTGCCACGAGAGGTCGGTGTGGCCCAGGATCAGGTAGTAGAGCAGCGGCAGCCCGGTCACCGCAACGGTGACGATCGGAAGCGCCGGCCGCGCCGGCCGGCGCCGTGTCCCACGCCACATCGCGAGCTCCGCCCCGAGCAGGATGACGATCAGCAGCTCCCCCTGCCACGGGTGAAGGATCGCTGCCGTCGCGCCGAGCACCGCCGGCTTCCAGGTAATCCGGCCGGCGGTTCGTCCGCGGTCGTACTCGAGGATCGCGAACGCCATCAGCGCCACCGCCAGCAGCCCGAACGTGTAGCCCCAGGACAGGAAGCCGAGGAACAGGTCGCCGACGACGGTGAAGTCCCCGTCGACGATGCTGAAGGACCCGAAGAACAGCCCCAGCACGAGCGCGGCGCGGAGCGGCCACCGCCCGACCAGGCTGCGATCGCAGTACGCCCGGACGGCGAAGAACGCCGCGACGACCGCGACGGGCTTCCACAGGATCAGCGACAGCCATGGCGCGAGGCCGAGGGCGGTGAGGACCGCCGAGATCTCGACGGCCGGCTGGAAGTAGTCGGTCGAGGTCGAGCGAAGCACGAACAGGTTGCCGGAGAGCAGGTGGTGCGAGGCGTCCTGGATCCACGCCAGGTACTGGAGCTGGTCGACCACATAGAGGCCGTCGGTGCCCGTCCACACCCGGCCGTGGGCGATCACCTGCCAGAGATCGAGCCCGAGAACCCACAGCGACAGGCCGGCGAACACGGCCAGGACCCCGAGCTCGAAGCGGTCGATTCGCCGGCGCCGCGGCGCGCGCAACCGCGACGGCCGCTCGTGGCCCCACGGACCGGCACCCGCCTCGCCGACGTTCATTTCAACGCGCATAAGCCAGCGACGTTAACAGCACGCTAATAACCTCGCCGTAAGCCCAGTTGTAACGCCGGCTCAAGGCCGCTCAGCGCGAGAGCTTCTGCGCCAGGCTGGAGGACGCCTGCCCGACCGCGGTGTTCAGCGGGTTGATGCCGTGGTTGCTCAGCCAGATGGCCGTCGACGGGATGAACGTGAGCAGCACGTACACGGTCAGCGCGAGGGCCACGCGGCGCAGCCGCAGGCTCGTCCCGAGCACCGCCAGCGGCAGGACCCAGATCGCGTACCACGGCATCAGCCACGACAGGCTGGCGATCAGCGCCACCGTCGCCCATCCCGCGCGCGAGATCCAGTCGCCGCCGCGCCACATCAGCAGCGCGACCGTCAGCACGACCCCCACCGTGGCCAGGCGCAGGAGCCCCGGCGTGCCGCCGCCGATGCCGATCGCCAGTCCCACCACCTGCGGGAAGCTGAATCCGGTCAGCAGCGTGCTCTGCTGCGAGAGGTTGGGCAGCGAGACGCCGAACAGCGCGAGGTCGAGTGCGATCAGCGGCAGCGCCCCCAGCGCCGCGCCAATCAGGATTGCGCGGCGCCGGCGGGCCGGCCGAGCGGCGAGGAGCAGGAACGGCAGCAGGATCACCGCGGTGAACTTGACGGCGACGGCCAGCATCAGCACGGCTCCGGCGCGGCGGTCGCGCTGGCTCAGGACGAGGACGATCGCCCCGGTCGCCGGCAGCAGCATGAAGAAGTCGTTGTGGAAGCCCGCCATCGCGTACATCAGATAGACCGGGTTGGCGGCCACGAACGTCACGGCGTACCGCGGGTCGCGCCCGAGCAGGGTGGCACAGCGCCACACTACGGCGACGAAGCCGAGGCTGGCGAGGAGGGTGCCCACCTTGACCGCCCAGTACGCGACGGGGAGCGGCACGAAGGACAGCGGATAGGTGAGCGCGGTGAACAGCGGACCGTACGGGCTGCTCAGGTTGTGCCAGCTCGCGAAGCGGTACACCGGGTCGTGCATTTCCGCCAGCATCGTGTGCGTGTACGGGTTCAGGTGATGAAGCGCGCCGAGCCGCGCGTAGCCGAGGTAGTTCCAGACATCACTCAGCTGCAGCTGTGGGCTCAGCAGGATGAGAGCGTGCGCGAGGAGCACGAAGCCGGCGATCGAGCGCATCGAGACGGTGCGCACGGAGCCCAGCAAGACGGCGTAGGCGATCAGCATCACCACCATCAGCAAGCTGAAGCCGTACGAGAGGAGGGTGTAGCTGCGGGGCAGCCATTTGACCAGCGGGTGCAGTGGGCCCGATTGCCAGCCGGGGACGTCGAGGTAGCTGCGGGGCACGAGCACGTTGTCGCCCGTGGCCGCGAAGACGACGATGATCGCCGTACAGATCAGCAGCGTGGCCAGGGCCACGCGGCCGGCCTTGGGGTGGGCGGCCACGCGCAGCCCAGGCAGCCGGCGCCCGGCAAACAGTCCCGCCAGGCGCGGCAGCGCCACCGCCGGCTTCGCCGGCGCGCCGGCGCGTACCGGCGCGGACGCCAGGGCGAGCGAAGTGTCCGCGTCGGTGGGATCGGTTGCCATCTGCCCGCGAATAGTGCCCGGTCGCCCCTCTGGCATGCCGGGCGGATCGGTTGAAATCCGGTTAAGCGCCCGCGGTCGGGCGGGGCCGCCGAGCAGAGTGTGGCGGCGGGGACGGCGCCTAAGATCATGGTGGGTGAGTTCGTCCTCCGCAGTCGAGATACGCCGCCGTCCGGCGCCGGCGCGCGCCGCCGCGCGCACCCGGCGCCTGACCGTCACCCGGGAAGCCGCCGTGGTGATCGGGCTGACCCTGCTCGCGGCGCTGCTTCGCTTCTGGCGCATCGGCCATCAGGGCTTCTGGTTCGACGAGGCCAACACCGCGCTGCTCGTTCACTTCTCCCCCGGGCGGATGCTCGGGCTGATCCCCCGGTCGGAATCGACGCCGCCCCTCTACTACTGCTTGGCCTGGGTGTGGGCGAGGGTCTTCGGCTACACCGAGGCACCGCTGCGCTCGCTCTCGGCGGTGGCCGGGGTTGCCACCGTGCCCCTGGCCTACGGCGCCGCTGCGAAGCTCATCTCCACCCGTGCCGGAACGATCGCCGCGGCGCTGACCGCCTGCAGCCCGCTGCTGATCTGGTACTCGCAGGAGGCCCGCTCCTACGCGCTGCTCGTGCTGTTCACGAGCGCGGCGCTGTTCGCCTTCGCCCACGCCCGGAGCTCGCCCGGGCCGCGTCCGCTGACGGCGTGGGCGATCGCCAGCGCCCTGGCCCTGGCGACTCACTACTACGCCGTGCTGGCGATCGTGCCGGAGGCGGTCTGGCTGCTCGCGCTGCACCGCCGCCGGCGCCCGGTGCAGGTGGCGGTCGCGGTGGTGGCGGCGTGCGGGCTGGCGCTGATCCCGCTCGCCCTCAGCCAGAAGGGCACCGGCAGATCTAACTGGATCGCCACCGTGTCGCTGCTGCGGCGACTCGGAGAGGTGCTGCCCCAGTCGCTGCTCGGCTTCGGCGCACCGGCGTGGGCGGTGCTCGGGCCGGTGGCGTTGGCGATCACCGCCCTGGCCCTGGTGCTGCTGGTGACGCGCTCGCGCCCGCGCGAGCGCAGCGGCGCGCTCGTGGCGGCCGGCATCGCGGTGGGGGGCCTTGGAGTGAATCTGCTCATGATCGCCGCGGGGGTGGATGACTTGATCACCCGCAATCTGCTCGCGCTGTGGCTGCCGGCGGCGGTGGTGGTGGCGGGCGGACTGGCGGCCGGCCGCGCGCGCCGACTCGGGCTTGCGTTCGCGCTCGTGCTGTGCGCGCTCGGCGTGACCGCCGCGGTCGGGGTGGCGGTCGACCGCAACCTGGAGCGCCCGGACTGGCGCGTGGTCGCCCGGCTCCTCGGCCCGCGGCCGGCGGGCGCCGGCCCCCGCGCGATCCTCGTCGCCCACTACCGGGACCTGCTGCCCCTGTCGCTGTACCTGCCGGGCCTGCGGTTCTCCGGCCGGGCCGGCGCGCGGGTCTCCGAGCTCGACGTCGTCGAGTTCACCTCGCCGCCGAGCGCCGGCTTCTGCTGGTGGGGCTCGGCGTGCAACCTGTGGCCCGTGCGGACCCAGCACCGGTTCGATGTTCCCGGCTTCCACGAGGCGTGGGAGCGCCACGCCCTCCAGTTCACCGTGATCCGCCTGATCGCCTCGCGGCCGGTGAGGCTCGGTCCGCGGGAGGTGGGGCGGGCCGTGCGGACGACGCGCCTGCGCAACGACGAGTTCCTTCTGCAGCGCTGAACAGCGCCTGCACCTCGGCGTCGCCGAGCCGGCGGAAAGCCCCGGGCTTCAGCTCGCCGAGGCTGAGCGGCCCGAACGCGACCCGCTCGAGGCGCCTCACCGGGTGCCCGACCAGCTCGCACATCCGCCTCACTTGCCGCTTGCGCCCTTCGCGCAGGGTTATCTCGAGGGTGTCGGGCGCCAGGCGCCGCACCCTGGCCGGCGCGGTGAGCCCGTCCTCGAGCCGTACCCCGGCCCGCAGCGCCCGTACCGC
Organism: Solirubrobacterales bacterium; assembly: GCA_019240655.1. Classification (GTDB taxonomy): domain Bacteria; phylum Actinomycetota; class Thermoleophilia; order Solirubrobacterales; family Solirubrobacteraceae; genus Palsa-465. The sequence goes on from JAFAXX010000096.1 coordinate 33,523, forward strand.
GGCGTCGCGCACCGGCGCCGGCGCAACCTTGACCCGATATGTCTTCTCGACCTCGAACCGGGGATGCGTCATCCGGTGCGCGAGCTCTCCGTCGTTGGTCAGCAGGATCAACCCGGTGGTGTCGCGGTCGAGGCGGCCGACGGGATACAGGCGCACCGACGCGGGGATCAGCGAGACCACGGTCGGGCGGCCCTGGGGATCCCTCGCGGTCGAGACCACGCCGGCGGGTTTGTTGAGCGCGTAGACCACGCGTTCAGTGCGGCTGTCGACCGGCGCTCCGTCGAGCTCGACGCGGTCTTCGGGGTCCACGTCGCGGGCTGGGTCGGTGACCACGACCCCCGCCACGGTGACGCGCCCGGCGCGCACGATATCTGCGGCGGCCCGGCGCGAGGCGACGCCGGCGGAGGCGAGGTACTTGGCCAGCCGCATTCGGCTGCCACCATAGAGAGCGTGGACCTCGAACTGGTGCAGAGCAAGCTGGCGGAGCTCGGCGAGCCGCGCTACCGCCTGGGTCAGATCTGGCGCTGGGCGGCTCAGGGCGCCGGCTCGTTTGCCGAGATGACCGACCTGCCCCGCGGGCTGCGCGACGCCCTGTCGGGCGTCGTGCCGTTCTCCACGCTGTCGCCACGACGCGAGGCCCACGCCCGCGACGGCACCGTGAAGACGCTGTTTGAGACCAGCGACGGCCGGCTGGTCGAGGCGGTCTTGATGCGCTATCGCGACGGCCGGCGCTCGCTGTGCCTCTCCTCGCAGTCGGGCTGTCCACTTACGTGCACGTTCTGCGCCACCGGCCGGATGCGCTTCGGGCGCAACCTCACGTCCTCCGAGATCCTCGACCAGGCGCTTCACTTCCGGCGCCTGGGCCGGGTCGACCACGCGGTGTTCATGGGCATGGGCGAGCCGATGATTAACCTCGACGCGGTGCTGGGCGCGTGCGAGCGTCTGCCCGATCTCGGCGTCACCCATCGCCGCACCGCGATCTCGACCGTGGGCTGGGTGCCCGGGATCAACCGCCTCGCCGAGAGCCCGATGCCGATCCGGCTCGCGCTCTCGCTACACGCCGCGGATCCCGCGCTTCGCTCGCAGCTGATGCCGGTCAACGACCGCTATCCGCTGGCCGAGGTGCTCGCCGCCTGCCGGGCCTTCTACGAGCGCAAGCGGCGCAAGGTGTTCATCGAGTACGTGATGCTGGCGGGGGTCAACGACGCCCACGGGCAGGCGGTGCAGCTGGCCGAAATCCTCGATCCGAGGATCTACAAGGTGAACCTCATCCCCTACAACCCGACCGATGCGCCTTATGCCGGCTCGAGCGCCAAGGCGATCGACGCCTTCCGGGCCGAGCTCGAGCGCCGCGGCCTCGAAGCCACCGTCCGCCTGACCCGCGGACGCGACATCGACGCCGCCTGCGGCCAGTTGGCTGCGTCGTCCTGAGCGAGGTTCATACCGGGTCGGCGTGACGGCGGCCTACGATTTCGGGGTGAGTTCGGCGCTGACGGTTCGTCCGGCTCGGGTCGAGGACGTCCTCGAGCAGCCCGAACGCCCTACCCTCCCGCCCGAGCCTCTCCCGCCTGGAGTAGTCGCTCGCGGAGCTGCTCCTCGATCTCCGGCGACGGGTCGAACGACGCCGCGTCGGGTAGCCCAGCCAGCGACTGTAGCCCGAACAGCCGCAGGAACAGATCGGTGGTGCGGTACAGAACCGCCCCGAACTGCGAGCGGCCGGCTTCCTCGATCATCCCGCGCTCGAGCAGCGTGGCCGCCGCCGACTCGGCGTTGACCCCGCGGATCCGGGCGATCTCCGGCCGCGAGACCGGCTGCAGGTAGGCGATGATTGCCAGCGTCTCGGCCTGGGCCGGGGTCAGCGGCGGGGTGCGCGGCTTGGCGAGTAGACGCCGCGCCGCCGGCTCGCAGTCAGGATGGGCGGAGAGCACCCAGCCGCCGGCCAGCTCGCGCAGCACGAGCCCGCGGCGCTCGAACTCGTAGTACTCGCGGAGACGCTCGAGCGCCGTGACCACTTCGTGCAGCTCGACCTGGCAGGCCTCGGCCAGCGCCGCCGGCGTCACCGGCTCTCCGCTCAGGAAGAGGAGCGACTCAACCTCCTGCTCGAGCGAAGGATTCACGCGGGGACCCGCCGCAGGGCGCGCACGCAGCTCGCTCCCGCTCGGGCCGGCGCCGGCGCCGGCGCCTCGATCGTGATCTCGCCGAACGGCTGCTCCTGGGTCCACGTCAGCTCGCCCTGCTTGTAGAGCTCGAGTACCGCGAACAAGGTCACTGCGACGGTGACCCGGTCGGCCTCGCCGACGGCCTCGTCGAAGCTGAAACTGCCGCGGCGCAGCAGCGCGCGCAGGTGAGCCAGCCGCTCAGCCACCGTCACCGTCGGCGTGGCGAGGTGGCGCAGATCGAGCGCCTCGGGCATACGCAGCAGGCTGCCGATCGCGCCGGCCAGCAGCGCCCGGTCGTAGACCGCCGCCGCCTCCGCCAGCGGGGCTCGGCGCAGGGCCGGAGGCAGCGGCGCGGAGCGGAACCGGTAGCCCTCTTCGGAGGCCAGCCTCTCCGACAGGAAGCCCGCGGCGGCGCGGTAGCGGTGGGCGTCGAGCAGCCGAGCGAGCAGCTCCTCCGCCGCCTCGCCGGGGTCGAGCTCGATGATCTCCGGTTCCTCCCCGGGCAGGAGGAGGCGCGACTTCAGCTCGAGCAGGGCGGCGATCAGGACCAGGAACTCGGTGGCCGCCTCGAGGTCGAGCTCCCCGCGCTGCTCGAGGTGGTCGATGTAGGCGATGACGATCTCGGCCAGGTCGACCTCGAGCAGGTCGATCTCCTCGCGCAGGACCAGGGTGAGCAGGAGATCGAACGGCCCGGCGAATACGTCCAGGTCGAGCTCGAGATCGGCGAGACGCACCGCAACCAGGCTACTGCCCGGCCCGGACCGCTCGGAAGCCCATCGCCGTGCGGACGTCGGCGAGCGTCTCGCCGGCGATCGCGCGGGCCTTATCCGCGCCGAGGGCGAACATCCGCTCGAGCTCGGCCTCGTCGCTGCGCAGCTCGTGGTAGCGCTCGCGGACCGGCGTCAGATACTCGATCACCGCCTCGCCCACGGCGGTCTTGAAGGCGCCGTAGCCGGAGCCGTCGAACTCGGCCTCGACGGCCTCCGGCGTCCGCCGGGTGACCGCGGAGAGGATCTCGATCAGGTTGCTCACGCCCGGCTTATCCGGCGCCCGGCGGACCTCGGTGCCGGAGTCGGTGACCGCCGAGCGGAACTTCTTCAGAACCGTGTTTGGCGCGTCGAGCACCAGCACGGTGCCCTGCGGCGTGCCGCCCGTGGTCGACATCTTGCGCTCGGGCATCTGTAGGTCCATGATCCGCGCGCCCACCTCGGGGATGCGGTGCTCGGGCACGACCAGGGTCTCGCCGAAGCGGGCGTTGAAGCGCTCGGCGATGTCGCGCATCAGCTCGACGTGCTGGCGCTGGTCGTCGCCCACCGGCACCTCGCGCGCCCGGTAGGCGAGCACGTCGGCCGCCATCAGCACCGGGTAGTAGAGCAAGGCGGCGGAGACCAGCTCGCGCTGGCTGGCGGACTTCTCCTTGAACTGGTGCATGCGCGTGAGGTCGCCGTAGGCGGTCACGCTCGAGAGCAGCCAGGTCAGCTCGGTGTGCTCCTGCACGTCGGACTGGCGAAAGAAGAGGCAGCGCTCGGGATCGAGCCCGGCGGCGAGCAGGACCGCGGCCACGTCGTACACCGAGCTCTGCAGGGCCGAAGCGTCGTAGGGCACGCTGATCGCGTGCAGATCGACGACACAGTAGATCGCCTCGCCGCGGTCCTGGCCGGCCACGTACTGGGTGATCGCGCCGATGTAGTTGCCGAGGTGCTTGCGGCCGGTCGGCTGGATGCCCGAGAAGATGCGTTCGCTCACGGGCCCCAGGCTACTGGCCGCTCGCCGCCCCGGGCGCGCCGGTGAGCGGACGGGCGTCCGCTCAGTCAGCGGACGGGCGCGCCGGTCAGCGGACGGGCGGTCAGCGGACGGGCGTCTGCGCCGGCCGACCGCCGGTTCCGCGCGGCGCGACGGCGCCGCCCGACCGGCCGGCCAGCCACCACGCCGCGAGCACCCCGGCGATCGCCCCGCACAGGTGCCCCTGCCAGGACACCCCCGGTTGGGGCACCAGGCTCGCGAGCAGCGCGCTGCCCCACACCACGCCGACGATCACCCCCACCAGCACCTCGAGCAGGCTGCGGTCGAACACGCCCCGGGTCAGCAGATACGTGGCGTAGCCGAACACCACACCGCTGGCGCCGACCGTATCGGGGTACGACGGGGAGATCAGCCACGTGCCGAGACCGCCGACGACGATCACGAAGACGGTCACCAGCGCGAGCCGGCCGGCGCCCCGGAGCGCGATGATCAGGCCCATGAACACGAACGGAATGGTGTTCGAGATGAGGTGGGCGAAGCTGGCATGCAGGAACGGCGCGGTGGCGATTCCCCACAGCCGCCCGACGTTACGCGCCCAGATCCCGTCGCGGTCGAGCGCGTTGCCGTCGAGCGTGTTGATCACCTCGACCACCCACATCAGCGCGACGATCCCGGCCAGCAGGGCGATCCCCTCTCCAGGGGCCTGACCGCGACGGATGGGCGGGCGCGTGTTCATCTCGAGACCAAGTATGCAACGCCGGCTCAGCCGGCCCGCTCGAGGACCTCGACGGCGATCGCCAGCGCCACCTCGGCGCGCTCGCGCAGCGAGGGCTCGAGCACGAACTCCGTGGGAGTGTGAGCGCCACCGCCGCGCGGTCCCAGCCCATCGACGGTCAGCGCGATGGCTGGCGCGAAGTGGCTCGCGTCGCTGGCGCCGCCACGGGGCACCCCGACGATCGGCCGGCCGATCCGGGCGCTGGCCCGCTCGAGCAGCGGCGCGGTCGCGGCAGCCGAGTCCATTCCCGGCCAGACGCGCTCCATCCGCGCCTGAAGGCGCACCTCGTCGAGCTCGGCCGGGACTCCCGCCAGCACCGCCTCGAAAGCGTCGACCGAGCTCGCGCGCATGTCGAACACCAGCTCCCCCGATGGCGGGACGACGTTGAACGCCTCGCCCGAGCGGATGATCGTCGGCACCACGCTCAGCCGCTCGGGTCCGTGCGGGTCGTGCTTGCCGGCCACCGCAATCGCCGCCCGGGCGAGGCCGATGAGCGCGTTTCGGCCCTGATCGGGGGCGCTGCCGGAGTGCGCGGCGCGTCCCGTGGCCCGGACCCGCAGCGTGCCCGCGGCCTTGCGCCTGACGACGACTCCCTCCTCGCCTGCGCCGGCCAGCTGACCTCCTTCGAAGCACAGGCAGGCGTCGTAGCCGGTGAAGCGCTCCACGTGGGCGAACGGCTCCGTCCGCCACTCTTCGTCGGTGACCAGCAGCACCGCCACCTCGGCGAAGCGCTCCGGGCGTTCGGCCAGCGCCCGCGCCACCCCCAGTGCAAGCACCACGCCGCCCTTCATGTCCACCGCGCCGGGGCCGTACAGGCGGTTGCCGTCCCGGCGCAGCGGCGCGTGCGAGCGGTGGGCGATCACCGTGTCGAGGTGGCCGAGCAGCAGCACCCGTCCGGCGCCGCGGCCGCGAATCGCGGCGATCAGGTCGGGTGCGCTGCCCGGGGTCGAGCACGGCACGCGCTCGCAGCTCGCCTCCGAAGGCAGCAGCGCCGCGCACACCGCGACCGCCTCCTCCGCCCCCGGCACATCACCCGAGGGAGACGACACGGCGACCAGGGCGTCGAGCTCGCGGCTCGCGCGGGCGGCTATGTCCGCCGCGTCGCGGTCGATCAGCGGGTCCACTGCCCCACCCCGGCGCGCGCGGCGCTCAGCACCTCCTCGGCGGCCAGCGACGAAGGCGGGCGGCCCTCGCGCACGTGGCGCTCGGCGAGACGGCAGAGCGCGGCGTTGACCGGGGTGGGGACGCCGTGCAGCCGCCCGACCAGCACGACCTCGCCGTTCAGGTAGTCGGTCTCAACCCCGCCGGCACCGCGGACGAGGCTCTGGAGCGTCGAGGAGCCGGCGCGCGGGCGCCCGCCGATCTCGCGGACGTCGAAGCGCGCCCAGCGCCCCCGGACGTCGCTGACGCCTTCGTCCTCGAACTCCACCCCGGCAGCGCGCAGGGCCGCGCGACCCTCCTCGCGGGCCAGTTCGCGCACTCGGTCGCGGTCCTCGCCGGGCCGGCACAGCGCATCGACGGCGTTGACTAGGTTCATCACGAGCTTCGCGTACTTGGCGCGCATGATGTCCTCGCGCGGCTCGGACTCGATCCGCGCCGCGGCCAGCGCCTGCGCGATCGCCGCACAGCGCTGATCGACGCCCTCGGGGTAGCTCCCGACGTCGATCATCCCGGCCAGCTCGGCCCCGTAGGCCTGGACGATGCCCGGCTCGAGGTGCGCAGCCGGAAGCATCACCACTCCGGCGTACACGTTCGCCCACCGTCGCAGGGCCAGCCGCTCGTTCTCGACCCCGTTCTGGACGCACACGACCGAGAGGCCGGCGGGCGGCTCGGCCGCGCGCAGGTCGTCGAGCGCCGCGGCCGTGTCCTGGGTTTTCATGCACAGCAGCACGACCTCGTCCTCGGCCCAATCGAGCTCCCGCGGGTGCGCGACGGCGGGAATCTCGAGCACCGTGGTCCGCTCGGGCTCCTCCACGGTCAGCCCGCGTTCGCGGATCGCCTGGCCGTGCGGCCCACGGGCGATCAGCGCCACGTCGTGGCCGCTCTGGTGAAGCCGGGCGCCGACCACGCCGCCGATCGCCCCCGCGCCGAAGACCACGAAGCGCATCCGGCTAGCGCGGTTGCCGGATCACCGGCCGTCGCGAGGCCGCCGCCTCGTCCAGGCGGCGCACCGGGGTGCGGTACGGCGCGGACCGCGCCACGGAGGGGTCGTCGCGCGCCTCACGGAGGATCTCCGCCACGGCCGCGGCGAACCGGTCGAGCGTCTCCCGGGTCTCGGTCTCGGTCGGCTCGATCAGCAGCGCCTCCTCGACGATCAGCGGGAAGTACACGGTCGGCGGGTGCACGCCGTGGTCGAGCAGGCGCTTGGCCAGGTCGAGCGTGCGGATCTGGAGCTCGCGCTTCATCGGCGCGCCCGAGAGCACGAACTCGTGCATGCACAGCCGCGGGTAGGCGGAGGGCAGGTACTCGAGCACGCCCTCGTGGCGCAACCGCGCGAGGAGATAGTTGGCGTTCAGCACCGCAACCTCGGAGACCTCGCGCAGTCCGGCCGCCCCGAGCGAGCGAATGTAGGCGTACGCACGCACGAACACGCCATAGTTGCCGTGCATGCCGCGCAGGCGCCCGATCGACTTCGGGCGGTCGTAGTCGAGGTCGTAGCCCGCTTCCGACCCGCCGTTGGCGGCGCCGTCGCGGCCCACCACCTGGGGACGCGGGAGGTAAGGCGCGATCCGCTCCGCGACGGCGATCGGCCCCGACCCGGGGCCCCCGCCGCCGTGCGGCTGGGTGAAGGTCTTGTGCAGGTTGAAGTGGACGATGTCGAAGCCCATGTCCCCGGGCCGGCAGACGCCCATGATCGCGTTCAGGTTGGCGCCGTCGTAGTAGAGCGTTGCGCCGACGCCGTGGACGATCTCGGCGATCTGCTCGATCCCCGGCTCGAACAGGCCGAGCGTCGAGGGGTTGGTCAGCATCAGGCAGGCCACCTCCGCGTCGGCCTTGGCGCGCAGGTCGTCGAGGTCGACGTTGCCGTCGGCGTCGGTGCCCACCTTGACGACCTCGTAGCCGGCCATCGTCACCGTGGCCGGATTGGTGCCGTGAGCGGTGTCGGGGGTGAGGACCTTGGTCCGGACCTCGCCGTGGTCCTCGTGGAATGCGCGGGTGAGCAGAACGCCGGCGAGTTCCCCATGGGAGCCCGCCGACGGCTGCAGCGAGACGTGCGGGAGACCGGCGATCTCGGCCAGCGCCTGCTGCAGGCGCCACATCAGCTCGAGCGCGCCCTGGGCGCGGCGCGGGTCCTGGAGCGGGTGCAGGTGGGCATGGCCGGACAGCGCGGCGACTCGCTCGTGCAGCTTGGGGTTGTGCTTCATCGTGCACGACCCGAGCGGATAGAAGCCGGTGTCGAGGTCGAAGTTTCGCTTCGAGAGCCGGTTGTAGTGGCGGACGATCTCGGGCTCGGAGACCTCCGGCAGGCGCGGCGGCTCGGCCCGCCGCAGCGACGTCGGAAGCAGCTCGTCCAGGGGCGCCTCCGGCACGTCGAGCGCGGGTGCGACAAACGCCCGTCGCCCCGGCCGCGACCGCTCGTAGATCGTCAGCTCGTCGTCGGCGGCGCCGATCACGCGGCGGCTCCCAGTTTGGCTGCGCTCTCGGCGAGGACCGCCGCTCCGAGCACGTCGACGAGCCGGTCGATGTCCGCCCGGGCGCGCCGCTCGGTGATCGCCACGAGCAGCCCGTTCGAGAGCTCGGGATACTCGCGCGCGAGCGGGTAGCCGGGGTTCACCCCCTGCTCGCGGCAGCGGGCCAGAACCCGCTCGACCGGCGCGTCGAGCCGCAGCGCGAACTCGCGCACCACCGGCTGCTCGTGCGCAAGCGACACGCCTTTGAGCTCGGCGAGCCGGCGGCGGGCGTACGCCGTGCGCCGCAGCGTCAGCTCAGCCAGCTCGACGATCCCCCGGCGCCCGAGCCAGCTCAGGTAGACAATCGCGGCCAGCGCGTTCAGCGCCTGGGCGGTGCAGATGTTCGAAGTCGCCTTCTCACGCCGGATGTGCTGTTCGCGCGTCTGTAGGGTGAGCACGAAGCCGCGCCGGCCCTCGAGATCGCGCGCCTCGCCGGCGATCCGCCCCGGGATCCGCCGGATCAGCGCCTCGGTCACCGCGAAGAACCCGAACGACGGCCCCCCGAAGTCGAGCCGGTTGCCGAGCGACTGGCCCTCCCCCACGGCGATGTCGACCCCGGTCTCCCCCGGCGGCTTGAGCAGCGCGAGCGGCAGCGGGTCACAGGCGCAGATCGTCAGCGCCCCCGCCGCGCGGGCCGCCGCCGCCATCGGCGCCACGTCCTCGACCGCCCCGAGGAAGTTCGGCTGCTGGAGGATGACCGCGCTGACCTCGTCGTCCAGCCGCGGCAGCTCGGTGCGGCCGTCGCGCAGCGGCGCCTCGACGACCTCCATGCCCCAGCCGTGGGACAACGTCCGCAGCACCTCACGCGCATGCGGGTGCAGTCCGCGGGAGACCACGAACCGCCGCCTCGCCGGCTGGCTCAGCTTGGCCACGTAGCCGGCGGCGCCGACGGCGCTCGGCCCCTCGTACACCGACGCGTTCGAGATCGGAAGCCCGGTGAGCTCGGAGATCGCGGTCTGGTACTCGAACATCGCCTGGAGGGTGCCCTGTGAGACCTCGGGCTGGTACGGGGTGTACGGCGTCAGGAACTCCGAGCGGGAGACGATCGAATCGACCAGTGCGGGCACGTAGTGGTCGTACATGCCGGCCCCGAGAAACGAGACCTCGTCATCGGTTGAGACATTGCGGGCCGCCAGCGCGCGCAGCTCCTCGAACACCTCCTGCTCGGCGCGCGGGGGATCGAGCGCCAGCGGCCGACCCAGCCGCAGCGTGGCCGGGATGTCGGCGAACAGATCCTCCACCGAGGCCACCCCGATCGCGGCGAGCATCTCGCGGCGATCCTCGTCGGTGACCGAGGTGTAGTGCGTCACTCCAGTCCGGCCTCGTAGGTCTGGGCGTCCATCAGGCTCTCGGTCTCCGCAGGATCGGACAGCCGGACCCGGACCAGCCAGCCCTCGCCATAGGGGTCCTCGTTGATCGTCTCCGGCTTCTCGGACAGCGCGTCGTTGACCGCGACGATCTCGCCGGACAGCGGGGCGAACACGTCCGAGACGGCCTTGACCGACTCGACCTCGGTGTACGGCTCGTCCTTCGTGACGTGCGCGCCCACCTGGGGAGCGTCGAAGAAGACCAACTCGCCGAGCGCGTCCTGTGCGTACCAGGTGATGCCGAAGGTCGCCTCGCCGCCTTCGACGCGCGCCCAGTCGTGCTCCGGGTGGTAGAGCAGGTCGTCGGGATAGTTGGCTTCGGCCATGGTCAGGACCCCTTTCCTCGGTACAAAGGCTTCCGCTCGACGGTGGCGGACCGCCGACTCCCGCGAACATCGATCTCGATCTCGGTGCCCGGCTCGGCGAGCTCGCTGGAGACGTACGCCAGCCCGATGCCCCGTCCGAGGCATGGCGAGTAGGTGCCGCTGGTCACCACCCCGCCGCCGGTCACAGGGTTGCCCGGGCGGGCGATGCCGCGGCCGGCGATCGCGAACGGCACCAGCCGCTCAGCCGTGCCGTCCCGGCGCGCGGCGGCGACCGCTTCGGCGCCGATGAACCCCGTGGCCTCCCGACAGCACGCCCCGAGCCCGGCCTCGACCGGGTTGCGCTCCTCGCTCAGGTCATTGCCGTACAGCGGGAAGCACGCCTCCAGGCGCAGCGTATCGCGGGCGCCGAGCCCGACCGGGCTGGCGCCGGCGGCGATCAGCGCGTCCCACACCCGGGTCGCGTCGCCGGGGTCGACCAGCAGCTCGACGCCGTCCTCGCCCGTGTAGCCGGTCCCGCAGATCGTCACCGCGGCGCCGGCCAAGGTCCGCTCGGCGCAACGCCGCCGTATCGGCGGCGGCCCGTCGGCGAGCGACCGGGTCAGCGCCCGCGCCCGCGGGCCCTGGACGGCGAGCATGGCGAAGCAGTGCGACTTGTCGATCACATCCACGTCGAACTCGGCCGCGTGCGCCTGCAGCCACGCGAGGTCCTTGGCGTGCCTGGCGGCGTTGGTCACGGTGAGGAACTCGAACTCGCCCATCCGGTAGGTGATGATGTCGTCCAGCACGCCGCCGTCCTCCCGGCAGAGCACGCCGTACTGCGCCCCGCCCTCGGGAATCCGCCGCACGTCGCCCGAGAGCATTCGCTGCAGAAACGCCAGCGCCTGTGGCCCGCGCGTCTCGACCTGGCCCATGTGCGAGACGTCGAACACGCCCACGTCCCGGCGTACGGCCACGTGCTCCGCGCGGATCCCCGCGTACTGCACCGGCATCTCCCAGCCGGCGAACGGCACGAGCTTGGCGCCGGCCGCCACGTGGCGCTCGTGAAGCGCGGTCCGGCGCAGGGAGGTCTCGGCGGTGGACGACACCGGCAAGCAGGCTAGTACACCGGCAGGCTGATTTCGGGGCCTCGCTGCGCTCGGCGTCCGTGGGGCCGGTCATCCGGACGCTCTCGTGCCGCGTTTTGCGCGGTCTCTCGGGGTGGGGCTGCCGGCTGGCGCCTGCGCCCGCGGCCTTCGGGCGCCCGCGGCCTTCGGCCGCAGCCCCGTCGGTTGGACTGCGCGGTATTTGGCAGTGAAGGGTGGGTGAGCGGCGCCGCGACGACCATAACGTAGAAAAAGCGGCTCGTCGGCACGGCGCTGTGTCACTTTACGGTCGTCCTGCGCCCACAACGTTAATCGCGCGAGGCACGACTGGCGCTCTTTCCACGTTATGGTCGTTCCCCCACCCTTCACTGCCCGATACCGGGCAAACCGACCTCCCCGCGCTGCGGCCGCAGGCCGCGGGCGCAGGCGCCAGCCCGCAGCCCCAACCCGAGAGACCGAAGCGACATCAACCCACAACGCCCGGAGTAGCCAGCCACGCGGCACGGCCCGCTCGGCCTCCGGCCTCGCCGCGGCCGGGCCGGCCGCCCGTCATCCGGCTGGACGCCGAGCGCAGCGAGGGGCCCCCCTACTTCAGCGGCGCGACCTGCTGGGTGGCGTGGTAGATCGAAGACACGACCGAGAAGGCGGGCTTGTGGTTGCCGTACAGGTCGACCATCCCCTTCTGGTTGAACGGCGGATTCGGGAGGGGGTCGCCGCCCGAATACGTCGGGAAGGCGACGTAGTCCTGGAGGGCAAAGTAGAGCGCGCCGGAGAGCCACGGCTTGGTGGCGAACACGCCGAGGTGGAAGGCGGCGGTGTTGGCCTGGAACTGATAGGTGCCGCGCTCCTCGACCGGGCCATTGCGGTTACCATCGAATCCGAACTCGGTGATGAACAGCGCCTGGTTCGGATAACAGGCACGGAGCGTGTCGAGATACGGGCTGAGCGCGTCCCGGTCGTCGCTGGTGCCCCCGCCGGCGTCGAACCAGCCGAAGTACTCGTTGTCCCCGATCACGTCGAGCGGCGCGTAGGCGCTCTGGCAGGCCACCCCCGGCCAGTTGCTGACCGCCAGGCCGACCGGACGGGTGGGATCGAGCTGGCGGACGAGCCCGGCCGCGCCGGCGATGTACGCCGACTCCGCCGCGGTGGGCGGGGTCGGAAGCTCGTTGCCGAGGCTCCAGATCAGCACCGAGGGGTGGTTCTGATTGGCCATGACGTTGTCCTTCACGAGCGCTTCGGCCCGGGATGCCCACGAGGGCTCGGCCAGGTACTGCTTCTGGGTCTGGTAGACCGGCACCTCGGACCAAAGCAGGATGCCGGCGCGGTCAGCCATCTCCTCCATCTCCGGATCGAGCGGGTAGTGCGCGCGAATCATCGTCCCGCCGAGCTGCCTGACCCAGGCGACGAGCTGCGCCATCTGCGCCACGCTGAGGGCGGCGCCGGTGGCGATGTTCTCCTCGTGGAGGTTGAAGCCGCGCAGGTGAAGCGGCCGGCCGTTGAGCTCGAGCTGGCCGCCGGGCGCCGTCTCGACGCTGCGGATGCCGCTCTCGTAGAGATAGCCTCCGAGCGCCCGACCCTTCGAGTCGGACAGCGACAGGGTGGTCCTGTAGAGAGCCGGATGGCCCGGCGCCCATAGGTTTGGACGGGCGATTCGCACCGACGCCGAGGCGGTCCACGTCCCGTGCGGCCCGATCGTCCTCGACCCGAAGCGCAGCGCCGCGCGACCGTAGGCTCCGCGCAGCGAGACCGTCTGTCGCGCGCCGGTCACGTTTCGCACGAGCACCTGCTCCTGGATCGTCGCCGCGCAGCTCCGGCAGGGCAGCAGCGGGCGAATCCGCACCTGGCTGAGGTCGGCCCGCTGCGCCGGACGGAGGTAGACGGCGTCGAGGATCCCCCCGTAGTTCCACCATTGACCGCCGGGTCCGGGCGGGAAGTCCGCTCCGCTGCGTTCGTTGTCGACCCGCACGATCAGGCGGTTGACCCCCGGGCGGAGCCATTTGAGGTCGAACTCGAACGGCAGGTAGGCGCCGGTGTGGGTGCCGATCTGATGGCCGTTCAGCCACACCGTGGCCGCGTAGTTGACCGACTCGAAGGTGATGATCCAGCTTCTGGCGCTGGCGGGGACGTAGGCGGCGAACGCCTGGGTCGGCAGTGTGAAGTCGCGGCGATACCAGGCCACGTAGCCGGCCATGGTGCGGGTGAACAGGTTGGTGTTGTAGGCGTTGGGCACGGTAACCGGCGACCAGCCGTCGGTCGCGGCCGTGTCTTTCCACCAGCCGCCGGCCAGCCCGAGGTTGCCCGGGTCGACGCGGTCGAGCCACGCCCCGCCGAGGAGGTAGCGGCTGGCCTGGCCGTCGGCGGCGAGTGCCCCGCGGGTCGGCGGGCTCGGGGCGTACGCCGGGCCCTGCGCCCGCGCGGCCGCGGCGGTGGCCAGCAGGAGTATCAGGCACGCGATCGCGGTGCGGGCGGCCCGCGTCGCGCTAGCCATGCTTCGCCCGCGCCGGCTTCGGCTTCCCGGTCGTCTTCGGGGCCGCGATCTTCACGTAGCGAGAGACCGTGGTGGTGTTTCCGGCCCGGTCCTGCACCACCACCCTGATCTTGTAGCGGCCCGGGCGCTTGTACACGTGGACCGCCCCGTGGCTGATCTGGACGTGCGGGGTGCCGTCGCCCCAGTACACGGTCGCCTTCGCCACGCCTGAGCCGTGCGAGGCGGGCAGGCCCGGCGGCGTGTCGCTGTAGCGCAGCGCGATGTGGACGGTCGCGCCGGCCCGACGGGTGCCGGTGAGCGTGAACGCGACCGCCGGCGGATGGGTGTCGACGAACACGCGCGCCGGCGCCATGGTGCTGGTCAGCCCGGCCGGGTTGGCGGCCACGACCGTCCAGCTGTGCGAGCCGTCGAGCAGAGACGGGACGGTGAACGACGTGGCGCCCGTCTGCCCGACCGGGGCGCCGTCGACGCTCACGGTGTAGGTGATCGGGCCCCATGACGCCCGCTGCGGCGCCCACGCGAGCAGCGCGCGGGAACTCCGCGAGTACTGGAAGGAGCTGACCGCGTCGATCGGCGCCGGTGCCTGGTAGAGCTCGGCCACCACGATCTCGGCCGCGCTTGGGCTGCCTTGGACCCAGCTGACCGCCGCGTCGCCGTTGACGTCGCCCGCCGCGGCGATTCCGGCCGCCGCGTAGGCCGGTCCCTGGGCCGGCGAGGACAGCATCATCTCCGGCCCAAGCGAGGTCCCGCCGCTCGACGCATACCGGGCGCGGATATCCGGGTACCCGGCGGCTCCGGGGTCGTGCTGCCACGCGATCAGGCTGGAGTAGAGGCCGGCCGTGGCCGGGACCACGTACGGGTCGCCGGCGTTCGGCTCCGCGTTGATCTGCAGCACCCCGCCGTGGCTGGCGTTGCCGCCGAGGAGGGTGGCGAAGACGTTGTCCGAGCCGCCCCACGCCGAGGTCACCCACCCGCTGCCGTACTCGGCGACGGTCACGCGCGGCTCCTGCGCGGAGTCGGCGTTGCCGGCGGGGAGCCCGTCGGCGGTGGACACGCCGTCGTAGATCGACGCCTGCAGCCGGTTCATCAGGACGCGGGACTGCGTCTGGCCGCCGCACGACAGTTGCTCGTGGAAGGCGACCGCTGCGTAGGAGGAGTCGCCCCCGGCGCCGATCGCCGGCTGGTCGGCAAAGAGCTCGGTGCACCCCGGCAGGGGAGCGTCGGCCTGCTCGAGGATGATGCTCGGGGCGATGCCCCACACCCGGCGAGTGAAGATGTGGCCGCCCTCGCCCCAGGCCACGATGCCGACGCCGTCCCCCGCCGCGGTGACCGCCGGGCGGCCGTTCCCCGTGCCGGCGTCATCCGCCGCCAGATTGTTCAGCGGTGAGCCCTCGAGCGCCCACGCCCCGTTGTAGTAGTACGCCGCCCGCACGTCGTGGCCGGCTCCGTCGGCGGCGGTGAAGGCCACGTAGGCCTTGCCGAAGTTGCTCATCTGTATCGCGGGGCTGGCGGCGCCGGTGGCCAGCGCGGTGGCCTGGCCCCAGGCGAGCAGCGCGTTGCGCCGGGTCACCTCGTAGAGAGCCCCGCCGTTGATGAACGCCACGATCGCGAGGCCGCCGTTGCCGGTTGCAACCACCGGCTGCGAGGACGGTCCGGGAAGGGCGCCGTCGAGCTGCTGGGGCGTCTGGAAGCTCCCGCCCAGCAGGGCGGAGACGAAGACATGCGGGACGCCGGCGACCTGTTTGAGGTAGACGAGGGCGCCCGTCCCGTCCCGGGCGATCGAAAGCCCGAGCGCGGTCGGGGCGGCGATGCTCGGGGTGGGGCCGTCGACAACCACCGGCGGCCCCGGGTTCGGCTGCGCCGGCGCGCGGCCGCTCAGCGGCCCGAGCAGCGCCATGAGCACGACCAGCGCGACCGGCGCACAGCGCCGCAGCGGCGCGGCCGCGATCGACGCCCGGCCGATCGGCAAGCCTCGGGCGGGCACGTTTGGTCGGGTGTCCAGCCTCGCGGTGACGGACCTACAACAGCCGCGGGGGGCGGATGTTGCGCCGACCTCCACGGGCGTCCCCGCGACGGCCCGGCGCGAGAGGTCGACGTTCCGCCCGCTCGGGCGCCCCCGCGCGCTCCCGGGCCGCCGATCCGTCCCGCGCTCGCTCGGCTACCGGTCCCTCAGGAAGGAGGGGATGTCGATCTCCTCCTCCCCGACCTCCAGCGAGGAGCGCTGACGCTCGTCCATCGTCAAGTCGCGGTCACGCCGGGCCCGCCGCCTGGCCTCCCGGGCCATGCTCGGGCTGGCCTCGCCGTGGTCGAATCCGGTGGCGATCACGGTGACCCGGACCTCGTCGCCCATCGTGTCATCGATCACCGCTCCGAAGATGATGTTCGAGTCGGCGTCGGCGGCGCTCTGAACGATCTCGGCCGCCTCGTTGACCTCGAACAGCCCGAGGTCGTGCCCGCCGGTCATGTTCAGGAGGATGCCCATCGCGCCCTCGACCGACTCTTCGAGCAGCGGCGAGGAGATCGCGATCTTCGCCGCCTCGACGGCGCGGTTCTCGCCGCTGGCGCTGCCGATCCCCATCAGCGCGGTCCCGGCGTCGTGCATGATCGTGCGGACGTCGGCGAAATCAAGGTTGATCAGCCCGGGGATCGTGATCAGGTCGGTGATGCCCTGCACGCCCTGGCGCAGGACATTGTCAGCCTCGCGAAACGCGTCGAGGATCGTCGTGCGCCGCTCCACGATCGCCAGCAGCTTCTCGTTCGGGATGACGATCAGGGTGTCGACGTTCTCGCGGAGCTTTTGGATGCCGTCCTGCGCCTGACGGGCTCGCTGCGCGCCCTCGAAGGCGAACGGGCGGGTGACGCAGCCGACCGTGAGTGCCCCAATCTCGTTCTTGGCGATGTCGGCGATCACCGGTGCCGCCCCGGTGCCCGTCCCCCCGCCCTCGCCGGCGGTGACGAACACCATGTCGGCCCCCTTCAGCGCCTCCTTGATCTCGTCACGGGATTCGGCCGCGGCGCCCTGACCGATGTCGGGGCTGGCGCCGGCGCCGAGGCCCTTGGTCAGGTGGTGCCCGATGTTCAGCTTCATATCGGCGTCGCACATCGCGAGGGCCTGTGCGTCGGTGTTGCAAGCGATGAACTCGACGCCCCGCAGGCCGGCATCGACCATCCGGTTGACGGCGTTGGTGCCGCCTCCGCCGACCCCGACCACTTTGATCACTGCCAGGTAGCTGCTTTCCATTTGTTTCCCGTCCCGGACCGGTTGGCGTTCAACCCTCAAGCTGGGATCGAGTGTTCGGCCCACTCGCTCGATGCGCAGTTTCGCACGTTATTCGTTGACGATACGCCAAGTCAACGAAACCCTGCCTTCGCAATGGGCGTTGCAGATCCCGGAACCCTCGACGGAGTCACTAGAGTTGCCGGTATACCAGGCTCAAGCTCGAGTTGAGGGTTAGAGTGCGGTGGGGGCAAGCCCACGCCTTACGCTTTGGCGCCCCAGCACGAGCCGACCGAACCCGGCGGCCACACCCGTAGCTAGCCGAAGCCGACCTCAAGAAGAAATTCGCGGCTCCCCGGCCTGAAATGACGTGCGGCCGACAGTTTCGTTCCCTCGGCGACGCGAGACGGGTCCCCGAGGGCCGTAACTCTCGCTCAGCGACCAGGATCGCGGCCGCGGCGCTGACGCGCTCGAGCGAGGAACATTCTGGCACCGACGGGCTCGCTGGCTGGCGGCCGGCTCACCGCGTACATGAAGAGCGAGAAGGGCGAAGATGCGGGCCTGCGTCGGTGCAGGCCGGACGCGATCGCCCTGGGGTCGCGCGAACGCATCGATCGTCGTCGTGCGGGTTTGCGACGACTTCGGAGGCGCTGCGCACTTTCAGCGGGCGCAGAGGCGCACGAGGAGATCGCTGAGCGGCTCGGCGCCGGGGCCATCGAGGTGGAGAGAGCCGAGACGCTCCGCTGGCCGCTCGATTCAGGCGGTCAGTCCGAGGAACGGACGC
Organism: Solirubrobacterales bacterium; assembly: GCA_019240655.1. Lineage (GTDB taxonomy): Bacteria > Actinomycetota > Thermoleophilia > Solirubrobacterales > Solirubrobacteraceae > Palsa-465. The sequence continues at coordinate 51,135 of JAFAXX010000096.1, forward strand.
CGGCAACGTTCTGGGCGCGATCGGTGAGCCTGGCGCCGGCGGCGATGTGGATCGGGTTCTGCTCACCGAAGACCGCGTAGGAGCAGCGCTTGATCGGGTCGCTGCGGTTCCGGCGTAGTCGCAGATGACCGCGTAGTCGTAGACCTTCTCCAGCGCAGGGCCAGTATCCGACCCGACTCGCAGCGCCTTCTCATGGTCCGCTTGACCGTGGCTCTTACGGGCTCGGGCTCGTCGGGGGCGCGGTCGCCGCGGTGCCGGAGGTGCTGGTGGTGCTGCCGGTCTGCGTCTGAGCGCTGCCCGCGCCGGTGCTCGCCGCGCCGGTCTGCGTCTGGGCGGTCGCGCCGGTGCTCGCCGCGCCGGTCTGCGTCTGGGCGGTCGCGCCGGAGCTCGCCGCACCGCTCTGCGTCTGCGCGCTCCCCACCCCCGCGGCGGGCCGCTCGGGATCTGTCACGTCTATGTAGGCAGCCCCGCTCGAGCCTGGGTCGCTGAGCACCGCGGTCACCGCCATCCACTTGGCGGCCAGGCGACTGCCGTCGCCGAAATACAGGCGGGGGCCATTTCGGAGCTGGGCACTCAGCCCGTGCGTCGGATCGCTTCCGGCCTGGCTGAGCCTCGGGATGATCCCGGGCGACGCCGCGGCGAGCAGCGCGAGCGCCCGCCGCACCGCCGGCTCGGTGACCCGCGCGCCGGC
>JAFAXX010000161.1 GCA_019240655.1 Solirubrobacterales bacterium
TCTCACCCAGCGTGATCGTGCCCGTCGCCAGCGGCACGAACCCGCTGAGGGCATCGATCAGAGTCGACTTGCCCGCGCCGTTGGGGCCGATCAGCCCCACGATCTCGCCCGGGGCGATCGACAGCGAGACGTCGTTCACCGCGGTGACTCCGCCGAAGCGCACGGTGAGATGTCCGACCTGCAGGGCCTGCGGCCGGACCCGAGCACCGGCTCGGCCGGCACCGAGGGCGACGGCGGCGCCCGCGCCGCGACCGCGGCCAGGGGCCAAAGCGGTGGGCCGAGACAGCTTGGCGCGAACCGGTTCCCACAGCCGGCGGATGTCGCCTCGCGGCAGTGCACCTTCGGCCTGCAGTCGCTGCCGCTTGAGCTTGCGGCGAAGCGCGGCGCCCGCGGCGCCCTCGGGGTACAGCACGAGGTTGAAGATGACGGCGACGCCGCCGAACAGCAGCGCCCACGTCCCGGAGATCCCGAACCACTTCTCCATGGCGTGCGGGATCAGCGCTTCGGTCGCGATCAACCCGGCGAACAGCGAGCCGCTCACCATCGTGATCCCGCCGACGAATGCGAACGTGATGACGCCGAACGCCGACAGCACGTTGAACGTCGTCGCGGAGATCGAACCGAAGTTGTACGCGTACATCGCTCCGGCGACACCGGCGATGAACGAGCTGAGACCGAAGCCGATCAGCTTGATGTTGCGAACGTTGATCCCGGCGGCCGCCGCCGCGCGCTCGTTGGCGCGCACTGCGAGCATGCGCTGACCGATCTGGCTGCGGCGCAGGTTGGCCACCAGCAGGCCGAGGAGGATCGTCACGACCAGGATCCCGATGCCGAGCACGGGGCTGGGCAGCTTGCCGTCGAGCCCCCTGAAGGCCCCGTTGTTCCCGAGGTTCAGCCCGAACAGGTGCGGCTGGGGCACCGGCGCACCGCCCTGTCCGCCTCCCACCGTATTGCTGGTGAACCAGGCGTTCTCGATCGCCACCGCGGCGGCGAGCGTGACCACGGCGAGCTGGACGCCGCGCACGCGCAGGGCGGAGACGCCGACCAGCAGGCCGACGACGGTCGCCCCGAGCGCGCCGATGATCGGCCCCAGCGGAAAGCCGATGCCGGCGCCGGTGGCGAGGTGTGAGACGAGGTATCCGGCGACGCCGGCGAGGGCGAGGTTCATGATCGACATCTGGCCCACGAAGCCCGTGATGACGATGATCGACAACGTCAAGGCGGCGGCGATGATGGTGTTGACCAGCGCCTGGCGGAAGTCGAACGGGAGGATGAGCAGCGCCGCCACGCCGACCACGCAGGCCAGCACCGCCGGCTGCAGTAGCCGCTCGGGCCTGGGGACGATCGGCAGCCGCTTCTCGACGTGCTCACCGCGCTGGGGCAGCCGGTTGCCGCGCAGCCACAGCGCGATCACGATCGCCACCAGCACGAGAACCTGCTGCACCCCTGGCCACGCCACGCCGTGGTCGGTCGGGAACCAGCTCAGCGTCGAGACGTAATAGAGCACGTTCTGGAGCGCGCCGAGCAGGAGCCCGGCCACGCAGGCGACGGGGAACGATGTGAAGTCGGCGAACAGAGCCGCGGCCAGCGCCGGCACGACCGCCAGCGGCAGGACCTGGGAATCGAGCGTCGTGACCGGCGCGGCGAGCACACCGATCGCGCCCGCGATCAGGCTGGCCACCAGAGTGTTGGTCATCGAGAGGCGGTTGACCGAGAGCCCGATCAGGTTTGCCGACGTCTCGTTCTCGAAGGACGCCTTGGTTTCGAGCCCGAAGCGGCTCCAGCGGTAGAGCGCCCACAGCAGCGCCGTCACCACGATCACGATGCCGGCGAGGATGAGGTTCGCCTCGGGCACCGCGTACCCCAGCACGGTCACCTCCGCATTGGGCAGGATCGAGGGCTCCGTCTTCGGGAACGGGCCGAACGCGAGCAGCATCGTCGCCTGCGCTGCCAGCAGGATGCCCACGCAGGCGACGAGCTTCACCACCGGCGAGGCCGTTCGCAACGGGCGGAACGCGAGCAGCTCCATCACCACGCCGACCGCGAGCGCAACGATGATCGCCAGCACGAACGACAGGGCCTTGCCGATATGAGGCCCGAAGTCACCGGTGTTGAACGCCCAGAACGCGTACCCGGAGACCATCGCCACCGCGCCGACCGCCAGGTTGATGATGCCCGAGCCGCGGTAGGTGGAGACGAGACCGAGCGACAGTCCGGCCGTCAGCGCGCCCGTGCCGAGGCCCAGGAGGGCAAAGAGTATTACCTGATGCATGGCGGTCGATTCTCTCCTCTGATGCCTACGAACGTGGGCTCGGCCGCGAGCGGCCGAGCCACACGCTCGCTGTTACGGTGACGGTTACTACGGTGTGATCTGACGGGCGCCCAGCGACTTCTGAAGCGCGACCGGGGTCTCGACCCACGGCGCGATCAGCTTGAAGTTGCCGTTGCCCTCGTACTTGAAGAACGCATCGCCGTCGGCGCACACACCCGGCGCAGAGGGATACTTGCCGCACACGACCTCCGGCGGGCCGAACAGCAGCGGGCCCCTGAACGACTTCGCCTGCGCCGCGATGGTGGTGGGGCTCAGCTTCGCGTAGCCGATCGTGTTCATCCACTTGGCCAACGTCAGCATCGTCGAGAACTCGACCAGAGACCATGGATCCCCGGCGATCGACGACTGCCCCATCGCCGCGAACACCTGGCGGTAGGTGTTGCCGGCCGCGTTGTTCTCGTACTGGACTCCGTTGTTGGCGACCGTGTAGCTCCACTTCGGATAGTCGCCTCCCGGATACTGCGACTTGATCGAGGGAACCTGGCACTGGAACAGGCCGAGGACCTTCCCCGGGTCGATGCCGAGCTTCATGGTGGAATTGGCAAAAGCCAGGCACTCGGCGGGCGTCGCCACGTTCGACTGGACGAAGTCGGCCGTCGGTGCGCCGGCAGCCTCGAGCGCTCCGGTCACATCGGTCGAGTTCGGGTCGAAGCCGACCAGCTTCGTCGTGATTCCGGCCGCGTGCATCGCCTGCACGACCGCTTGCTCGACCTCGAGCTGGCCGGTCTGGTTCGGATACAGGATCGCGGCCGTCTTGGCATGTAGATAGTTCTTGGCGAACGTCGCCCAGGGGTAGTCGATGAACGGGACGGCGGCGAACAGGGTGTAGTCGTTGGCTGTCTTCAGGTCGGGCGGGTTGATGGCGACGCCCTCGATGATCGGCTTCTTGCCCGCGACCGTGGCGTCGATCGTGGTCGCTCCGAGCGCCATGGCGCCGTAGGCGATCACGTCCACCTTCGGATTGGCGAGGAATTGCTGCGCGCAGGTCTGGCCCTCCGCTTCGGCGTTCTTGACGAAGCAGGTCACGAGCTTGAGGGGATGTCCCTCGATCCCGCCGGCGTACTTGTTGACCCAGTCGACGGCGGTTTGCGCGCCGGTGGTGGGATTAGTGCCGGCGATCACGGTGGAGCCGCCCTGGTCGTTGACGAAGCCGATCTCGACCGGAGGCAGCGCCGGATTGGCGGCTCCCGCCTTGCCGCCGGTGTACGCGATGTAGCTCGGAACCGCCGCGCTCGCCGCCGTCGAGCTCGACGGCTGGCTGCTGCTCTGTCCGGACGTGCTGCCGGATGCGCTGCCGCTGGACTTGCTGCTTGAGCTGCCGCATGCGCCGACGGCGATTGCGGCAACCGCGATCGCCGCCGCCGCCGCCAGCCTGCGCCACGGGCGCGGCTCCTTCGTCGTTGCAGTCATCGTCTCCTCCTGTCTGCGGGACGGCCACGCGCCGTCCCTCGAGTTGTGTGGGCCATGCGTGGCCGACGGAGCTCCGGCGGCCCTTGAGTTTTCGTGGGCCATGCGTGGCCGGCGGACCTCCGGCGCCGCCCCGGGGGCGGTGCCTGGCGTGGTGTCGAACCCGGCACGACCGGAACGGTCTGTTGACACGGCGCGGATGGCATCTGAGACATCTCGGTGCTTTGCGGGACTGAGCTCGATCTCGAGGCTTCGACCACGGGACGCGGCGTTACTGTACCGGTGGTCGACCGCTTCTTCAACCAAATCTTCAACAATTTCGTTAAGCAGAGGTTAGTGTGTTCGGCGAGCTGTCCGTCTGCCAATGCTTCCGCCTCGATTGTTGGCAAAAATGGCGACGACCCTTTACAGTCGCCCCATGGTCACCGCCGTAGACACCGCCGCCTGGCGCCGCGATGAGTAGCGGGCTGTTCGATCTCACCGGGCGCACCGCGCTGGTGACAGGGTCCTCCCGGGGAATCGGGTTCGTACTCGCTCGCGGGCTCGGCCGAGCCGGCGCGCGCGTGGTCCTCAACGGCCGCGACGCACCGCGATTGGCCGGCGCCGTGGAGAGCCTCGCCGAGGAGCGGATCGCCGCGCACGCGGCGTGCTTCGACGTTATCGAGGAGGAGGCGGTCGCGGCTGCGGTGGCCGAGATCGAGGCCGACATCGCGCCAATCGACATCCTCGTGAACAACGCCGGCATGCAGTTGCGCATGCCGCTGCAGGATTTCGCCGCGGAGGACTTCCGGCAGCTGCTGGAGACGAACCTCACGAGCGCCTTCCTGGTCGGGCGCGCGGTCGGTTCGCGGATGCTCGAGCGGGGGGCCGGCAAGATCATCAACATCTGCTCGCTGCAGAGCGAGCTGGCGAGGCCATCGATTGCGCCCTACTCGGCCACGAAGGGAGCGCTCAAGATGCTCACCCGCGGGATGTGCGCCGACTGGGCGCCCCACGGTGTCTGCGTGAACGGAATCGGCCCTGGCTATTTCGTCACCGATCTCACGCGCCCGCTTCGCGAGGACGCCGAGTTCGACACCTGGCTGAAGCGGCGGACACCGGCGGGACGATGGGGTGAGCTCGAGGAACTGGTTGGCGTGGCTGTGTTCCTGGCCGCGCCGGCATCGAGCTTCGTCAACGGCCAGATCATCTACGTCGATGGCGGGATCTCGGCGGTGATCTGATGCCTGGCGTGATCCGAGCCGTCATCGCCCACGGAGCGCATGACCTGCGCGTCGAGACGGTCGCGGCGCAGCCGCTGAGCGACCACGACGTCGAGATCGGCACCGTGGTCGGCGGGATCTGCGGCTCGGACCTCCACTACTACTACCGCGGCGGAGTCGGCGACTTCACGATCAAGGAACCGCTCGTCCTCGGCCACGAGATCGCGGGCGTCGTTCGCCGCACCGGTGGGAGCGTCACCTCGGTCGCTGCCGGCCACCGAGTGGTGATCGACCCCGCCGTGCCGTGCGGCATCTGCGCCCAATGCCGGCGCGGTCGGCGCAACCTGTGCACCGACGTGCGCTTCCTCGGCAGCGCGGCGCGGATCCCCCACGCGCAGGGCGGATTCCGCGATCGGCTCGTCGTGCACGCCGGGCAGTGCGTCCCGGTGCCGGATGAGCTGTCCCTCGAGCACGCCGTGTTCGCCGAGCCGCTCGCGGTTGCCGTGCACGCCGTCGGCCGCGCCGGCCCGATCCTGAACCGCGACGTGCTGATCACGGGCGCCGGCCCGATCGGGCTGCTCACTCTGCTGGTCGCGCTCCGCGCCGGCGCCGCGACCGTGACCGTGACCGACATCTGCGCGGCGCCGCTCACAGCCGCGCGCCGCCTCGGCGCCGCCGCCACGATCAACGTCTCCGGCCAGGCCGAGGTACCGGACGCCGACATCGCGATCGACGCTTCGGGCGCGCCGGCCGGCCTGGACTCCTGTCTCGCGTCGGTGCGACCAGGAGGAAGAGTGGTCCTCGTCGGCCTGCTTCCCACGGGATCGGTGCCCGTCGCCGGCAATCGCGCCGTCACCCGGGAGATCGAGCTGGTCGGATCGTTTCGGTTCACCTGGGAGGACTTCCGGGCCGCCGTCGCGATGCTGTCGTCGGGGCTCGGGGTCGCGCCACTGTTGACCGGCCGGTTCCCGCTCGCCGAGACGACGCGGGCGTTCGAGGTGGCGGGCGATCGCGAGCGGGCGCTGAAGGTGCAGCTCCTGTTCTCCGAGGCCGACGACGCAAGGGGCGCCGTGAGATGAGCCGGTCATCTCCGCCGGAGTTCTTGGCCACACACAAACAGCACACAACTTCGACGCCGGCTATGCGCCGCGTCATGAAGGGAGTCTCATGTCAAAGATGAGTCTGCGCGACCTCCTGCGCGCCAGCACCGAGTGCGTCCTGGCGCCGTGCGTGTACGACTCGGCCTCGGCGCGGGCGGTGGAGCTCGTCGGGTTCAAGGCGATGATGTTCAGCAGCGGTGAGTTCTCGGTGGCCACGACGGGTCTCCCTGACTACGGCTTCAGCGACTGCGGCGACGTCGAATGGATGGTCAACCGGATCACCCTGACCTCTCCGCTGCCGCTCGCGGTTGACATCGAGGACGGCTTCGGCGGGCCGCTGGCCGTCTACCGGACATGCAAGCGGATGGTCCGCGCCGGCGCGAGCGCGGTCCAGCTCGAGGATTCGGCCAATCCGGACGACGCCTGGGGGCCGCTGCTCTCACGCGAGGAGTACCTGGCCAAGGTCAGGGCGGCGATCGAGGCCACGGCGGGCTCGGACTGCATGGTCATCGCGCGTACGAACGCCGACCCCGCGACCGAGCTCGAGGAGGCGGTGACGCGATGCGCCGCCGCCTACGAGCTCGGCGCTGAGATGACCACCGTGGTGCGGCTGTCGAATCTCAGCGACGCGGCCTACGTGGCCGAGCGGCTGCCCGGCTGGAAGATGTACCCGGATGTCTCGGGTCGCCACGGCAGGGCTGAGGTCACTGTCGAGGAGGTGTATCCGCTCGGTTTCAACTTCATGACCATGCACTATCTGCTGAAGGCGGCCATGGACGGCATGCTCGAGCACGGGCGCAGGAACTTCGAGCAGGAGGGCTGTCTGTACACCGCCGACAAGGAGGACGCCACGGGGCTCTTCGGCGAGAGCGCCAGCGCTCTGTTCGATCCCGACTCCTACATGGACCTCGAGGCCAAGTTCACCAGCCAGCGACGCGAGTACCGGATCGGCGACAGGGTCGTCGCGGACTTCCCCGAGCAGTTCGTGCACACGCCGCTGGAGGAGCGCTTCTGAGCCGGTCCCAGCACCATGGCGTCGCGTGACGCCGGCAACCGCCGGCCATCCCCGCGCTTCGCTAAGTTCTCATCCGTGAGCGGCGACTCGGACGATTTCGAGTTTGACGATGAGCTCGCCGACGAGTGGATCGAGGAGTGGGAACAGGCCGAGCGCGACGCCGTCGCGCTACTGCGCACCGCGCTGGCGGAACACCGCGGGAAGCCCGCGCCGGCCGACGGGCTCAGCGCTGGCGCAGCCGAAGTTCGCGAGCGCCTGCGCGTCGGCGAGCATCCGCTCGACTGGGTCCGCCAGGCCGCCGGCCTGACCGGCAGAGCCGCGGTCAAGGACGATGCCGAGTTGCTCATCCGGCTCACGGCGGCGACCATCTCGGCCGAGGAGGATTCCGAGCTCGATGTCGAGGAGGCCTCGCTGCTCATGTCGCTCGAGCTCGCCGACTGGCTGGGAGCGATCATCAGCGCTGTCCGCGCAGGGCCGTATTCGGACGCCTCACCACGCGCCCTCATCGACGGCGTGCGCAACTGTCCAGAGCTGGAGCTCGCAGCGGACCTCGACGACGAAGAGTCGCATCTCAGCGCCGCGTTCTGGATCGTCGCGCTACCGTGGCAGCTGCTCGGACTGACCGATCGCGACCAGCGGCTGACGGAGGTCGGCGCGTGGGTCCTTCCCCGGGCGCTGGCCCGCGCCTGGGGTGGCGACTTCGATGCGGAGGTTTTCGAATCCGGCGAGTGAGCGCCCGGCGGACTGCCCTCGCGCTCGACTCGATGCCTGGCCCCGTCTCGGCACAATCCCACGCTGTGCTCCGCGGCCTCCCCCCGGCGACGCCGCCATCGTCGTCGAAGTCGCCGTCTCCCCACTGGCGCGCTAAGGCCTCAGCACTCCGAACCGGCCGAGCGTCTCGATGAGGTGCGTGCCGTCGGCGTGCCGAGCCGCGCCGGCCGAGCGCTGAGCGGCAAGAATCGCGTTGTGCAGGACCCATGCGTCCGTGATCGGGCCGACCCCGCCGGGAACGGGGGAGACCGCCTCTGCGACTGCGATCGTGCTGTCGAGGTCGACATCCCCGACCAGGCGCACGCTGCCGTCCGGCTCCGTGACCGGGTTGATGCCGACGTCGACGACGATCGCACCGGGCCGGACCATCTCACCGGTGATGAGGCCGGGGACACCCACGGCGACGATCAGGATGTCCGCCAGCAGCGTGTGCTCCGCCAGCCGGCCGGCATCGGCGGTGTGCCGATGGCAGGAGATGACGGTCGCGTTCCGCGCCAGCCCCAGGATCGCGGCCGGCTTGCCGACGTTGTTCGAACGCCCGACGACAACGAGGTCGACACCGTCATAGGCGGTCTCGACCTCTCGCCCCGTCTCCCGCATGTAACTGTCGAGCATCACGAACGCGGCCGCCGGCGTCGAGGGCACGAACCGCGGCGTCCCCAGCGCCAGCAGCCCTGCGTTCTCGGGATGCTGGGCCTCGACGTCCTTGTGTGGCGGGATCGCCCGCAGGATCCGCGCCTCAGGCAGGTGCGACGGAAGCGGACGCAACACGAGAATCCCGGAGATCTCCGGATCGACGTCGAGCTCCGCCAGCTTGCCGACCACCTGCCCAAACGAGGCGTCGGCCGGTAGGCGTTCAGGCCGCGAGGCGATCCCGAGTTCCCGGGCGCCGCGGTCGATCCGCCGTTGATAGATCGCCGCCGCCTCGTCCCCGCCCACCAACAGCGTGGCGATCCCGGCTTGATCGACATCCCTGGCTCGATCGGCCAACTGCGCGAGCAGCATCCGGGCATAGGCACGTCCATCCAGGCGGACACCTCTGTCGCGAAGCCTCGCCACGTCAGCACCCTACCGCACCCGGGACAACGCTCAGGCGCGCGTCCACCTGCCGGTCATGCCGAACCTGACCCGCGTCCACCTGCCGGTCAGGCCGGACCTGACCCTCATCTCCGTACGCCGGCTATATGATCGCCCCGGACCGTACGCCACCCGGCAACGGGGTTGGCTCGACCGATTCCGTGAGAGGGAGGCGCCGTAAAGCTCGTTACGTATGTGGCCAGCACCCCGTTCGGAGACGTCGACCGCCTCGGTGCGCTCGCCGGCGAGCAGATAGTGGACCTCTCCGCGGCCAACGCGGCGCTCGCGCTGGAGCGGGATGGACCGGCCGGCGCGGAGCTCGGGCGGAGGCTGGTTCCGAGCTCGGTCATGGGGTTGCTCGGTCGCGAGCAAGCCGGGATGGAGGCGGCGCAGGCCGCGCTCGACTACGCGCTCGCGCAGGAGCGCTTCGTCGTGCCGCTCAGCGGCGCTCGCCTGAAGGCGCCGCTGCCGCGGCCGAACTCGATCCGCGACTTCATGGTGGTCGAGGAGCACGTCCGCAACAGCGGTCTCGACGTTCCCGACGTGTGGTACGAGATACCGGTGTACTGGAAGGGCAACGCGGACACCGTGTTCGGCCCCGGAGATGAGATCCGCTGGCCGGCGTACACCGAGAAGCTCGACTACGAGCTCGAGCTCGCCGCGGTGATCGGCCGGCACGGGCGATCGGTGTCCGTCGGCGAGGCGCCCAACTACATCGCCGGCTACACGCTCTTCAACGACTGGAGCGCGCGCGACATCCAGATGCGGGAGATGAAAGTCGGCCTCGGCCCGGGACTGGGCAAAGACTTCGCGACTTCCATGGGGCCGTGCCTGGTCACCGCCGACGAGATCGATCCGTCCGCGATCACCATGCAGGCGCGCGTGAGCGGCGAGACCTGGTCGTCGGGCACGCTTGGCGCGATGCGGTTCGGCTTCGCGGAGATCATCTCGCACATCTCGCAGGAGCAGCCGCTGGTGCCGGGCGACGTGCTCGGCAGCGGGACGCTGGGCGGAGGCTGTGGGCTCGAGCTCGACCGCTGGATTCAGCCCGGCGATGTGATCGAGCTCGAGGCTGACTCGATCGGAGTGCTGGCCAACCGAGTGGTACGCGACTGAAACGGGCAAGCGCGCCCGCTTGCCCGCCCATCAAAGAAGAGAGCAACCAATGCCGAACATCATCCTCCAGGTCTACCCGACGATGGGCGACACCGCCGCGATGAAGGAGCTTCGCCCGATCGGTCGGAGCTCCGAGCGCTACCACGAGATGCTCACGAGTCTCATCGAGCTCTGCCAGGCCGCCGACGAGCTGGGTTACTGGGGCATCACGCACGTCGAGCACCACGGGCACTCGGAAGGGCTCGAGATCTCCCCTGATCCGCTGTTGCTCAACGTCTACCTCGGCCACTACACCAAGCAGCTGCGCCACGGGCAGCTGGGGCTCGTGCTGCCGGCGCATGATCCCGTGCGCGTGGCCGAGCAGATCGCGATCGCCGACCACATGCTCGAAGGCCGCCTGTTCGTCGGCATGGCGCGCGGCTACCAGGCGCGCTGGCAGAACGTGCTCTGCCAGCGCTTCGGCGTCACCGCGACGGCGTCCGATCAGTCGAGCGCCGACCAGCGCAACCGGCTGCTGTTCGAGGAGCACTACAAGATCATCAAGCAGGCCTGGGCCGACGACGTCCTGCGCTACCGAGGGCCGGTGTACGAGGTGCCCTACCCCCACGGCGACGGAATCCCCAACTGGCCGCCGGCTCACACCACGACGCTTCCCTACGGGGCACCCGGGGAGGTCGACGACAACGGCACGGTGCGAGGGCTGTCGGTCGTGCCGAAGCCCTACACCAAGCCCCACCCGCAGCTCTTCCAGGCGTTCGGGGCCAGCCCGGGGACGCTGAGATGGTGCGGCGAGGAGGACGTGACGCCCACGATCCTCACGGGTCCGATCGAGAATCTGCGCTCGCTGATCGAGGTCTATCGCGAGGCGGCACGCTCGCGCGGGCGCGAGGTCCCGTTCGGCAAGGGCATCGGGATCGTGCGGACGGTCCACATCACCGAGAGCCGAGAGCAGGTCTACGAATGGACGGAGAAGTACGAGGATCCGGTCTGGAACGGCTGGTATCGCCCGTTCGGCTTCATGGAGGCCGCGCGGCTGCCGGGCGAGGAAGGCCCGGTGCCGAAGCCCGGCGAGCATCTCGCCGATCGGCTGATGAACAGCAAGATCATGATGGCCGGGACGCTCGATGAGGTCAAACGTCAGATGGACGAGACGCTGACTCAGCTTCCCGTCGACTACATCGTGCTGCTCTTCCACTGGGGGCTCTTCAGCCGGGAGCACGGTCTCCGCCAGCTCGAGCTGATCGCCAACCACCTGATGCCGGAGTTCGGTATGACCGCTACCCACGGCGCAGCGTCGCAGCCGGCGTGAGCGAGCCAACGGGCAACCCCCGGCCGCCCGCTGCGGGCGCCCAGACGATCAGCTTCACGAGGATCGTCGACCTGAGCGTCGGGATCATCCCCGGAGCGGTGCATGAACCGTGGAAACCGAGCGTTCACTACCTGACTCACGAAGGCGAAGGACTCGAGTGGATGCAGTCCATGTTCGGGGCGAGCCCCGAGGATCTGGTCTGGTCCGGCGGGCGGGGCCCGGCGTTCGAGGAGGTCACGGCGATCACCCACTGCGGAACCCACGTCGACGCGCCCTGGCATTACGGACCCGAGTCGGAGGGCAAACCCGCGAAGACGATCGAGCAGTGCCCATTGGAATGGTTCATCTCCGACGGCGTCGTCCTCGACGTTCGCCACAAGGGTCCAAACACCCGGATCGAGGTCGAGGATCTGCAGCGTGCGCTCGAGAAGATCGACTACACCCTGAAGCCGCTCGACATCGTGATGATCATGAGTGGTTCCGACGCGCGCCTCGGCAGCCTCGAGTACTTCGAGCAGCCCGGCATGACGCGGGAATCGACGCTGTGGCTGCTCGATCAGGGGATCAAGGTGATCGGGGTCGACATGTACGGCTTCGATCGCAAGTTCCAGGACATGGCCGACGACTTCCACCGTACCGGCGACGGCCGCGTGATCTGGGAGGCGCACTTCGCCGGCATCGAGCGCGAGTACTGCCAGATCGAGAAGCTCGTGAACCTCGACAAGCTGCCACCACACGGCTTCAAGGTGGCTTGCTTTCCGGTCAAGGTGGAGGCGGCCAGCGGCGGCTGGTGCCGAGCGGTGGCATTCCTCTGACGACTTGGGGCGGCGTCCGCACGGGATGACGGTGCCGGACGGGATGACCGTGCCGCGCGCGCCGGCGGGTGGTCGGATAAAGCGACCGCGAGATCGAATGAGCCGCGCGAGCTGGTCGCCTTCGGATGCCGAGCAGGCGCTGTCTGCGGCGGCCCGCGGTGGTGGCCGCCCGGCGACATGGGGCTGATCTGCGAGGCTGCTGGATCAGGATGCGAGCAACGAGGCAAGCGTTTGCGGCGGCGGATGAACTGCTCGAGCGGGAGGCGGAGCTCGAGGCAGTCGAGGAGCTGATCGGCGCCGTCGGGCGAGGTGGTCGGCTGCTCGCGATCGAGGGGCCGCCCGGCATCGGCAAGACCTCGTTGGTTACCGCGGCGAAGAGGCTAGGGCAGGCGGCGGGGTTGCGGGTGCAGGGCGCGCGCGGCTCGGAGCTTGAACGCTCCTTCTCCTACGGCGTTGTCCGCCAGCTGTTCGAGCCGTTGCTTGCGTCCGGGCGCGCTGAGGAGCGAGCCGGCCTCCTGACCGGGGCCGCCGCGCTCGCATCGTCGGTCTTCGATCCCCGCCAGGTCGCCGGTGATCGCTCGGGAGATTCGTCGTTGGCGACGTTACACGGGTTGTATTGGTTGACGGCGAACCTTGCGGAGCGCCAGCCGCTGCTGATCGCCGTCGATGACCTCCACTGGAGCGATCTGGCGTCGTTGCGCTGGCTGGCTTATCTCTTGCCCCGAGTGGAGGGCTTGCCGCTGGTGGTGCTCGCCGGGCTGCGGCCGGAAGGGCCGAGCGAGGATCAGGCGCTCGTCGCGCAAATCGTGTCCGACCCGCTCGCCGCAGTCATTCGACCGGGGACTCTCAGCATCGAAGCCACCGCGCAGCTGCTGCGCGATGGCGCCTCGGCGGACGTCGAGGACGCATTTGTGGTGGCCTGTCATCAGGAGACGGGCGGCAATCCCCTGTTATTGCGCGAGCTGGTCCGCGGGGTCGCCGGGGAGGGGGTCGCACCACTGGCCGCCAACGCATCGCGCGTGCACGGAATTGCGGCGCGGGCGGGCTCGCGCGCGGTCACGCTTCGCCTGGCCGGTGTTCCGCGCCAGGCCGCGAGCTTGGCGCAGTCGGTCGCCGTGCTGGGCGATGATGCCGACCCAGGGCTGGCGGGCGCCCTCGCAGGGCTTGACGGCGGGGCGGTGTCCGACGCGACGGATGCGCTGGCCCGTGTCGAGGTGCTGCGCTCGTCGGTGCCGTTGGCGTTCGTTCACCCGCTGATCGGGGCCGCGGTGTATGAGACGTTGCCCGCTGCCGAGCGGGAGCGCGCACACGCGCGGGTGGCGCGGCTCTTGCTTGCCGCAGGCGCGGAGCCGGAGCGCGTGGCGGCCCACGTGTTGCGTAGCCCGCCGTCTGGGGATTCGGCGGTCGTAGCGACGCTGCGTGTCGCCGCGCGCCGCGCCGGCTTGCGTGGAGCGTCTGAGAGCGCCGTCGCGTATCTCCGTCGCGCGCTGGCCGAGCCGCCGCCGGAAGTCGAACGCGCGGAGCTGCTGGCGGAGCTCGGCGCGGCCGAAGCGCACCTGGACGGCGAAGCTGCGATCCAACACCTCCGAGCGGCGCGAGACCTGCTCGAGGATCCGATCCAACGAGCCCGGATCGCGCTCGTACTCGGTCGACAGCTGTTCTTCCTCCACGACGAGGAAGCCGAGAGCACTTACACAAGCGCGCTGCAGGATCTGGCGGGTGCCGATCCCGAGCTCGGGCACCTGCTCGAAGCGGGGCTGATCCACGCCGGGCTGTTCGTGCCCTCCCGGCACGAACCCGCGCGGCTGCGGGTGGAGCGGATCCGCGGCCGGATCGCCGGGCGGACCATGGGCGAGAAGCTGCTGCTCTCGCTGCTTGCGTTCTATGACGCGCTTTCGTGCGCCGCGGCTGGCAAGGTAATTCCGGAAGCCCGCCTTGCCCTCGCGGATGGCGACCTCGTGCGCGCCGACGTCTCGGCCGCGGTGCTCCCGCTCTGCACCGTGCTCGGGATGGCCGATCTCGACGAGGCGCTGATCGTGTTCGAGGACGTCGTGGCCGAGGCGCACCGCCGCGGGTCGATGTCCGATTTCGCCGCTGCCAAGGTGTTTCGCGCCCAGACCCTGTTGTGGCGCGGCGACCTCGGCGAAGCGGAAGCCGAGAGCCGCGAGGCCCTGGCCGTCGCCGGCACGTGGGGATCCACCGCTCGGTTCGCCGGACATGCGACCGCTTTTTTGGGTGACTCGCTGATGGAGCAGGGCAGGCTCGATGACGCGGCAACCGCGCTGTCTCAGGCTCAGTCGTTGCCCGAAAGCGCCCGGATGTTCTATCTGCGCGATAGCAGCACCCGACTGCGGATACTGCGCGGCGATCTCGCCGGCGGCGCGGCCGAGCGGCTCGACGCCTGCCAGCGCTTCGAGGCGATCGACACCCGCAATCCGGCCCTGATCGCCTGGCGCTCGCCGGCGGCGCTGGCTCTGCTGCAGCTCGGCGAGCGAGACGAGGCGAGGCGAGTGGCCGCAGAGGAGCTCGAGCTCGCGCGCGACTGGGGTACGCCGCGCGCACTCGGCGCCGCCCTTCGGGCAGCAGGTGTAGTCGAGAGCGGCAAGCCGGGGCTCGCGCACCTCGGCGAGGCGCTCGAGCTGCTGAGTGACTCTCCAGCCAAGCTCGAGCACGCCAAGGCGCGCATCGAGCTCGGAGCCGCGCTGCGCAGGGCCGGTCACCGCGTCCAGGCCCGCGAACACCTTCGACGTGCGGTGGAGCTCGCCCGGATCTGCGGCGCGACGCCGCTCGCCGCGCGCGCGGAGACCGAGCTGCTCGCCACCGGCGCGCGCCCCCGACGCATCGCCCTGAGCGGCGTCGAGTCGCTCACGCCCAGCGAGCGGCGCGTCGCCGAGCTGGCCGCCCAAGGCCCCACCAACCGAGAGATCGCCCAAGCGCTGTTCGTGACCCAAAGAACCGTCGAGGTCCATCTGACCAGCATCTTCCGCAAGCTCGACATCACGTCGCGCTCGCAACTGGCGGCGGCGCTCGACACCCACACGGGCGCCTGATCTGCGCTCTCGCGCTGAGCGACCAAAACACTTCGGTGTGTCTTGGGGGGCTCACACGATGCGGGCACCCGCTCTCGAGACCGATGCTTACACGACCTGCACACCGGGTCGATCCGACCCACGAGCTGAGGAGTGACCATGACGGACTCTGCCACCCGGGGAATCCATATCGTGCTTCACCCCGTCTCCGATCTGGCGAGGGCCAAGGCGGTGTACGCCGCCCTGCTCGGCGTACCGCCGACCGCCGACTCGTCCTACTACGTCGGGTTCGAGGCCGAGGGCCAGCACATTGGATTGGTGCCGAAAGGCGGCCCGCAGGAGATGACCTCGCCGGTGGCCTACTGGCAGGTGGCGGATATCGACGCCAAGCTGGCCGAGGTGACCGCCGCCGGAGCCACCGTCAAGGAGCCCGCGCGCGACGTCGGTGGCGGCCGCCTGGTGGCCACCTTCTCCGACCCCGACGGCAACGTCCTCGGCCTCGTTCAGGACCGATGACCGCTGAGCGCCCATTGCAAGCCGCAACCGAGAGGAGTGTGGACCACATGGCCACCTATCTCGCCCCGGTCGCCAAGCCGAAGGCTTTGCTGCTGAAGCTCGGCTACGCCTACACGCGCCGCCAGTTCGGCCAGGTCCCGGGGCCCTTGAGTGTCTTCTGCGCCCGGATGCCGCCCGCCTTCACGAAGTTCTACATGAAGGCCGGAGCGCTCGAGAAAAAGCTCGAGCTGGCGTCAGAAACGTCGGTGCTGATCCGTGAACAAGTGGCCGGACCAGTCCGCTGTTCAGCGATGCCGAGCGCGCCGCGCTCGCCTTCGCGAGCGAGCTGACCGAGGACAGGCGGGTCAGCCAGGACACGTTTGCGGAGCTCGCCCGGCACTACTCGGAGCGCGAGATCTGCGACATCGTCTTCCTGGTCGCCAGCGAGCACCTCTACAACATCAACAACATCGGCCTGAACATCGGGTCCGCCGGGATGTGCGAGACGGGCGTTGGCGGCTGAGCGACAGCCGGCCCGCCCTCACTCGAAGCGCAAACCCGGTCGATCCCGACCCACGACACAGGGAGTGACCATGACTGCCAAGCGCACTACCCCCGACGAGAAGCCCAAGCGATTCACCGACGAGGAACGAGCCGCGATGAAGGAGCGTAGCCGAGAGCTGAAGACGGCGCGCGTGGGCAACGGCAAGGCGGACGGGGAAAGCGACGTGCTCGCGAAGATCGCCGAGATGAACGGATCGGATCGCGATATGGCGATGCGGCTGCATGCGATCGTCAAAGCCAGCGCCCCAACGCTCTCGCCGAGACCGTGGTACGGGATGCCCGCGTACGCCAAGGACGGCAAGGTCGTCGCCCACTTCCAACCCGCGGAGAAGTTCAAGACGCGCTACGCCACGTTCGGCTTCAGCGACATGGCAAGCCTCGACGAAGGCGCCATGTGGCCGGTCACCTTCGCGCTGAAAGAGTTGACCGCCGACGTCGAGGAAGCGATCGGCGGGCTCCTCGCCAGAGCGGTGAGTTGACGACTCTGCAAGGCAAGCGCAAGGCGTTGAGGTGATCTCGCTGGCGTATCGAGCGTTGCTGGGAGACGGTCGCGCGCCGCCTTGCTACCTCGATGCGCCGCCTTGCCAGCACCATGCACCGCCCTGACCCTCAACGGCGTCTCGCTGCTGGTCGGCAACAGCGCTCACCGGACGCGGTCTGCCGTGGTCGGGCCGACCACCTGAGTGCTGCACCAGGCTCTGCCACAGTATGGGGGTGCTATCCGCGCGGGAGATCGTGACCTTCGAGGACGCCCCGCCGCCTCCCGGCGCGAGTCCGTGGGTCGCCGGCCCGGAGCCATTCACCGATGTCCAGGTGGTCGCGCCGGACCCGTCGTGGCCCGAGAGGTACCAGACGCTGGCCGAAGTGATCACCGAGGCGCTAGGTGCCTTCGCGCTCGCGGTCGAGCACGTGGGCTCGACATCGGTCCCAGGCTTGGCGGCCAAGCCGGTGATCGATATTGATCTGACGGTCGTTGACTCACGCGATGAGCAGGCCTACGTGCCGACGCTCGAGCGGCACGGGTTTGCGCTCGTGATCCGGGAGCCCTGGTGGTATGAGCATCGCTGTCTGCGTCGCCACGATCCAGCGTGCAACCTGCACGTGTTCTCACCGGAGTGCGCCGAGGCTGAGCGGCATCGCATCTTCCGAGACTGGCTGCGGTCTCATCCGGAGGACCGCTCTCTCTACGCCGTGGCTAAAACCTCGGCCGCCGATTTGACCCGGGCGACTGGCGGGCACGCGATGGACTACAACGCGCGCAAAGAGCCCGTAGTGCGTGAGATCTACAGCCGGGCGTTCCATGCCCTCGGTCTGGCCCCATTAACCGGCGCCGCGCGAGGCGACCCCGATCGAAACGGCGGCTAAGGTGCCACCGAGGGCTTCCGGCAACCGGACACCCGCAACCTCGAGAAAGCAGCGACGTGGGCCTCATCGCGTCACCGCCGACGACGGCCGACGGCGCGGCGCGCTTCGAGGTTGGGTGTTGCTTCGGTAATCCGTTAGTGCGGCTGCGGCGTCGGCTGGTAAGGCCTTCGCGCTGCCGGAGACGATTGTGGAGCTCCTCAGCGTTGCAGTGAACGGTGAACCTTAGAGGAGTCCGCCGACGCCAACGATCGCGACGAGGAGACCAAACACGAGAAGGACGCTGGCGAGGACAGTTGGCCAACGCCGCTGAACAAACTCCCGCCCGCGTGCCAGGCGTTCCTTGGCGTCGTCGCGGGCGAGCAGAACAGTCGCGATGATGCCGATCAGCGGGAGCACGAAACCGATGTTGTAGACCGCGAGTGCGAGTAGCTGCCCGGCGGTGGTTTGACCGGACGCGACGACGGCGGCGATGGCAGCGAAATACGGGAAGGCGGTGGGCAGCTCTGCCGCGATGATCGTGGCGCCGAGGAGCAGACTCGACTTGCGCTGCGGATTCGGATCCGGGAGGTCTTTCTCACTGAGACGGCGGCGGTGGCGCCAGAGCAATCCAGCTGCCAACACCATCGCCGCGCCCGCCGCGATCTCGAGGAGGTCGCGGATCGTGGGCCCAAGCTGATTCACCAGCGACAGCAACAACCGTCCCGGCCCGAGCGCGAGCGCAACGCCGGCGGCGAGATGCACCACGAATACCGCTACCGTGAACTCCACCACGCTTAGCCGGGCGCGCTCACCCGAAGCGACGTAGAGCGCCGGCGCGATCGTGGAGGGGTTCAGCGAGTCGCCGAGTGCGATCGTCACCATAAGGGCGATGAGGCGCAGCACGCGCCGATTGTCCCGCTGATGACAGCTCGGGACGTCGTGGCGGGCGTGCGTGCGGGGTCACCGAGGGTCGCGGAGCCGGCGCCCGCACGACAGGACGCGGCTCGCCGGGAGAGCCTTCCGGCAGCGATGCGCTTGATGCGTTGGCCAGCCGTAGCGGATTCTCAACGCGGCACGAATCCTGATCGGACATTCGGGCGTCCCCGGCGCGGAGCTCGCCGCTCCCCCCTGGCGTCCTCGTTTCTGTGTGCTATTCAGATCGGCTTGCGCGACGAGAGCAGCGGTCGTGGACGCGACTGCATGCAGCGGGGTTGGTGACGCGCGTACCTCTACCGGGTGCCGTGCGTGGGGATGGAGCCTTTGTTGTCGGGGTGCTCGGGGTCTTCTGGTATCTGCCCTTGGCCTGCTGGGTCGCTCGGCGCTTGCGCTCCCGGAGCGCCGTCCAGGCCATCGTTGGGGTGCGGATTGATCGCGCTGCCTTTGTAGGTGTAGAAGCCATAGACGACGGCGAGCAAGAACACGATGATCACGCCGATGAAGATGAAGCTGCCACCGGCGACAGCGAACAGGCTCAAGGGGGCACCTCCTGTGAGGAACTTGACGAACGTCCGTTGACCGCTGGGGCGTGGGCCCGGGATCGGAATCGGTCGTGAAACCGCCCGGCGAGCGCCAGCAGTGGCCTGAGCGGCGTGGCGAGGATCGCGCTCGAGCGCGCATCGTCGAGCGCGAGCCTCACTTCGTGGTGACGGACGCTGCCGCCAGCGCTGCCTTCACAAGCGCCGCCGTGTGGAGCGGGGGATGTTGCCGGAGAACTTGCCTCGGCTTGAACGGCTTGCCATGTAGCGATGGAACGCGCCGACGCGAGGTCGGCGTGCACGGCGAACTTGGTCTTGGCGAAGTGCGTGAGCCGTCGTACTGCTCGCCGCCGGCGGCTTGGATCGCGGATTCCGGAACTCCTCGCGGACCGGCAATCGCCGTCACGATGTCGATCCCGCATCCCTACCC
>JAFAXX010000167.1 GCA_019240655.1 Solirubrobacterales bacterium
CCGCCTCCTCGCCGTGCTCGACGATGTCGCCGGTCTGGAACAGCACGCCCTCGGCGATCTGGCGCCACTCGGGCGTTCGCCGGAGGAGAAACTCGAGGTCCATGCTGAAGTGCTTGAACTCCTCGCCCTGGGCGTCGCGCATGATCGCGCGGGCGTCGGCGTCGGGCTCGATCGCCAGACGCTGCGCATACCAGCCGATAGCCTCCGCCTCCTCGGTCAGCGAGGCACAGAGGCGCGCGAACGTGCGCGTCGCGGGGGGCAGCTCCTCCGGCGGTTCGTGGTACTGATCGAAACCCATCTGGCCTCCTCGGTGGCGGTGACGTGGTCGCGGAACTCTACGGACGGGGAGGGGAAACCCGAGTTTCCGCCGCCGGCCGGCGGGTACGCCCGGGCCGAGTGCCCACCGCGATCGTCACCGGCTCGGACTCGGGGATCGGCAAGGCCACCGCGGTCGCCCTGGCCCGACGCGGCTTCGACGTCGGCGTCACCTGGCATTCCGACCAGGCCGGAGCCGAGGGGACGGCCGCCGAGATCCGCGAGGAGGGCCGCCGGGCCGAGGTCTTCCAGGCCGACCTCTCCGACCCCGCCGCGGCCCGCAAGCTTCTCGACGAGCTGATCGGCGCGCTCGGCGGCGAGCTCGACGTGCTGGTCAACAACGCCGGCACCGGTGCCTCGACGCCGTTCCTGGAGGTGACGCTCGAGGAATGGCGGGGTGTGCTCGACCTCGACCTGACCGCGCCATTCGTGCTCGCGCAGGAGGCGGCGCGGCGCATGGTGGCACGCGGCGCGGGCGGCCGGATCATCAACGTCACCAGCGTGCACGAGCACGTGCCGCTGGCCGGCTCGAGCGCCTACTGCGCCGCCAAGGGCGGCCTCGGCCTGCTCACCAAGGTGATGGCCCTGGAGCTGGCCGAGCACGGCATCACGGTCAACGCCGTCGCGCCGGGCGAGATCGCCACACCGATGACCGGCGCCCACGAACAGAACCCCGCTCGCCTCGAGCGTCCGAGCATCCCGCTCGGCCGTCCCGGAGACGCCCACGAAATCGCCGCGGCAATCGCCTTTCTGGCCTCTGCGGAGGCGAGCTACGTGACCGGGGAGTCGTTCGTGATCGACGGCGGACTGCTGCTGATGGCGGCGGTCCGCAACCAGTGACCCGCTGCTTGAACCTCGACGCCGTCGGGTACAGCGCCCACGATGTCCGCGCCGCCGCCCGTCCACGCCGAGGTCACCCTCACGGTGAACGGCCTCCGGCATTCGCTGGTCCTCGACACCCGTACTTCGCTGCTCGACCTGCTGCGCGAGCGGCTCGATCTGACCGGATCCAAGAAGGGGTGCGACCACGGGCAGTGCGGCGCCTGCACGATTCTGATCGACGGCCGGCGCGCGAACGCCTGCCTGGCGCTGGCGGTCGCCCACGACGGCGCCCGGATCGAGACGGTCGAGGGGCTGGCCGGCGAGGACGGCGAGCTGCACGCGCTGCAGAGCGCGTTCATCGAGCACGACGCCTTTCAGTGCGGCTACTGCACGCCGGGGCAGCTGTGCTCCGCGGTCGCCATGCTCGAGGAGATCCAGCGCGGATGGCCCAGCGCGGTGACCGGAGAGGATCCGGTCGCGCCGACGCGCGCAGAGATCCGCGAGCGGATGAGCGGAAACCTCTGCCGGTGCGGCGCCTACGTGAACATCGTCGAGGCGATCGCCGACGTCGCGGAGATGCCGTGAGGCCGTTCGACTACCACCGCGCCGCCGACCCGCGGGCGGCGGTGGCCGCGGTGGCGCGGCGGCCCGAGGCGCGATTCCTGGCTGGCGGCACCAACCTGATTGACCTGATGCGCCTCGGCGTCGAGGCGCCGGAGCTGCTGGTCGACGTCTCGCGGCTGGGCGGCGGCCGGATCGCGGAGACCGAAGCCGGCGGGCTCTTGATCGGCGCCTCGGTGCGCAACAGCGAACTGGCCGCCGACCACCGGGTTCGGGATGACTACCCGGTGCTGGCGCAGGCACTCCTGAACGGGGCCTCGGGCCAGCTGCGCAACCTGGCCACGGTGGCCGGCAACCTGCTCCAGCGCACCCGTTGCCTGTACTTCCAGGACGTGACCAAGCCGTGCAACAAGCGCAGCCCCGGCTCCGGGTGCCCGGCAATCGAGGGCGAGCACGCCAACCTGGCCATCTTCGGACACTCGGAGCACTGTGTGGCCACCCACCCCTCCGACATGGCGGTGGCGATGGTCGCGCTCGACGCGACGGTGCATCTGGAGGGGCCGTCCGGCCCGCGGACCACGCCGCTTATCGGCTTTCACCGCCTGCCCGGCGACGCGCCCGATCGCGACACCGTGCTGCACCATGGCGAGCTGATCACCGCCGTCGAGCTCCCGCCGCTCGCGGCGGCGCGGCGCTCGCTCTACCGCAAGGCCCGCGAGCGTCGCTCGTTTGCGTTCGCGCTCGTCTCGGTGGCGGCGGCGCTCGAGCTCGACCGGGGTGAGGTGCGCGACGCACGCGTCGCGCTCGGTGGCGTGGCTCACGTTCCATGGCGCGCCACCCGGGCCGAGGAGATGCTGCGCGGCGGCCCGCTCACCGAGGAGCGCGCCCACGCCGCGGCCGAGGCGGAGCTCGCCCACGCAACGCCGCTGCGCGACAACGCCTACAAGGTGCCGCTGGCCCATCGCCTCATCGTCCGCACCCTTCTCGACGTCGCGGAGCGGCCGTGAGCGTCGCCGTCCGCAGCATCGGGGCGGCCATCGACCGGGTCGAGGGTCGCGAGAAGGTGACCGGCGAGGCGAAGTACGCCTATGAGCACAGCCCGCCGGGGTTTGTCTACGCGACGGCACTGCAGTCGACGATCGCCAAGGGCGAGGTGGTGGGCGTCGACGCCGAGGCGGCGCTCGCCGTCCCCGGCGTTCTCGGCGTCCTTTGGCACGAGGACGCCCCGCGGCTGCACGAGGTCTCCGACGCCGAGCTCGAGATCCTGCAGAGCCCGCGCGTCGCCTACCGCGGCCAGATCGTCGGCGCGGTGATCGCCGAGCGCTACGAGGCCGCGCGCCAGGCCGAGCGCCTGGTGCGGATCGAGTACTCCGAGCACCCCCACGACGTGCTCCTGCGCGCCGACCACCCCGGCTTCTACGAGCCGGAGAAGGTCAATCCCAGCTACCCGGGGCGAACCGAGGAGGGCGACTTCGACCAGGCGTTCGCGACGGCGGAGGTCACGATCGACCGCACCTACGAGACGCCGGCCGAGCACAACAACCCGATGGAGCCCCATGCCAGCGTCGCGGTGTGGCGGGAGGACGGGATCACCGTCTACGACTCGACCCAGGGCGCCAGCTCGGTGCAGGACATCGTGGCCAAGGCCTTCGGCCTCGAGCGGGAGCGGGTGCGGGTGCTCTCGGCCCACGTGGGCGGCGGCTTCGGCTCCAAAGGCACCCCGCGCCCACACGTGATCCTGGCCGTGATGGCCTCGCAGGCGGTCCGCCGGCCGGTCAAGCTCGCGGTGACGCGCCAGCAGATGTTCGACTTCACCGGCTACCGCACGCCGACCATCCAGCGCGTGCGCCTCGGCTGCGATCGCCAGGGCCGGCTGAGCGCAACCGCGCACGCGGTCTACGAGCAGAGCTCGACCATCCGCGAGTTCGCCGAGCAGACGGCGACGCCGACCCGGATGATGTACTCGGGCGAGAACCGGCGCACCTCACACCACTTGACCCGCCTCGACGTTCCCACCCCCTCGTGGATGCGCGCCCCGGGCGAGACTCCGGGCATGTACGCGCTCGAGTCGGCCGTCGACGAGCTGGCGATCGCGGCCGGGATCGATCCCGTGGAGCTGCGGCTCCGCAACGAGCCCGAGGTCGATCCGGAAACCGGCCACCGGTGGAGCAGCCGTAGCCTGGTCGCGTGCCTGCGGGAGGGCGCCGAGCGCTTCGGCTGGATTCCCCGCCATGGCGCGTCGCGCGGTCCGCGCAACGGTCACTGGCTGACTGGCACCGGCGTAGCCTCATCGGTGTATCCCGCCCGACGCCGGCCGTCGGAGGCCCGCGCCCGGCTCGAGCCTGACGGCGGCTACGTGATCGAGATCGCCGCCGCCGACATCGGCACGGGGGCCCGCACCGCGCTCACGCAGATCGCCGCCGACGCGCTCGAGGTCTCGCCCGGCGAGGTCCGCGTCGACCTCGGGGACTCGGGGTATCCGACGGCGCCGCTCGCGGGCGGCTCGATGGGCACCGCCTCGTGGGGATCGGCCGTGGTCAAGGCGTGCCGCGAGCTCCGGGCCACGCTGGCCCGCGGCGACACGCCCGGGCTGCCGGTCGAGGCCCACGTGGACACGGGCGCAGAGGTGCAGGGGGACGAGGCGCTCGCGCGTTACGCCTTCGGCGCTCAGTTCGTCGAGGTCCACGTGAACGCCGACACCGGGGAGGTGCACGTGCCGCGGGCGGTCGGCGTGTTCGCGGCCGGGCGGATCGTCAACGCGAAGACCGCGCGCTCGCAATTCATCGGCGGCATGACCATGGGCATCGGGATGGCGCTACACGAGGAGAGCCTGCTCGACCTCCGGTTCGGCGACTACGCGAACCACGACCTCGCCACCTACCACGTACCCAGCTGCGCGGACATCGAGGAGCTCGAGGTGGCGTGGATCGACGAACACGACCCACACGTCAACCCGATCGGCGCCAAGGGCATCGGCGAGATCGGGATCGTCGGAACCGCCGCCGCGGTGGCGAACGCGGTGCATCACGCCACCGGGATCCGCTTCCGGGCGCTGCCGATCACGCCGGCGCGGGTCGTCGGCCGGGTGTCGCGTTGACTTCCCCCGGCGAGCACGACGGTCCGGACGGGCCGGCCCGCTCTGAGCTCGGCCCGCTCGGCATCCGGCCTCGCTCAACGGGCCGGTTGAGAGTCGTCCAGCTATGGACGCCGCGCGCCGCAGCGCGGCTCCGTGTAGGCTCCGCGCGCTGCGCTGCCCACCGATCCACGACCGGCAGGGCTCCATTCGACCAGGAGGGAACCGTGGGACCAGCAACGCCTGTCTCGTCGGACGCGCTCGTGCGTCCGGTCAAATTGCCGCTCGTCGATCGCCTCGGCAGCGCCGTGGTGACCGCCGCGCCGCCGATCCTGCTGCTCATCGGCATGTGGTTCGGCTGGACCGGCAACGTCTTCGACTGGCAGGACATCCTGATCCTGGCCATCTTCTACGCCGGCGTCGGCACGGGCGTCACGGTCGGCTTTCACCGGCTGCTCACCCACCGCAGCTTCAAGTGCCACCGGCTGACCCGCGCGGCGTTTGCCGCGCTCGGCTCGGCCGCGGCCGAAGGCCCGGTGATCGACTGGGTGGCGACGCACCGAAAGCACCACCAGTTCTCCGACGAGCACGGCGACCCGCACAGCCCCCACGGCCACGGCGCCGGCTTCACCGGCTCGCTGCGCGGACTCGTGCACGCGCACATCGGCTGGGTGTTCGCGGACATGGAGGTGGCCGACGAGCGCCGCTATGCCAAGGACCTCCTGGCCGATCCGCTGATCCGTTTCGTCGATCGCACCTTCCTGCTCTGGGTGCTCCTCGGCCTCGCGGCCGCGTTCGGGCTCGGGGTCGCGCTCAACGGGTCGGTGGCCGGGGGGCTCGAGGCGCTCCTATGGGGCGGCGCGGCGCGGATCTTCCTGATGCACCACGCCACCTTCAGCATCAACTCGCTGTGCCACTTCTTCGGCCGCCGCGCCTATGACACGCCGGACGAGTCTCGCAACCTGGCCTGGCTGGCGCTCCCGACCTGGGGGGAGGCGTGGCACAACAACCATCACGCGTTCCCGACCTCCTACCGCCACGGCCTCGAGCGCTGGCAGCTCGATCCCTCGGCGGCGATCATCCGGATGCTCGAGTCGACCGGGCTGGCCTGGGACGTGGTCCGTGTGACTCCCGAGCGCCGCACGCGCAAGGCGCTGGCGCCCACGATCTGAGCCATGGCGTTCTCGCGGACGGCGCCACTTCGCCGCGAGCTCGAGTCGGCGTTTGCAGAGCGGCCGTTCGCGGTGACGTTCTGGGACCGGACGACCGTGCCGGCGACCGAGCCGGGCGCCCCGACCTTCGCATTGCGCTCGCCGCAGGCGCTCGCGCACATGCTGCGGGCGCCCGGCGAGCTCGGCCTCGGGCGCGCGTACGTCGCCGGTCTGCTCACGGTCGACGACCTCGATTCGGCGATCTCGGTGGTCGACAACTTCGAGCCGCCTCGGGTCGCGGTCGGGCAGCGGGCGCGGCTGGGGATCGCGGTGGTGCGGGCGTGCGGGCTCGTCTGGCCGCCGCGCCGGCCGGCCATCGAGCTGCGGCTGCGCGGCCGGCGGCATACGATCGCCCGCGACCGCGCCGCGGTCCGCTACCACTACAACGCCGGCAACGAGTTCTTCGCGCTGTTCCTCGATCGGTCGCTGACCTACAGCTGCGCGTACTGGTCGGGAGGCGCGCAGACGCTCGAGGAGGCGCAGGAGGCCAAGCTCGAGCTGGTCTGCCGGAAGCTCGGATTGCGGGATGGCGAGCGGGTCCTCGATGTCGGCTGTGGCTGGGGCAGCTTCGCGATCCACGCCGCCTCCCGTCACGGCGCGCGGGTGCTCGGGGTCACGCTCTCCGAGCCCCAGGCCGCGCTGGCCCGGCAGCGGGCGGGCGCGGCCGGCGTCGGCGACCGGGTCGAGATTCGGGTGGCCGATTACCGGGAGGTGGCCGACGGCCCGTTCGATGCAATCGCCAGCATCGGGATGGTCGAACACGTCGGCGAGGAGCGGATCGACCTCTACGCACGCTGCCTGGCCGGCCTACTGCGGCCCGGGGGGCGGCTGCTCAATCACGGGATCGCCAAACTCACGGATTTCGAGGCCACGGACGAGGGCCCGATCTCCGAGCGCTTCGTGTTCCCGGACGGAGTCCCGCTGCCGCTTTCCCGGGTCGAGCTGGCGCTCGAGCGCGCCGGCTTCGCCACCCGTCACGTCGAGGGCCTGCCGGACGACTATGCGCGCACGCTACGGCACTGGCTCGAGCGCTTCGAGTCGCGGGAGCAGGACGCCGTGCGGCTGGCCGGGATCGAGCGCGTGCGGGTGTGGCGGTTGTACCTGCGCGCCGCCCGCCAGGCCTTCGAGACCGGCTTGGCATCGGTCTACCAGGTGCTCGCGCATCGTTTGATGTGACGCCCACCCGGAGACCTGCTTCCGCCGGTCTTCACCGCGTTAGGTCAGCCTGGTTACTCGGTCCAAGCTCGGCGGCTGGCGCCTGACAGGAGAGCGCTCACCGACATGGCACAGTCACGGTGCCACGATCGACAGCGTGACACCTGGCCGCCTTCAGCGCCAATCTTCTCCTGACTGATCGGCAGGGCGTAGAGTCGAGTGGACAGTCCACCGAGGAGGTCTTCAGCGATGATCCGCAGCCCGCTTCCGGACGTCGAGATTCCGGACGTGTCCCTCACCGAATTCGTTCTCGCTCGTGCGGCCGAGTTGGGTGACAGGCTCGCTTTCATCGACGCGTCGAACGGAGCGGCGACCACCTACGCGGAGTTGGCGCAATCCGTGCGCGCGGTCGCCGCCGGCCTCGCGGAGCGAGGTTTCGTGAAGGGCGACGTCTTTGCGCACTACGCTCCCAACCTCCCCGAGTATGCGGTCGCTTTCCATGCTGTCGCCACGGTTGGCGGGGTGAATACGACCGCGAATCCGCTGCTGACGGCCGGTGAGCTCGGCGCCCAGCTGCGGGATAGTGGTGCCCGCCTGCTGGTAACGGTCCCCGAGCTTCTCGAGAAGGCGACGGCGGCGGCACAGCAGGCCAGCGTGGAAGAGATCCTTGTCTACGGCGAGGCCGACGGCGCAACGCCATTCACCTCCCTGCGGCGGGCGGCCGGTGAGCCACCCGCCGTTTCCATCAACTCGGCCGAAGACCTTGTCGCGCTGCCCTATTCGAGCGGTACCACTGGATTGCCGAAGGGGGTCATGCTCACGCATCGAAACCTGGTCGCCAACATCTGCCAGACAATCGCTCACCAACGGGTGCACGAGGATGACCGTGTCATCGCGGTGCTGCCGTTCTTTCACATCTACGGGCTCGTCGTGCTGATGAATCTACCCCTGTACCGGGGCGCTACGGTCGTGACGATGCCGCGGTTCGTCCTGGCGGACTTCCTACGCGCGATTCAGGACTACCGGATCACGCGCGCCTGGGTCGTGCCGCCGATCGTGTTGGCGCTGGTCAAGGACCCGCTGGTCGACGAATTCGATGTCTCGAGCCTCGAGTTCGTGCTCTCCGGCGCGGCGCCGCTGTCCGCGGAGCTCGAGGTGGCGTGCGGCAAGCGGCTAGGCTGTCGCACGCTCCAGGGCTATGGCCTCACCGAGACAAGCCCGACTACCCACTCGGTCCCGGACGACCTCGCCGGGCAGATGGCCGGCTCGATCGGGCCGCCGCTCCCCAATACAGAATGCCGGGTCGTCGATATGTCGACCGGCCAGGACGCCGCGGACGGCCAAGCCGGGGAGCTCTTGATCCGCGGCCCACAGGTGATGAAGGGCTACTTCAATAACCCCCGAGCGAGCGCGCAGGCGATCGACCCCGATGGCTGGCTGCACACGGGCGACGTCGCCCGGGTCGAGCCGGACGGCTCGACCCGGATCGTCGACCGCGTCAAGGAGCTGATCAAGTACAAGGCCTACCAGATCGCTCCCGCGGAACTGGAGGCGCTGCTGCTCACGCATCCGATGATCACCGATGCGGCCGTGATCCCGATCCCCGACGAGGAAGCCGGCGAGGTACCGAAAGCATTCGTCGTGTCGACCGGGTCGATCACCGCCGAGGAGGTGGGCCGGTTCGTCGCCGAGCACGTGGCCCCCTACAAGAAGGTGCGTGCGGTCGAACTCGTCGAGCAGATCCCGAAGGCCGCCTCCGGAAAGATCCTGCGCCGCGTGCTGATCGAACGCGAGCGGACCGCGGCGGTGGCTGGATAGCCGCGCCGCCGGCGGCTCGGCCGGATGCTCGCCCGCAGGCTCGTCCAGGCGGTCGAACTCGGCTGCACCCACGCCTACGCCGAGGTGACCCCGAGCGGCCAGCGCCGGCGTACGGGTGGCCCTAGTCTTGCCGCCCTGCTTTGAGTATTGTCGAAACCACCCCGCGAATCTTGGAGGAGAGGATGAGCAAGACCGTTCCGGTGCATTTGCGCGTCAACGGCGTCGAGCATCAGCTCGACGCGGAGCCCAGGCTCCTGCTCGTGCACGCGCTACGCGACCACCTCGGGCTGACCGGTACCCACGTCGGCTGCGACACCTCGAACTGCGGGGCCTGCACCGTGCATTTCAACGGCCAGCCGGTCAAGTCGTGCACGGTCCTCGCCGTTCAGGCTGACGGCGTGGAGGTCACGACGATCGAGGGGATGGCGAAGGACGGCGAGCTTCACCCGCTGCAGGAGGCGTTCTGGAACGACCACGGCCTGCAGTGCGGCTACTGCACGCCGGGCATGATCATGGCCGCGGCCGGGCTGCTCGAGCGCAATCCGAACCCGAGCGAGCACGAGGTCCGCCACGCGCTCGAGGGCAACCTCTGCCGGTGCACCGGCTACCACAACATCGTCAAGGCAGTCCTCGACGCCGCCAAGACGAAGGGAGCCACCGTCTCGGCGCAGCGGGAGGTCTCAGCATGACGACGGGGGGTGCCGCAGAGCAGTTCATCCGCGTCGCGGCCGAGACGACCGAAGCCGCTCCGTCGCCGAGCATTCACGTCGGCCAGGCCATGCGACGCAAGGAGGATCCCCGGCTGATCACC
This sequence comes from Solirubrobacterales bacterium, assembly GCA_019240655.1. Lineage (GTDB taxonomy): Bacteria > Actinomycetota > Thermoleophilia > Solirubrobacterales > Solirubrobacteraceae > Palsa-465. Next base: position 9,767 of record JAFAXX010000167.1, read on the forward strand.
GGCAAGGGCTCCTACGTCGAGGACATCAACTTGACTGGTCAGCTGTGGGCGGCGTGGGTGCGCTCCCCCGAGGCCCACGCGAGGATCGTTTCGATCGACGCCTCCGCGGCCAGGGCGCGCAAGGGCGTGCACGCCGTCTACACGCACGAGGACCTCGATATCGAGGCCAGCCTGCCGATGATCTGGGTCCCGCCCGAAATCGAGGTGAAAACGCCTCACCATCCGGTGCTCGCCAAGGACGAGGTCAACCACGTCGGCGATCCGGTCGCCCTGGTCATCGGCGACGATCGCTACGCGGTGATCGACGCGGTCGAGGACATCGTCGTGGAGTACGACCCCCTCGAAGTGGTCGTCGATCCTGAGAAGGCGCTCGAAGAGGGCTCTCCGCTCGTTCACGAGCAACTGGGCACAAACAAGGTGTGCGAGTGGTCGCTGGGCGGGGGTGATCTCGAGGCGGGCTTCGCCGAGGCGGACGTGGTGATCGAGCGGCGGATCGTCAACCACCGCATGGCTGGTGCCGCGATCGAGCCGCGGGGAGTGCTCGCAGAGTTTCGTGCCGACCGGTTGACCGTGTGGAGCTCAACCCAGGTTCCGCACTTCCTGCGCCTGTTCCTCTCGATCCTGCTTGGGGTGACCGAGGACAAGGTCCGGGTCATCGCTCCTGAGGTGGGCGGCGGCTTCGGCTCGAAGCTGCAGGTCTACGCCGAGGAGATCGGCTGCGCCTGGGCCTCGATGAAGCTCGGACGGCCGATCAAGTGGATCGAGACGCGTACCGAGGGATTCATGGTCACCCATCATGGGCGCGACCAAATCGACACCATCCGCGTCGGCGCCAAGCGTGACGGCACGCTCACGGCGTGGCACGCGAAGATCATCGCCGATCTCGGGGCCTATCAGATGCTCCTCACACCGGCGATCCCGCCGTCGAGCGCGTTCGTCATGTGTGGGGTGTACAAGACGCCGGCGGTCCAGACGGACATCGTCATGGTCATGACCAATAAGTTCGGGACCGACGCGATCCGCGGAGCGGGCCGGCCCGAGGCAACCCACATGATCGAAGTGACGATGGACCAGGTCGCGCACGAGCTCGGTATGGACCCGCTCGAGCTGCGGCGAAAGAACTTCATCCCGCCGTTCTCGAACGGTCACGAGACCCCGATCGGCGTGACCTACGACTCGGGAAACTACGGGGGGGCGCTCGACAAGCTGCTCGAGCACATCGATCCAGCGGATGTTCGCCGGGAGGCGGAAGCGCTGCGCAAGCGGGGCGTCTACCGCGGCATCGGGTTCTCGACCTATACCGAGATCTGCGGCAACGCGCCCTCCCGGGTGATCGGCCCCAAAGGCTTCGGCCTGCAGGGCGGCGGCTGGGAGTCGGCCACGGTACGTGTTCACGCCAGTGGGGCAGTCACGCTGTACACGGGCACCTCGCCGCACGGGCAGGGCCACGAGACCGGCTTCGCCCAGATCGTCGCCGACCGGCTCGGCATCGATCCCGCTCAGGTCGATGTCATCCACGGTGACACCGCGACGGGCCCGTTCGGACTCGACACCTACGGCTCGCGCTCGCTCTCCGTGGGGGGCGAGGCGGCGGCGCGGGCAGCCACGAAGGTGGCCGGCAAGGCCAGGCAGATCGTCGCCCATCAACTCGAGGCCGCGCCCGAGGACATCGAGCTGCACGAGGGCCGGTTCTCTGTCCGCGGCTCCCCCGACAAAGGCATGACGCTCCCCGAGGTGGCCGGAGCGGCGTATGTGCCCGACAACCTGCCCGAAGGCATGGAGCCCGGGCTCGACGAGCAGTCGTTCTACGACCCGGAGAACTTCGTCTTTCCGTTCGGCGCCCACGCGTGCGTGGTCGACGTCGACGCGGAGACGGGCAAGGTCAGCGTCGTCCGCTGGGTCGCGGTCGACGACTGCGGGCCGGCGATCAACCCGATGCTGATCGACGGCCAGGTCCACGGCGGGATCACGCACGGGATCGGGCAGGCGCTGTACGAGCGAATCCACTACGACGAATCCGGCCAGCTGGTGACCGGGACGTTCGTGGACTATGCGCTGGCCACCGCGGCCGAGCTGCCGAGCTATGAGACCGACCGGACCGAGACACCGTCGCCGGTCAACTCGCTGCGGGTCAAGGGGGTTGGCGAGGCCGGCACGATCGCGGCCAGTCCGGCCGTGGTCAACGCGGTCATCGACGCCCTGCGCCCGCTCGGCGTCGACTACATCAACATGCCGCTCACCCCGATGCGCGTGTGGGAGGCGATCCACGAAGCCAACGGAGGTGTACGGGCATGATTCCGGCTGAGTTCGACTACACGGCGCCGGCTTCGCTGGAGGAGGCGATCAGCGCCCTTCGGCAGGGCGGCGAGGACGCCAAGCTGCTGGCCGGAGGACATTCGCTGCTGCCGCTGATGAAGCTGCGCCTGGCCGCGCCCTCGCTGCTCGTCGACCTGCGTCGAGTTCCCGGCCTGGCCGGCGTCGCCAGGGGCAATGGGACGTGGCGGATCGGCGCACTCACCCCGCACGCCGTGCTCGAGCACACGCCGGAGCTCGGGGTGGTCTCGGCGGCGGCGGCCACGATCGCCGATCCCCAGGTGCGTAACCGCGGGACGATCGGAGGATCGCTCGTCCACGGCGATCCGGCCTCGGACCTGCCGGCGGTGATGATGGCCTGCGAGGCGTCGGTGACCGTCCAGGGGCCCTCCGGGCAGCGGACGATCCCGGCGCTCGAGCTGTTCCAGGGCTATATGGAGACCGCGCTGGCGGCCGACGAGGTGCTGACCGAGGTTCGCATGCCGGTCCTCGACGGCTGGGGCTTCGGCTATGAGAAGTTCAACCGCCGCAGCGAGGACTGGGCGATGGTGGCGGTCTCCGCGGTGGTCAACGCACGCGATGGGACGTGCGAGGACGTGCGCGTGGGGTTGACGAACATGGGCTCGGTGCCTCTGCGGGCGCCGGCGGTCGAGGAGGCGCTGCGGGGCAAGCAGCTCGATGCCGAGAGCATCGCCGCGGCGGCCGAGCAGGCCGCCGAGGGCACTGATCCGCCCGCCGACCTCAACGCGAGCGCCGAGTACAAGCGCCATCTGGCCCGCGTGCTCTGCCGCCGCGCGCTGGAGAAGGCCGCGGGGTTGTCATCATGAGTGCGTGAGCTTCTCCCCGATCCGAGAATCCGTGGAGGCGGCGAGCGAGGCGCTCGCCGCCTTCGGGTATCTGGCCGACCGGCCGCTTGCGCTGGCGATCCACCTGGCCGTCGTCCTCGAGCAGCCGCTCTTGCTCGAAGGCGAGGCCGGCGTGGGCAAGACCGAGGTGGCGCGAGCGCTGGCGGCCGCCACCGGCGCCCGGCTGATCCGCCTGCAGTGCCACGAGGGCATCGACCTCCACCACGCCGTCTACGACTGGGACTACGCGCGGCAGCTGCTCGCGTTGCGCGCGGCCGAGGCCGGGGCGGACGAGGGCGAGCTGTTCTCCGAGCGGTTCCTCCTCCGGCGGCCCCTGCTCGAGGCGCTCGAGCATCCCGGCCCCGTCGTGCTCCTGATCGACGAGGTCGACCGTGCCGACGATGAGTTCGAGGCGTTCCTGCTCGAGTTCCTGGCCGACTTCGCGGTCACGATCCCCGAGCTCGGGACGGTGACCGCCGCCCACCGCCCGGTCGTGGTGTTGACCTCGAACCGCACCCGGGAGCTCCACGACGCGCTCAAGCGCCGGTGCCTGTATCAGTGGATCGACTATCCGAGCCCGGACCGAGAGCGCGCGATCGTCCACGCGCGGATTCCGTCGGTGCCGGACGAGATCGCCGCGCGGGTGGTCGATGCGGTCAGTCGGCTGCGCTCGCACGCCGACCTCTACAAGCTGCCGGGCGTGGGGGAGACGATCGTGTGGGCCCAGGCGCTGCTGGCGCTCGGCGACTCGGCCGGACTCGACGAGACGCTCGGCGCGGCGCTCAAGGTCCACGAGGACGTTGTGCGCGTCCGTTCGCGCGGGGTCTTGGAAGGTGTCTGAGGCGACGCTCGGCCCGTCCGCCTCGGCGGCGGGCGACGCCGTCATCGAGCGACTCGCGCTGCTGGCGGCGCTGCTGCGCGCGTTGGGGACGCGGGTGGGGATGGCCGAGCTGCTGAGCGCCCATCGGGCGCTGGCCGCGGTCGACTCGTGGTCACGCGCGGACGCGCGACTGGCGCTCCGGACCGTGCTGTGCTCCGGCCGCGAGGACCTGCCCCGGTTCGACGCCGCGTTCCTCGCCGTGTTCGGGGACGGACGCGTGCCGCCGGACGGCGAGGACCCTTTCGCGGCGCTCGGGTCGGTCGTCCGCGAGGTCCTGCCCCACGCCGCGATCCCGGGCGCAGCGCCGCCGCCAGCCGCCGAGGCGGCCGATCCGATGGCCATGCCGGCCGCGTGGAGTGACGTCGAGCTGCTGCGCGAGAAGGACTTCGCCTCCTACACCGACGAGGAGGTCGCGGTCGCGCGCGAGCTGATCGCCCGGCTGGCCCGGCGGGGACCGCGCCGCGTGTCGCGTCGCACCCGCCCCTCGCGCCACCGGGGCCATCGTCCGGACCTGAGGCGGATCGTGCGCTCGTCGCTGCGCACCGCCGGGGATCCGGTGGAGCGCCACTGGCGCGCCTCCAGTCACCGGCCGCGTCCGGTCGTGCTCGTGTGCGATGTGTCAGGTTCGATGACCCCCTACGCCCGGATGCTGCTGCAGTACATGCACGCGTCGGTGAGCGCGCGCCGGCGGGTCGAGGCGTTCGTGTTCGGCACCCGGCTTACACGCCTCACCCAGGAGCTGGGCGGTCGCGACCACGATCTCGCGCTCGAGCGGGCAACCGCGGCGGTGACCGACTTCTCCGGCGGAACCCGAATCGGCGCCGCCCTGGCGGAGTTGAACCGCGGCCACGGCCGCCGGGTCGGGCGCGGAGCCGTCGTCGTGATCCTGTCCGACGGCTGGGACCGCGGCGACCCCGAGGTCCTCGATGCCGAGATGGCGCGCCTGCGGCGCAGCGCCCACCGGCTGATCTGGTTGAACCCACTGGCCGCGCATCCTGAATTCGAGCCGCTGACGCGCGGGATGCGCGCCGCGGTCCCCCACACCGACGAGCTCCTGGCCGGCAACTCGCTCGCCTCCCTGGAAGAGCTCGCTGTCATCCTCGAGGAGATCTAGACGACATGAAAGACGTACTGCCCGACATCAACCGCTGGCTCGGCCGCGGGGATAACTCGATCGCTCTGGCCACCGTGGTCGCGGTGGCCAAGTCGGCGCCGCGCCCACCGGGGGCCAAGATGGCCGTGAACGCCTGCGGCGAGATCTCCGGCGGGGTCTCGGGAGGTTGTGTCGAGGGCGCCGTGGTGGAGATCGCCGAGGGCGTCATGGGCGGCGACCCGCCGCAGCTCGTGCACTTCGGTATCGCCGACTCCGAGGCCTGGGACGTCGGCCTGCCGTGCGGCGGGGAGATCGACGTGTGGATCCAGCGCTTCGAGCCGGGAAGATTCTCCTCGATCGCCGGCAAGGGTGGCCGTGCGGTCGAGGTGACCCTGCTCGAGGGTGCCGCTCCTGGCGCCAAGCTGGTCGTCTCGGCCGACGGCGAGCGCTCGGGTACGCTCGGCGCGCCCGAGCTCGACGACGAGGCGGCATCGACGGCGTCCGAGGCGATGTGGGCCGAGATGAGCGAACGGCGGGGCTCGCTGTTCTTCGACGTCACCGCGCCGGCGCCGCGGTTGATCATGTTCGGCGCGGTCGACATCGCCGCGTCGGTGTGCACGCTGGCGCGCGCCGCCGGGTGGCGCCCGTACGTCGTCGACCCCCGGGCGCGGTTTGCCACCGCGGAGCGGTTCCCCGACGCCGAGGGGGTGATCGCCGGCTGGCCCGACGAGGCGTTCGCGCGGCTCGGCGGAATCGATCCGGCCACCTCGATCGTCGTGCTGACCCACGACCCGAAGCTCGACGACGCGGCCCTCGAGATCGCGCTTCGATCACCGGCCCGCTTCGTCGGGGCGATGGGATCGCGGCGCGCCCAGGCGACCCGACGCGAGCGCCTGCTCGCCCTCGGGTTCGACGATTCGGAACTGGAGCGGCTCTCGGCGCCGGTCGGCCTCGACCTCGGGGCGATGAACCGGGAGGAGACCGCGCTGTCGGTCCTCGCCGAGGTGGTGGCGGCGCGGCACGGCCGGGAGGGAGGCCGCCTGGCGCTGCGGCAGGGAAGGATCCACGAGGTTCCCGCGTGATCGCCGGCCTGGTCCTGGCGGCCGGCGCGGGCACTCGGTTTGCCCGCCGCGCCCGCGCCGGGGGCGGGCCGAAGCTGCTGGCCGATCTACACGGGCGTCCTCTGCTGGCGCACGCGGTCGACGCGATCTGCGCGGTGGCCGGTGTTGACCCGGTCGTGGTCGTGCTGGGCGCGTACGCGGACGAGGTCCTCGCGAAGGTGTCGTTCGGGCGCGCCCGCCCGGTGATCTGCCCGGAGTGGTCTCAGGGCCAGGCCGCGTCGCTGCGCTGCGGGCTGCGCGAGGTGTCCGAGGCCGACCGCGTGATCGTCACGCTCGGCGACGAGCCGCTGGTCGCCCCCACGGTGATCGAGCGGTTCGTGAACGCCGCGCCCGGCACCCGCGCGGTCTACGACGGCCACCCGGGGCACCCCGTGCTGCTCGGCCGGCAGCACATGTCCGCGCTGTCCTCGCTGACCGGCGACCGCGGTGCGCGTGACCTGCTCCGGGGAGGCCCGACGATCGAATGCGGGCGGCTCTCCTCCGGTCGCGACGTGGACACCCCCGAAGACCTCGAGGCGCTCCGCGATGAGGGTCGAGCGGTCCTCTGAGCTATGCGCCGCCGGCGGCGACCGTAGGTTGCCGGCTCGAGCCTGACCCGAGCCTCTCGCGCCCGGCCGGCGCCGAGAAGTCGGCGTCGGGGCGGACGGCGACGAGGCCGCTCGGGTTGATCATCGGATGCGTGAGGTAGTAGTGCCGGCGGATCTCGTCGAAGCTCACGGTGTCCGCCACTCCGGGCTGCTGAAACAGGTCTCGCGCGTAGGGCCACAGGTGCTCGTACTCGACCAGCTTGCGGACCGAGCACTTGAAATGGATGTTGTAGACGGCGTCGAAGCGCAGGAGCGTGGTGAACAGGCGCCAGTCGGTCTCCACCGGCTCGGCCCCGAACAGAAACCGCCGGCCGGTCAGGCGGGCGTCGAGCTGGTCGAGTGCGGCGAACAGGCCGTTCACCTCGCGCTCATAGACTGCCTGGGCTCTCGAGAAACCGGCCTTGTAGACCGCGTTGTTGACGTTGTCGTAGATGAAGGCGTTGAGCTGATCGATGTCCCGGCGGAGCGGCTGCGGGGAGAGGGCGACGGGGTGAGCCGCGAGCGGGGCGAACACCGTGCTCAGCATCCGCAAGATGTCGGCTGACTCGTTGGAGACGATCACGCCGGCCTGCCTGTCCCAGAGCACCGGTACGCTGACGCGGTCTTCATAGCCCGGGTCGGTCGCGGCATAGGCCTGGCTGAGGAACTCGAAGCCGTTGACCTGGTCGACGTAGTCCTCGCCGCCGAACGCCCATCCGCGCGAGTCCCGGATCGGGTCCACGAACGAGATGCCGATCTCCTCCTCGAGGCCCATCAGGACGCGCCCGATGATCGTCCGGTGCGCCCACGGGCAGGCTCGGGCGACGTACAGGTGGTAGCGCCCCGATTCGAGCGCAAACTCCGTGGAGCCGTCTGCCGAGACCCATCGTCGGAACCGGCTCTCCTGACGGCGGAACGAGCCGTCGTCCGCGCCTTCGCGACCGAGGTTGAAGGCGGTGGCGCGGTGGGAGCTCACCGCCCGGACTCTAGCGTCCGCGCGGCGTCGTTCCTCGGTTTGGACGGGCCGCCAACGACATGCGAAGGATCCGCTAACCCCTCCGCCCGACGCTCGGCTGCGATGGCCGGTAGGGCCCCTATACTTGCCCGCACGGACGATGGCAGCGGATACCGGCAGTAAAACGACGGAAGATCGCGAGCGAGTCGTAGTTCGGTTCGCGGGCGATTCAGGGGACGGGATGCAGCTGGCGGGGAGCCGGTTCACGGACGCGACCGCGATGCTGGGCAACGACCTCGCCACGCTGCCGAATTTCCCGGCCGAGATTCGCGCGCCGGCCGGGACGCTGGCCGGCGTGTCGGCGTTTCAGATTCATTTCGCGTCGAGGGACATCCTGACGCCGGGTGATCAGCCGAATGTGCTGGTGGCGATGAATCCCGCGGCTTTGAAGACGAACCTGAGCGAGCTGCCGCGCGGAGCGATGGTGATCGTCAACGAGGACGCGTTCTCGAAGCGCAATTTGGAGAAGGCGGGGTATGCGTCGAATCCGCTGGAGGATGGTTCGCTGAGCGCGTTTCGCGTCCACCGCATCCCGATGACGTCGCTGACGGCGCGGGCGGTGGAGGGAATCGAGGACGCCTCGACGCGTGATGCCGGCCGGGCCAAGAACCTGTTTGCGCTCGGAGTGCTGTCGTGGCTGTACGGGCGTCCGACGGATGTGACCAAGCAGTGGATGCAGAAGAAGTTCGCCGATCGCCCGGCGGTGTTGATGGCGAACCTGGCCGCGTTCAACGCCGGTTGGTCGTTTGGCGAGACGACCGAGCTTTTGGATGTCCAGTACCGGGTCAAGCCGGCGACCGACGTGCCGCCGGGGACGTATCGGAACGTGAACGGGACGACGGCTTTGTCGCTGGGGCTGATCGCCGCCAGCGTGCGCAGCGGGCTGCCGCTGCTCTTGGCGAGTTATCCGATCACGCCGGCGTCGGAGCTCTTGCACGCGCTCTCCCGTCACGCCAGCCTGGGTGTGACGACGATCCAGGCCGAGGATGAGATCGCGGCGGCGGGGATGGCTCTGGGCGCCGCGTTCGGCGGCCGCTTGGGCGTGACGGCGACGAGCGGCCCGGGGATGGACCTCAAGGCCGAGACCATCGGGCTCGCGGTGGCGCTCGAGCTGCCGATGATCATCATCGACGTGCAGCGAGCCGGCCCCTCGACCGGGATGCCGACCAAGACAGAGCAGTCGGACCTGCTGATGGCGATCCACGGCCGGCACGGCGAGTCGCCGCTGCCGGTGATCGCGCCGAGCACCCCGGGCGGCTGCTTTGCGGCCGCGTTCGAGGCGGCGGAGCTTGCGATCCGCTACCGCACGCCGGTGATCCTTTTGTCGGACACCTTCCTGGCTTCGTCGTCTGAGCCATGGCAGGTGCCGATGGTGCCCGAGCTGCCCTCGATGGATCCGGCGTTTGCATCCGCTGCCGAGGGCGAGGAGTTTCTGCCTTATGCGCGCGATGATCGCCTCGCGCGCCCGTGGGCGGTACCGGGCACGCCGGGGCTGGCCCACCGAATCGGGGGCTTGGAGAAGGCTGATTTGACCGGGAACATCTCCTATGAGGCCGCCAACCACGCGCGGATGACCGAGCTCCGGGCGGCCAAGGTCGAGAGGATCGCCGAGGAGATCCCGCCCCTGCGCGTGGACTCGGAGCCCGGCGCGCGGCTCCTGGTGCTGGGCTGGGGCTCGAGTGAGGGCGCGATCCGCGCCGGGGTTCAGCGCGCGCGCGAGGCGGGCCATGTGGTTGCGTGCGCCCAGATGCACCATCTGAACCCGTTCCCGGCCAACACCGGCGACGTGCTGCACTCGTTTGATCGGGTCCTGGTGCCGGAGATGAACACTGGACAGCTTGCGCAGCTGTTGCGGGCCAGGTACCTGGTCGACGTGGAGTCGTTCTGCAAGGTGCAGGGCCAGCCGGTGTTCGCGGCGGAGATCGAGGAAGAGATTGCGAGGCGACAATGAGCGCGGTGGTCACTGGCAACGGAAACGGCGACGGCGGCGGGGCGCCGGTCCTCACCAAGGCGGATTTTCAGTCCGATCAGGAGACGCGCTGGTGCCCGGGGTGCGGCGATTACGCCGTGCTGGCCGCGGTGCAGCAGTTCATGCCGGAGCTGGGGATCCCGCCGGAGAAGATCGTGTTCATCACCGGGATCGGCTGCGCTGGCCGGTTCGCCTATTACATGAACACATACGGGATGCACGGTATCCACGGCCGCGCCCCGGCGCTGGCCACCGGTCTCGCCTCCACCCGGGACGACCTCTCGATCTGGGTGGTCACCGGCGACGGCGACTCGCTGTCGATCGGGGGCAACCACCTGATTCACGCCTTGCGCCGGAATGTCCCGATCAAGATCCTTCTGTTCAACAACCAGATCTACGGGCTGACCAAGGGCCAGGCCTCCCCGACCTCGGAGCTGGGGAAGGTCACGAAGTCGACGCCGTTCGGAGTCGCGGACCATCCCTTCAACCCGGTTTCGCTGGCGCTCGGGGCAGAGGCGACGTTCGTTGCCCGTACGATCGACCGCGATAAGCGCCACCTTTCCGAGGTGCTGCGCGCCGCGGCCACCCACGAGGGCGCCGCGCTGGTCGAGATCTACCAGAACTGCCCGGTGTTCAACGACGGCGCGTTCGCGGCGCTGACCGAGAAGGAGACCAAGGACGCCAACCAGATCCGGCTCGTGGCCGGGGAGCCGGTGCGGTTCGGCGTGGACAACGAGCGCGGGGTAGCCCGCGCTGCCGACGGACATCTCGCGATCGTCGACGTGGCTGACGTCGGCGCGGACGCGCTGATCGTGCACGACCCGCACCGTCTCGACCCGGGCCTGGCCTTCTCGCTGGCTCGCCTCGCGGATAACCCGACCGTCCCGACGCCGATCGGCATCTTCCGCGATGTGCAGCGCCCGGTCTATGGGCGCAGCCTCCCGACCCGCACCGCGCCGGCCACCGAAGTCGAGCTCGCGGAGCTGCTGCTCGGCTCTGACAGCTGGACTGTCGGATGAGCTGCCGGCCAGCGGCTGGCTGATATTTCGAAACGCTGACCGCTAGGAGCTCAGGCGCGGGCGTGCCGGAGCCGCTCTGCGCTTCGCTGCGCCCACGGCGCCTCGCCGAAGCGGTCCGTCATCGCGCGGGCGGCCGACTCGTTGTCGTAGGCTACGCGGCGATGCTCGACCCGGCCGCCGGGATCGATGAGCGCCCAAGCCGCCCGTGGGTCGCCGTCGAACGGCATCCCGACGCTACCGGGGTTGATCAGCTCGACGCCGCCGCTGCTCATCCGCCGGAACGGAAGATGGGTGTGGCCGAACACGAGCCTGCGCTCGCTGACGCCGGCCAGCAGATCGCGCTCGTCGGCATCGGCCTCGGGCATGAACGAACGCAGATCCGAGATCGGCGAGGCGTGACAGTAGCGCGTTCCATCGAGCACCACCTGCTCGTCGAGGCGGTCTAGCTCCGCCACCGCGTCCCCGCCGAGTGCCTCGCGACACGCCGTGATCGCGTCCTGGATCACCGGGTCATCGGGCGCCTCGTCGGGATGGGCGCTCCAGCGGTCGACGTTGCCGCGGATTCGCACCACCGCCGGCACGTCGCGCAGCGCGGCGACCGTCTCGGCCGGGAACGGGCCGAACAGCGCGTAGTCGCCTCCAAGCACGAACTGCTCCGCGCCGGCCCCGCGCGCGTCGGCCAGCACCGTCTCCAGCGCCGGCAGATTGCCGTGGATGTCGTACAGCACCGCCAGGAGCGCCATCGCGGGCATAGCTAAGCAGTTCTCGGGCGGGTTCGGTCAGAGCATCACCCTCGTCGCAGCCAGCGGGTCGCCGGATCGGGTTTGCTTGAATACCCGCGGCGACCAGCACGCGAGGAGGGAAGGACGATGAGCGCGAGCAGCGGGGTCGAGCAGGTGAAGAGCGTCCAAGGCGAGCTCAACTATCTGGCGCCGGGGTCCACCGTGCTGCGGCGGTTCACTGCGCCCGGAGCAAGCGTCAACACCGGCAACTACGAGCCGCACCTCGTGCCGATT
>JAFAXX010000187.1 GCA_019240655.1 Solirubrobacterales bacterium
GACGCGCAGGCGGCACGCGACTTCGGCCAATGGGTCGAGGAGCACGACGCGGAGATCCGCGCCGCCGCGGAGGAGACGACGCGATCGGGCAAGCTCACCTACATCGGGCAATACCAGGTGGGCCCGCTGCGCTATCTGCGGGTCAACTACACGACGGGCGATGCGGCCGGGCAGAACATGACGGGCCGGGCCACGCTGGCGGCGTGCGAATGGATCAAGGCCAACTACCCCGGCGGCGCGGAGTACGTGCTCTCGGGCGCCATCGACACCGACAAGAAGCACTAGCAGATCAACATGCTGCTGACCCGCGGTAAGCGGGTCGTCGCCGAGGCGGTGATCAAGAACGATGTCCTGCAGCGGCTGATGGGCGTCGACACCAAGACGCTTTACGACTACCGGCAGGTCGGCATGGTCGGCGGCTTCCTCGCCGGCTCCTCCTACAACGGCGCGCACGCCGCCAACGGCCTCACCGGCATCTTCATCGCCACCGGCCAGGACGTGGCGAACATCTCCGAGTCGCACGCCGGCGTCACCTACTCGCGACTGCGCGACAACGGCGACTACTACTGGTCGGTGACGCTCACGAGCCTGATCGTTGCAACCTACGGCGGCGGGACCGGCCTGCCCACGCAGCGCGAATGCCTCGAGCTGCTCGGCTGCTATGGCAAGGGCAAGGCGCGCAAGCTGGCCGAGATCTGCGCCGCGACGGTGCTCGCCGGCGACACCTCGCTGACCGCCGCGATCCTCGCCGGCCACTGGGTCTCGAGCCACGAGCGGCTCGGCCGCAACCGTTGAGCATCGTGTTTGCCCGCTCCTGAGAAAGGGAAATTCGCCCGAAATGTCCAACCTCGCCCGAATCGTCGTCGACGGCGCCGCCCGCTCGAGTGAGCACCCGGCGCTGCGGCTCTCCGACACCGTCCTCAGCTACGGAAGGCTCGAAGACCTCGTCGCGCGTTGCGCACGGCTCCTGCAGGCGCTCGGCATCGAGCCCGGTGATCGCGTCGGCGTGATGCTGCCCAACGTGCCGCACTTCACGGTCGCCTACTACGCCGTCCTGCGCTGCGGTGCGATCGTCGTCCCGATGAACATCCTGCTCAAGGGCCGCGAGACGACTTTCTACCTGTCCGACCCCGAGGCAAAGGCCGTCTTCGCATGGCACGAGTTCCTCGATTCGGCGCGGATCGGCGCCGAGGCCGCCGGAGCCGAGCTGATCCCCGTCGCGCCCGGTGAGTTCGAACGGCGGCTCGCCGACCTCGAGCCGCTGAAAGACGTCGCGGAGGTCGCCGATCAAGACACCGCGGTCGTCCTCTACACGAGCGGAACCACCGGCACCCCCAAGGGCGCCGAGCTCACCCACGCGAACCTCTACACGCAGGCGGCGATCCTCGCCGAGGACCTGTTCCACATGACCTCCGACGACGTCGTGCTCGGCGCGCTCCCGCTGTTCCACGCGTTCGGTCAGAGCGACGCGATGAACGCTCCCCTCTACGCCGGGGCCACGGTGACGATGATGCCCCGGTTCGACCCCGCGGACGCGCTCGCGACGATGCAACGCGACAGGGCCACTCTGTTCATGGGCGTTCCGACCATGTACACCGCGATGCTGCACGCGCCCGATCGCGGCCGCTACGACCTCTCGAGCCTGCGCGTGTGCTGCTCGGGCGGTGCGTCGCTGCCCGTCGAGGTATTGCGGGGCTTCGAGCGCGAGTTCGGCTGCGTGATCCTCGAGGGCTACGGGCTGTCGGAGACCAGCCCGACGGCGTCGTTCAACCACATGGAGCGCGAGCGCAAGCCGGGGTCGATCGGCACGCCGATCAAGGGCGTCGAGATGAAGCTGGCCGGCCCCGACGGCACGGCGCTCGGACCGGGCGAGGTCGGCGAGATCTGGATCCGCGGTCACAACGTGATGAAGGGCTACTGGCACCGGCCGGACGCCACGGCCGAGGTCCTCACCGGCGACGGGTGGTTCAAGAGCGGCGACATGGCCCGCGTCGACGAGGACGGCTACTACTACATCGTCGACCGCAAGAAGGACCTGATCATCCGCGGCGGCTACAACGTCTACCCGCGGGAGGTCGAGGAGGTGCTCTACGAGCATCCCGAGGTCCGCGAGGCGGCGGTGATCGGCGTCCCCCATCCCGAGTACGGCGAGGAGGTCGCGGCGGCGGTGCAGGTCGCGCCCGGAGCCTCGATCACGCCCGATGAGCTGCGCGACTACGTCAAGCGCCAGGTGGCCGGCTACAAGTACCCGCGGGTCGTGTGGTTCGTCGACGAGCTCCCGAAGGGACCGACCGGCAAGATCCTCAAGAAGGAGATCAAGGTCCCGGACCAGGTCGCCTCGCGCTGACACCGCCGGGCCAAGGAGGCGCGACCGCGGCCGGCGACCCGGGCGTCCGGATGCCCGGCCCCATGGATGCCGCGCGCAGCGCGGCCCCCCTTCACCACTACGCTGGGACGGATGCCCGAGCTTCCCGAAGCCGAACGCGCCCGCCAGGCGCTCGAGTCCGCGCTCGGCCGCCGGATCGCCACCGTCGACGACCGCGACACCTACGTCTGCCGCCCGCACGCGCCCGGGGAGATCGCCGGCGCGCTGACCGGCCACCGGCTCGCCACCGCGGAGCGCCGCGGCAAGTTCATGTGGCTCGAGACCGATGACGGCCCGGCGCTCGGTCTGCACCTGGGGATGGCCGGCCGGATCGTCGTCGACCCCGAGGATGCGACGCCGTGGGACCGGTTCACGGTCGAGTTCGAGGACGGCGGCCGGATGGTGCTGCGAGACAAGCGGCGCCTTGGCCGCGCGGTGCTGAATCCCGACTTCTCGCACGTCGGCCCGGACGCCGCCGAGGTCGGGCGCGACGAGTTCCGCCGGCTCATCGGCACCGGCCGCGCGCCGGTCAAGGCGCGCCTGCTCGACCAGGGCGCGATCTCCGGAATCGGCAACCTGCTCGCCGACCAGACGTTGTGGCAGGCCCGGATCTCGCCCCGGCGGCCGGCGGGCGAGCTCTCCACCCCGGAGCTCGACCGTTTGCGCCGCGACATCCGCGCCGCCGTCCGCTCGGCCATCCGCAAGGGCGGCGTCCACACCGGCAGCTTCATCGAGTCCCGCCGCCGCGACGGCGCGTGTCCCCGAGACGGGCACCTGCTCGAGCGAGCCGCGGTGGGCGGGCGGACGACGTACTGGTGCCCGGTGTGTCAGGCCTGAAGGCGACGAGCGCTCCCACCGGGTAACCGCGGCGCGGCCGAGGATCGCCCCCACCGGGTAACCGCGGCGCGGCCGGGATCAGCGGGCGGTCATGCCGCCGTCGACGACCATCGCCGCCCCGATCACCGACGCCGCCTCATCGGAGGCCAGGTACGCCGCCATCGCGGCGATCTCCTCGGGGCTGACCAGGCGGCCGTGGGGCTGGCGCGCCTCCATCGCCGCCCGCGCCGCCGCGGGATCGTCGTAGCCGCGGGTGATGCGCTCGATCCACGGCGTGTCGACGGTCCCGGGCGCGATGCAGTTGACCCGGATGCCCTCCCCGGCGTGGTCGACCGCCGCCGCCCGCGTGAGCGCGAGGATCCCGCCCTTGGCCGCGCAGTACGCCGCGCGATCGGCGACCCCGACGATCGCCGCCACCGAGGACATGTTGATGATCGCCCCGCCGCCGCCGGCGCGCAGGAGCGGGATCGCGTGCTTCATCCCGAAGAAGGTCCCGGTCAGGCACACGTCCAGCACCCGCCGCCAGTCCTCGATGCCGGTGTCCGGGGTGTTGGCGGCGATCCCGATGCCGGCGTTGTTGACCAGCACGTCGAGCCCCTGCCACTCGTCCACAGCGCGGCCGATCATCGCCGCGACGCTCTCCTCGCGGCTCACGTCGACCGCGTGCGCGAGCGCGGGCGGCCCGAGCTCGCGGGCGACGCTCTCGGCCTCCCCCGAGTCGATGTCGGCCACCAACACGCGGGCGCCCTCGGCGGCGAAGCGCCGGGCGATCGCCCGTCCGATGCCTGCTCCCGCCCCGGTGATCACCGCTCGCCGCGCGGCCAGCCGGCGCGGCATCCAGTCCTCGGCGCCCGCCGGCTCAGGCATCCTGGTACACCGTGACCTCCTCGGTGTAGAACTCGATCGCCGCGCGCCCCTGCTCGTGGGGCCCGTAGCCCGAGGCCTTGGTGCCACCGAACGGGACGTGGACGTCGGCGCCGGCGGTCTGCGAGTTGACGTGGAGGATGCCCGCCTGGAGCTCGTCGACGCAGCGCGTGGCGGTGGCCAGATTGGTGGTGAACACCGCCGCCGAGAGCCCGAAGCGGACGGCGTTGGCGCGCTCGATCGCCTCCTCCAACGTGCCGAAGCGGTAGAGCGAGGTGACCGGGCCGAACACCTCCTCGCAGGACAGGTAGGCGTCGTCGCCGACGTTCTCGAACACGGTCGGCGCGACCAGGTAGGCGTCGGCGTCAGCTCGCTCGCCGCCGGTCAGCACGGTTCCGCCCTCCTCGCGGCCGCGGTCGATGCCGGCCAGGACCTCCTCGAACTGGCTCTGGTTGACGAGCGGCCCGACCTCGGTGTCGGGGTCGGCCGGATCGCCGACCTTGCCGTGCTCGATGCGGGCGAGCAGGCGCTCGCGGAACTCGTCGTAGACCGGCTCCTCGACGTAGATCCGCCGCGTCGCCGTGCACTTCTGGCCGGCCGACCAGAACGCCCCCGCGTACGCCGCCTGCACCGCGGCGTCGAGCTTGGCGTCGGCCGCCACGATCATCGGGTTGTGCCCACCGAGCTCGAGCTGCGTGCGCTTGCCGAGCGACGCGGCCCGGTCGCGGACGCCGTGCCCGACGGGCACCGAGCCGGTGAACGAAACCGCCCGCACGCGGGGGTCGGCGATCAGCGGCTCGCCGACAGCCGAGCCGCGCCCGATGACGACGTTGAGCACGCCCTCGGGCAGGTCGGCCTCGGCAAGCGCACGGGCGAGATGTAGGCCGGTAAGCGGCGCGTCCTGGGCCAGCTTGAGCACCACGGTGTTGCCGTACGCGAGCGCCGGCGCGGTCTTCCACGCCGGGATCGCGGCAGGGAAGTTCCACGGGGTGATCAGGCCGACGACCCCGAGCGATCGCCGCCGCGTGTAGACCATCGCCCCGCTCGCCGACTGCTCGTACACCTGGCCCCAGGGGCGCCAGCCCTCGCCGGCAAAGAAGCGGAGGATCATCGCCGCGCGGGCCGCCTCGAGGCGCGCCTCGCGCAGCGGCTTGCCCATCTCCCGGGTCATGTCCTGGGCGATCTCCTCGACGCGCGCGTCGATCGCGTCGGCCGCGCGGGCGAGGATCGCGCCGCGCTGGGCGGCCGGCCGCGAGGACCAGGCCGGGTGCGCGGCCTCGGCCGCCGCCACGGCCGCGTCGACGTCCTCGGCGCCCGAGCTCGGGAACTCGCCCACCACCTCCGACGGCCGCCATGGGTTGCGCCGCTCGTAGGTCTCGCCGCCACGACTCGCCGTCCACCGGCCGGCGACGAAGTTGACCCCCTCCAGTGCGCTCGCCGTGTCTGACATGTGCCTCAGTCCTCCTCTGGATCGGTTGGCCCCGTCGACGCGCCGACCGGGTTGCGCAGCGCGCCGATGCCGGAAATCCGGATCTCCACCCACTGTCCCGGCGCGAGCGAGACGTCGTCCGGGGGCACGAGCCCGGTGCCGGTCAACAACACGCTACCCGCCGGGACCGGGTTGTCTCGCCGCAGGAACGCGATCAGCTCGGCGATCGACCGGCGCATGCTGTCGGTCGAGGTCTGCTCGGCGAACAGCG
>JAFAXX010000189.1 GCA_019240655.1 Solirubrobacterales bacterium
CAACAACGAGAAGAATGACCCCTCCGGCAGCGGGCCCATCAACCCCGCCGCATCCAAGAACCCAAGCTGACAAGACGCAGTCGCAAGCATGCCCGAAAGGTTCTTAAACCCGCCGGACAGACCCGACTTTTTCAGTGGTCTTCTAGGAGACATCCGGCTGCCCCTCGCAGGCTTCGCGTTGTCGAAGACGCGAAACCAGGAGGGACAGCGGATGCAGGATGTCGGTGACGCCTACGCTGCGGGGTCGATCGACCCCGCAGCGCCACGAACAGATCTAGACGTTGGCGGCTTCCCGCTCGGTGGCCTTGAGTACGCTGGCCCGATTCTTGTGGGAGCGCTCGTAAGCGCGCACCTGCTTGACACGCTCCTCGTCACCCTCGGACAGGGCCGCCTGCACCTCAGCGGCGGTCAGCTCGTCATAACCGGCCCACGGCTCACGCCCCCGCAGGGCGGTGACGCGGCTGAGGACCGTGGAGCGGTTCTCGTTCTTGCGCTCGTAGGAGTCGATCTTGGCCAGGTCGATCTGAGAGAGCCCACTCAGCTTCTCGGTGATCTCCTCCGCGGTGAGCGAGTCGTACCGCGCGATCGCAAGATCCTCTTCGCCGGCCACTGCACCCTTCACTTGACCCTCCAGCTGAGCAGCACCCGGGACCTTGCGGGCTCGGCGGGCAGTGCGCTTGGTGGCGGTGGTCGTCTTGCCCGCGGCGGTCTTCGTCGCCGCGCCGGCCTCCCGGACGGCGTCGGCTGCGCCGGTCTTGGTCAGGTCGTAGGAGGGGTCGCCGTGGACCTCGGCGCGAGCAACCGCGTCGGTGAGCTTGGGAATCTCCCGCAGAATGCGCTGGAGCATCCGTTCCTCCTCGGCCAGGATCCCCTCGGCCAGGTGGGCGGTCTCCTCGTCGCCGACCGCACGCGCAAGCCGTTCGATCGCCGTGTAGGTGGCGATCTCCAGCGCCTCGGTGGCGCAGGCGTCCTTGGCGTTCTTGAGCACCTTTTCCTCGCCGCCGGAGCCGCGCAGAAGATCGAACGGGGTCTTACCGAAGGCCAGCGCCTGCCCGATCACGTCCTCCCAGAAGCCGACGACCGCCAAGACCGGATTGGCGCCGTGATCAAGAGACTTCAACCGGTCGCCGACGCGTTGGGCGTGGTCGCGAGTCTCGTCGAGGTGCTTCTCCAAACCCGAGCGGTAGGAGCCGCTCGGCGTCATCGCGATCTGCGACTGCAACACGCGGATAAGGGCATGCTCACTTGCCTGCGCCTCGCGCAGGTACTGCACAACCTTCTGCTCAGCAGCGTTCATCGAAATCCAATCAATAGGGGGCGATGGGACGCAGAAGCCTTCTAGATCAAGCGTCGGCGCGGACCGCCCTGAGTCGACGCTAGCCCTTCCACGACCTGACAACCACCCTAGCAGAACAAACGTTCGCGGTTCCTGCGAAGGTTGTCCTGGCGCGTGTAGAAACGGGTTGAACGCGGAAAAGGACACCGAAGCTCAGCTCACCCGTGCAGAGTCAACGGGTCCCGCCACCTACCGCGGGTCCGATACTCCACACGCGGCCGCGCCGCCGGCCGAAATGCTCAGCAGTTGCTGGTCGGGGGCTTGCCGGCGAACCCGTTCTGCCTCGAGCTCACACAGCTGGTTGGTGTTCGAAGCCTCCCCCGAAGCGCGACTCCAGAGGGCCAAACAACCTTCATCACTCCTACAGCACCGCAGTCAGCGGGACCGCCATCTACCACTTCGTACTGCCATGTGCGTTCGTGTTCACAACCCCAAAGGTGGTCCACTTTTTCGACCGGCGCAGGGGGTCGACTTTTCCGCCGCCCTTGACACGGCCTGAGCACATCGTGTGCGTTGTCCCGAACGATTCCTTGCTCAGCGGGTCGTTTCCGAGCTCACGATCGAGTTGGCGACGTCTGGCTGTCCCGGCCAACAGCGTGAGTCCAGCTCTGGTGTCGCCTTGGACCTCGAGAACCTTAGGGTGCGCCGGCCATCGACCCGGTGGCGGTGCAGGTGGACACTGTGTTGCGGCGGTCGAGTTCGGCTACAACCCGGTCGGGCGACGGGCAGGCGTGAGGGCTGATCGTCCGATCGGCGCGCGTGATTGAGGGGATGCCCCGGCGGTTCGGTGTAAGCAGACCGCCCAGCTGTGGGCTGTGTTCTAGCGGCGCCGCGTCGTGACCGTGTTGTAGGTCCGGCTGCGCGGAAGTGGTGCGTCACCGCCGGCGCCGCTGTGGCGGGTTGGCCGAGACGGGGGCGAAGCCGGCCGTACGCGATCGTGCCTCCGAGGGTGGGAAGCCAGAAGGCGATGGCATGATAGACGAGTACGGCCGCGGTTGCGTGGGTGATTGGTAGCCCGTACAGGGCCAGGGCGCCGACGAGGCCGGCGTCGAGGACTCCGATCCCTCCGGGGATTGGGGCGGCGTTGGCGAGGTAGCCGACGAGGTAAGCGAGCACGAGGGGCGCAAGCGGCGGGCGCAGGCCGGTGGCGGCGAAGGTGGTCCAGAGCACGGCGATGTCGAACAGCAGGTAGCCGGCGCCGCCGAGCAGCCGCCAGTCGGGGCGGGCGAGGGCGCGTCGGGCGGACGGGATCCCAACGCCGATGTCATCCAGCCATGCCAGCCGGTGGTGGTCGACCGCGATCCGTCGGGTCAGCGGCGGCGCGGCGAAGACGAGGAGCGTCACCGACAGCGCGGCCAGCACGGGCAATCCGGCGCGGAGCAGGTCGTGCGGCCCGTCGCCGGCGCCGGACAGCAGCACGACGCCGGCCAGACCGAGCGTGAGCACGTTGATCGCGCTGGTGAGGAAGAACAGCCCGCTCGATCGACGCACGATCTCCCGGGCCGGCATCCCGGCGAGGTGAAGCAGCCAGCCACCGAGTGCGAGCGACCCGGCTCCGCCGCCCGGCAGCAGCGCGCCCGATCCCATCTGTATCCAGGCCATCTCTTGCGCCGCGGGCTGCGGGAGCCCGGCGAAGAAGAGCCGGAAGATGACCACGAAGGCGAGGCACGACGCGAGCTCGAGCCCGACCGCGGCCGCCACCAGGAGCGGATTCATCGTCCTGACTTCGTGCACCACGGGCCGCAGATCCGGCACGGCTAGGAGCACGGTCACGGCGCAGACGGCAAGCACCACTACGGCGAGCAACCGGCGCGCCACCGCGCGCCGGTCCGCGACGGAGGTGGGGCTCGCGCTCACCGCGGACATGGGCAGGCCCGGCCGTCAGTGAGCGGCTTCGGCGACCTGAGGGCAGGGACGGCGCGGGCGATGAGGTCTGCGACCGACCAGCGACGAAGCTGGGTCCGGCGGGCGGCCGGCGCGCCGTGGGTCGGCCGCCCCCGGCGTCCCGGGTCGAGCGCGTTGCGGACGGCGTCCTCGGAGACGAACGCTCCGGCTCTGAAGGCGGTCTGGTTGGGGCCATTACTCATAGACGTTTCTCCGGGTCTCGAGGGGACAGCTGGTTATGCGGTGTCGGCGCTGAGCGCGAGCTCGGCGGAGGGCTCGGCGGTCGCGACGCGCGCGCGGGCGGCGCCGTCGGTCGGGAGGATCAGCAGGGCGAGGAGCAGGCCGACCGCGAACAGCCCGGCCGCCCAGTCGAAGGCCGTGGTGTAGCCGTGGATCGTGGCCTGGGCGGCAACATTCGCGGCATCGCCGTGGGCCGAGGCGAAGCTGGCGGCGGCGCTGGCGAAGATCGTGCTCAGGAGCGCGGTCCCGATCGACCCGCCTACCTGCTGGGAGGTGTTCACCATCGCGGAGGCGATCCCAGCGTCGCTGCTGTGCACGCCGAGCGTGGCCGTCGAGAACGCCGGGGCGAAGACCAAGCCCATCGCCATACCGGTGAGCACGAGCCAGGGCACGACGTTGCTCGCGTAGGCAGCGTCAACGGTCAGGCGGGAGAACATCAGCATTGCGACTACTCCGAGCCCCATACCGGCGACCACGAGCGGCTTAGCGCCGGTGCGGTGCAGGATCCGCGTCTGCACGGTGGTGGCAGTGAGCACGATCATCACGGTCATGGGCAGGAAGGCGAGGCCGGTCTTCAGCGGTGAGAAGAGGAGGGTCTGCTGCATGAAGTAGGTCAGGAAGAGGAACACGGCGAACACAGCCGACCCGGCCAGCGCGATCGTGGCGTAGGCACCGCCGCGGGCGCGGTCCCAGACGATGTGCA
Source organism: Solirubrobacterales bacterium (assembly GCA_019240655.1). Classification (GTDB taxonomy): domain Bacteria; phylum Actinomycetota; class Thermoleophilia; order Solirubrobacterales; family Solirubrobacteraceae; genus Palsa-465. The sequence goes on from JAFAXX010000189.1 coordinate 4,164, forward strand.
GCGGCAGCAGGGGATGCTCGACGCGCCGCTCCAGGAGGATGAACGCGCTCAGGAGCGCCGCGCTGGCGGCCAGCGCCAGCACCGTGACCGGGTTTGACCAGGACGTCGTCTCGGCGTTGGAGAACCCGTAGACGAGCGCAAACAGGCCGCCGGAGGCAAGCGCTACGCCCGGGAGGTCGATCCGCGGGCGCACCTCATGGGGCTCGTTGACCAGCAGCCGGAGCGCCGCGAGTCCGGCTGGGATCGCGATCGCCAGGTTGACGTACAGGCTCCAGCGCCAGGAGATCGCCTGCGTGAGCGCGCCGCCGAGCAGCAAACCGACCGAGGCGCCTCCGGCGGCGATCGCGCTGAAGACTCCGAACGCCTTGGCTCGATCCGGCGAGCCCTGGAAGGTCACGGTCAGAAGACCCAGGGCCGAGGGGGCCAGCAGCGCACCGAACGCTCCCTGAAGCGCGCGTGCGCCGACCAGCATCCCGAAGGACTGCGCGAGGCCGCCGATCGCCGAGGCGATCGCGAACCCGGCCAGCCCTCCGATCAGTGTCCACTTTCGACCCCACAGGTCGCCGAGCTTGCCCCCGACTAGCAGCAGGCTACCGAAGGACAAGGCGTAGGCGGTGATCACCCACTGGTGGTTGTCGGCCGAGAAGTGCAGCGCGCGCTGGGCGGACGGCAGGGCGACGTTCACGACCGTCGCGTCGAGCACGACCATCAGCTGGGCAACTCCGACGAGGGCTAGGACGACCCAGCGGTTTGGTGTAGCTGCGGACCGTGGCCTGAGAAAGCTCGAAGTCATGGTGTTCCTTTCCGGCGGGGGGTAGGACCACCATACCACGAATCATTACCGAAGCAAGTATTAATCTTGATATACCAATAATTCTCTATGGTAGAAATATGGTCGATCTGCGCTATAATCGTCGGCGTCATGGATTCCGAGCACACTCAAGCCGAAGCCGGGACGATGGTCCTGCTGGCGCGGCTGGCCAAGCAGGCCATGCGTCGCAGCGACCCTGAGCTCCTAGGCATCGACCTCCGGCTGCTGATGGCCCTGAGCTACCTCGGCGACCACGACGGCGCGCCGCAGCAGCAGTTCGTCGACGCCCTCTGCATCGACGCCAAGAACGTCGTGCTGTTGCTGAACGAACTCGAGGATTGCGGCCATCTGGTCCGCCGCCGCGATTCAGAGGACCGCCGACGCCACCGCGTCCACATCACCGACACGGGCCGCGCGGTTCTGGAGCGAGCCGCCGACGCCCAGCAGGCGATCGAAGCCGAGGTCCTCCAAGCCCTAGACGCGGACGAGCGCGCCACGCTACGGCGGCTGCTGCTCCGGGCGCTACGCGGAGCCGAGCGGGCACCCGAATGCGCGGACGCGTCGCACCTCACGCCCGCCTGACCCGGGCGAGAATAGCGTCCATCACTCGACTGGCTCGGCGGCGCACGTAGGCCGCTGCCTGACTAACCCCTGGTTGGCGGGCCGGATCCTCGACGCCCTGTCAGCCAACGTCGGTGGGTGAGGGTTGACGGGTTGGTTACGGTCGGGCCATGAGCGAGCCTCCGCGTCGGCGTCCGGCAATCGTGGCCGTGGACGATGAGCCGGCGGTGCTGGCCGCTGTATCCCGGGATCTGCGGCGAGGGTTCGGTGAGCGCTATCGGATCGTGCGTGCCGGCTCCGGCGAGGAGGCGCTCGAGGCGCTGCGAGAGCTGGGGCGGCGCGGCGAGCAGGTCGCACTGCTCGTGGCCGACCAGCGGATGCCGAGTCTGTCGGGCACGGAGTACCTGGTGCGTGCGCGGGAGATCGCGCCCGCGGCCAAGCGTGTGCTGCTGACCGCGTACGCCGACACGGAGGCGGCGATCCAGGCGATCAACGAGGTCTCGCTTGACTACTACCTGCTTAAACCGTGGGATCCGCCCGAGGAGGAGCTGTTCCCGGTGGTGGAGGACCTGCTGAGCGGATGGGAGGCGGGGGCCGCGCTGGAGTCGGGCGGCGTGAGGCTGATCGGTCATCGGTTCTCTCGGTCCTCGCATGATCTGCGCGACTTCCTGGCCCGCAACCGAGTTCCCGCTCGGTGGCTCGACGTCGAGCGCGACTCAGAGGCGCGGCAGCTGCTGAAGGTGGCGGACGTCGACGAGGACCGGCTGCCGGTGGCGCTGCTGGAGGACGGCACGGTACTCGAGCGGCCGACGGTTCTCGAGCTGGCCGAGCGGCTCGGCATCAGCGCCCAGCCGGCGTCGGAGCACTACGACCTGGCGATCGTCGGCGGTGGTCCGGCCGGGCTGGCCGCCGCGGTGTACGGCGCGTCGGAGGGCCTGCGGACGATCATGGTCGAGCGGGAGGCGCCCGGCGGTCAGGCCGGCCAGTCGAGCCGGATCGAGAACTACCTCGGGTTCCCGACTGGCCTGAGCGGATCTGATCTGGCCCGCCGGGCAACCGATCAGGCGCGGCGCCTGGGGGCCGAGCTCGTCACGCTCCAAGACGCCGCCGGGTTGCGCGTCGAAGGTTCCGGCCGGATCCTCGAGCTGACCGGCGGCGGGAGCCTCAGCGCCAGCAGCGTGCTGGTGGCCTCGGGCGTGTCCTATCGCCAGCTCGAGGTTCCGGGCTTCGCCGAGTTGACCGGGCAGGGCATCTACTACGGTGCGGCGGTTACCGAGGCGCGGTCGTGCCAGGATCAGCATGTGGTGGTGATCGGCGGCGCGAACTCGGCCGGACAGGCGGCCGTGTACTTCTCCAAGTACGCGGGGCAGGTGACGATGCTCGTGCGCGGCGACTCGCTGGCCAAGTCGATGTCGCATTACCTGATCGAGCAGATCGAGGCGCTGCCCAACGTCGAAGTGCGCACGCGGGCCGAGGCGGTCGCGGCCGAAGGCGATGGGCGGCTACGCGTGCTGCGCGTTCGCTCCGCCGACGGGACCGAGTCCGCGCTGGATGTCGATGCGTGCTTCGTGTTCATCGGCGCTGCGCCCAGGACCGAATGGCTGGCGGGCGTGGTTGCCCGCGACGAGCGCGGCTTCGTCCTGGCTGGACTCGATGCTAAGGCCGACGGCTGGCCGCTCGACCGCGACCCGTTCCCACTCGAGACGAGCGTGCCGGGTGTGTTCGTGGCCGGCGACGTCCGCGCCCGGTCGATCAAGCGGGTGGCGAGCGCGGTGGGCGAGGGCTCGATGGCGGTCTCGCTGGTTCATCAGTATCTCGCGGAGGCGTGATGGCTGCGACGCCCGTGACCGCCGCCGACCTGCGCCCGCTGGACCTGTTCGACGACCTCGATGACGCCGCGCTGGCCGAATGGGCCGTGGTGGCCGAATGGCTCACCGCCGAGCCGGGCGAGGTCGTGATCCCGGGCGACGCGCCGGCCCGAGGGCTTTGGTGCCTCCTCGCAGGAACCCTCCAGACGTTCGTGCGCGACGGCGAGCGCCTCGAGCCGCTCGGCCACCAGGACGCGCCCACGTGGATCGGCGCCGTACCCACCCTGACCGAAACGCCAATCACCGCCCGCATGGTTGCCCTCACCGCTGTCCGCCTGGCGCTGATTCCCGCCGCCGAGTTCCGGCGGCTGGCGCTCGCACACCCGCCGGTGCATCGGCGGATCATGCGCCAGGTGCGGCCGGTCGTGGCGCGCTTCGCCGCGATCGAGCAGAACCACGAGCGGCTGGCGGCGCTGGGCACGATGGCCGCAGGTCTGGCTCATGAGCTCAACAATCCCGCCTCGGCCGCACGCCGTGCGGCCGCCGACCTGGCTGAGGCCCTGGAAGTGATCGGCGCCACGATCCGCGAATTCGTGGCCGCCGGGATCGAGCGCGAGGATGCCGCGCGGATTGCTGACCTGCGTGAGCAGGCGCTGCGGCAATGCGCCAAGCGAAACGCGCTGTCCGCGCTCGACGCCACCGACGCCGAGGACGAGATGCTCGACCGGCTCGACGCGCTGGAGGTGCCGGACGCGTGGCGCCTGGCGGAGCCGCTCGCCGCCGCCGGTCTCGACGCCGAGTGGCTCGAGCAGCTGGAGGGGCTGGCCGGGCCGGCGACGCCGGCGGCGCTGCGATCGGTCGCGGCGTCGCTCAGCGCCCAGCGGCTGGTGAACGACCTACGCGAGTCCACCGAACGCATGAGCTCGCTGATCGGCGCGGTCAAGGCCTACGCGTACATGGACCGCGGCGGGGTGGTGGAGGCCGACATCCACGAGGGCCTTGAGACCACGCTCAAGGTGCTCGCCCACAAGGTCAAGCACACCGAGATCGAGATCCAGCGCGACTACGAGCGCACGCTGCCGGCGATCACCATCTACGGCTCGGAGCTCAACCAGGTCTGGACGAACCTGATCGACAATGCGATCGAAGCCCTCGGCCAGAGTGGCACGCTCACGATCAGAACCAGACGCGACGGCGAGTGCATCCGGGTCGACATCGCCGACACCGGGCCCGGCATCGCGCCGGAGGTCCAGCCCCATCTATTCGAGCCGTTCTTCACGACCAAGGACGTCGGCCGCGGGACCGGCCTGGGGCTAGACACCGCACGGCGGATCGTCGTCGAGCGACACGGCGGCTCGTTGACGTTCGAGACCTCCGAGCACGGCACGACGTTCCACGTCTGGCTCCGCTTCCACCCATCCGCCCCGGCACGACTGGAGAACCACCCATGACGACCTGCACCCATCTGGACACCATCACTTTGCTCGAGCTGCCCGACAGCGTTGGTGGCTGTGAGGACTGCCTGCGCGAGGGTGGCGTCTGGCTGCACCTGCGCATCTGCCTGGAATGCGGCCATGTCGGCTGCTGCGACGATTCGCCCAAGCGTCACGCGACCGCTCACTACCACGCCGACGGGCACCCCCTGATTCGCTCGCTCGAGCCGGGCGAGGATTGGACCTGGTGCTACCTGGACGAGGTGGCCATGCGCATCGGGGAGATCCGGGGGCGGACACGGATTCCGCCCTCCCCGATGCTCACGGGCTGAGCCCGATCACATTCGATCGCCAGCACGCCGGCGCTACTGGAGATACCGCTCGACGGTGTCCGCGTCGCGAACGCGCGCGTCATCGGGATCCTGATCGAACCCCGCGCGGGCCCGGCGCTGGCGCAGAAGGTCCCAGCAGCGATCAAGCTCTACCTCCACTGCGCGCAGCCGCTGCTGATCGGTTTCAGGCTGCTCGGCGCCCTTGTTGTCGGATTCCTCGCGTCGGCGAAGGTCGTGCTCTTCGGCGACCAGGCTCTCGATCTTCGCGGCGATGCTCTCATCGCTCATGGCCAATCGTAAATCGCGGCCGGCCTAGACGGTGAAAATTGGGCGCGGGAGGCTCGATCCGCGACGCCCGCCGGTGAGGCACCCTCGCAGGCGGGCGATTCGCTCAGCTAGCCGGAACTTTTTGAGGTGGGGTCTGTGATTTGCCCGTGGTGGCGGGTGGTTGGGGGTGTTCGGGCTGGTGGGGCTTTGGCTACGCGGCGAGCTTGATGTTGAGTAGCTCGAGGGCCTTGGCTTGGATCTGGTTGGGGTTGGTGAGGC